>CAYWUN010000014.1:0-45172 GCA_964461315.1 uncultured Aestuarium sp.
GAGGCAGATGCTTCGACCGATCAGCCTGTAGCTGAAGTTGCAGAGGCTGTCGCTGACACGGATGCAAAGACTTCGGAAGAGGTCGAAGCGCCTGCTGAGACAGAGGAAAAGCCTGTCAAAAAGACACGTGCACGAACCACGCGCAGTCGCTCCAAGAAAAAGGATGCGGAAGCGGAGGACGTAAAGGCAGAAGCTGCCGAAGTTGAGGGCGAAGCCCCAGCCGAGGAGCCTAAGGCAGAAGAGAAGCCCAAGAAGGCCCCACGCAAGCGCACGACCACCCGCAAGAAGAAAGATGCGGACGAACCGGTTGCAGAGGCGCCTAGGGAAGAAGTTCCGACTGGCGTTGCTGCGGAAGAGGCACCTGTTGCGGAACCCGCTCCGGTAGCGGAGGTCGCCGTCGTTGCCGAAAAGGCAGATGAACCCGCTCCAGCACCTGAGCCAGAGCTCGTCGCAGCTGCACCAGAAGCGCCGAAGGTGGAAGAAAAGCCCAAGCCAAAGCGCAAAGGTTGGTGGAGCCTCTAAGTCTTCGAAGACGCCGTCCCTTGGGGCGGCGTTTTCATTTCAGGGACTTACTCGAATGTGACCGTAAGATGCGTGACGATCGTCTTTCTTTGCCCTATGTCCTTTGTCAAAAGGGGACGCGACATGTTTGATGCAGGCACTTTTCTCGACGCTTCACTCATCGTAGCGATGGGCATTTCGCTCATTGCTGGGGTGTTGTCTTTTCTGAGTCCTTGCGTGCTCCCCGTGGTGCCGCCCTATCTTGCCTATATGGGCGGGGTCTCTGTAACCCAGATGGAAGGTGAGACTGAGGCGCGGGGCAAAGTGTTGCTTTCTGCGGTCTTTTTTGTGCTGGGCCTCTCGACCGTCTTTCTTTTGCTCGGTTTTGCCTTTTCTGCCGCGGGGCGTCTTTTCCTTTCGTTTCAAGACGTTGCAATCACCATCGCCGGTGTGATCATCATCGTTTTCGGCCTTCATTTCATTGGTGTTTTTCGCATTCCATTCCTCAACCGAGAAGCACGCATTGATGCAGGGGACCAAGGCGGGAGCGCCTTTGGCGCGTATCTTCTCGGACTGGCCTTTGCATTTGGTTGGACGCCGTGCTTGGGGCCTGTCCTTGGCGCGATCCTAGGTCTTGCTGCCTCCGAGGCGGATATGGCCAAAGGAACGCTCTTGCTCGCGGTTTATGCACTTGGCCTTGGAATGCCGTTCCTGCTCGTCGCGGCGTTCTTTCCGCGTCTCAAGGGGCCGATGAACTGGCTCAAACGACATATGCGCACAGTCGAGAAACTCTCAGGCACACTTTTGTTGATTGTCGGTATTCTCATGCTAACTGGTAAATTCTCGGATATCTCGTTCTGGCTCCTTGAAACTTTCCCAAGTCTTGCAACTTTGGGGTAATTTCCGGACTTATCTTTGCAAGTTTTGGGCGTTACACTGCCTAAAAAGGCGACGTGGGGCCAAGAATGACGGAGCACGTAACGGCGAAGCCGGTGAAAAGGCGTCAGGTATTCTACATCCCTGGCTACGATCCGATTCATCCACGCCGTTATCGCGAGCTCTATCGTAAAGAAGGGGCCGACCAAGCAGCTATCTGCGGCTACTCGCTGTCATTGTCTCCCAAATCGGGCGAGCGCTATGGCTGGCACGTTGAGGCCGAAATTGATGGCGCAAAAGTCGATACCCAAGTCGATGTTCTCGTCTGGTCTGATATCGTGCGGAGCAGCATGGAGAACACGATCCTCGCGACCTATGTCCAGCTTGTTCGAACGGCATGGACCTATATTGCAAGTGGGGCGCTTTTTCGGCTGATGTTTCTTCGCAAAGGGCCGCTGATCGCAGCGCTCTATCCAGTTGGCATGCTGATATTGCAGCTTCTTATTGCGGGGCTTGTCGGCGTTGCGACGACCTTAATCTTTCACGCACTTGCCGTTTTCGTTGCCGCAAAAATGATTCCGCTCCCTGAAATAGTTGCTGCGTATCAGCCCTTATTTTGGCTCCTATCGTTCCCACTCTTCCCAATGAGTGCGGTTTCCGTCCTCCGATGGTTCAAGGCAAAGGACAACAAGTTTTTTGCTTATTATCTCATGCATGATTACGCCTACTCGGCACATTGGAATGGCGCCAACCCGCCCGAGTTAGAGGGTCGAATGGCCGACTTCGGGAGTGTGATTTTTGAGGCGCTCGCCTCGGATGTGGACGAAGTTTTGGTAGTGGGGCACTCATCGGGGGCGCACCTTGCGATTTCGATCCTGTCGGATCTGGTGCGGACAGGGCGCGTGCCGCATGATGGTCCCGCGCTTGGGTTCTTGTCACTTGGACAAGTGGTTCCGATGGTCTCATTCTTGCGTGATGCTGGCAGGTTGCGAGCAGATCTAAGGTATCTGAGTGAACAAGATCAGGTGGCGTGGATTGATGTTACCGCACCTGGAGACGGATGTGCATTTGCGCTTTGTGATCCAGTAGCGGTCAGCGGCGTTGCACGCGAAGACAAAAAGAAATGGCCGTTGGTTTTCTCTGCTGCCTTTACTCAAAGCCTCTCACCAGAGCGTTGGGCCGAATTGCGTTGGCGCTTTTTCCGGCTCCATTTTCAGTATCTTTGTGCGTTCGATCAACCCAAAGACTATGACTATTTCCAGATAACAGCTGGCCCCTTAACGCTTGCCGATCGGTTCAAGGATCGTCCTCCCTCAAAGAGCAGGATTGAGCACGCCGTGAACCGATTTAACTCGGTGAACGTATGAGGCCGCCGAAACCCGCATCTCGTCCCGAGAAGGTATCGCTCTGGCGCTACATGAGGCTTTTTCGGCAGGACATCCTCTCGGCGCAGCCCGATAAGCTCTACCGCGCTTGGATGGCACAGTTTAAGACGCCGTTCTTTCGAAGCTATATGATCAATGATCCGGCTCTTATAAAGCGGGTGCTGAACGAGCGTCCTGATGATTTTCCAAAATCAGACAGAGTCGGAGCGGGGCTTCGCCCGATCCTTGGAAACTCGGTTTTCTTGACCAATGGCGAGGTTTGGAAAAGGCAGCGCCGAATTATCGATCCCAGTTTTGAAGGGGGCCGGCTCTGCGATACGTTTCCCGCGATGTGGGCCGCAGGTGAAAGTGCGGTTGCCCGACTTGCGTCCATCGCGGATGGTTCACCGCGAGAAATTGAGCAAGAGACAAGCCATGCCGCCGCGGATGTGATTTTTCGCACCCTTTTTTCGATACCTATCGAAAATGAGACTGCCACACGGGTTTTCGAGGAATTTCGCGCGCATCAGCGGAGCCAGCCAATTTTGAACCTTGCGGCCTTTGTAAAGGGCCCAAAATGGATGCCTCGCTTTTTCTCGAATGAGACTCGGCGAACGGCAAAGGTAATTCGCGCTTTGATCACTGACTTGACAGAGCGCCGCCTTGCCGCGCTCGAAGAAGGGACTGCGCCGGACGATCTTGCCACCAAAATTATGACCACGCGTGATCCATTGACGGGCAAAGGGTTTGACGTGCCAGAGATGGTAGATCAGGTCGCGATCTTCTTCCTTGCTGGGCATGAGACGAGTGCCTCTGCACTGGCGTGGACGCTCTACCTCTGTGCGCTATATCCCGAATGGCAGGACAAGATTGCCCAAGAGGCCTCGGCGCTGGAACCCGAGTTTTCGGTGGTCTCTAAACTCAAAATCGCTCGAGACGTCTTTCGCGAGTCGCTGCGGCTCTATCCGCCAGTGCCGATGATGGTGCGCGAGACAACTTGTCCCGAGGATTTTAGGGGCAGGGCGGTCGCGCCCGGGGCTCAGGTTGTGCTTAGCCCTTGGCATCTTCATCGTCATGAACGGCTGTGGGAGCGCCCTGACGATTTTGATCCTTCACGCTTTGAAACCGAAAATGGACGCACCTGTTTGCGTGAGGCTTACATGCCGTTTTCTTCGGGTTCGCGTGTCTGCACTGGGGCAGGTTTTGCGATGGTCGAGGGGCCGCTTTTGCTCGCGATGATCCTTCGGGCCTATCGTTTTGAGGTGGTAGAAGGGCGCGAGCCTGTGCCCGTGGCCCATCTTACAGTGCGGGCAAAGGACGGGATTTGGTTACGTGTCACTCCGCGCGTTGGCGCGCTGAAATAACCAGACACGGATTGCCGAGGCCAAACCCACATCTCCTCGGTCTTCGTCGATCAATGCCGCAAGTTCGTTGAGCGCAATTCCGTCTTCTTTGGCGGCTTTTCGAAAAGCATTCCAGAACACGTCTTCGAGCGACACAGAAGTACGGTGACCTCGGAGCGTCAGAGATCGTTTGACGGGGCGCTCGGTCATTCGTCTTCGAACTTGAGTTGATTGAGGTGATTGCGCATCTTGTCTTCGCGCGCGGCCTCAAGAAGCCGCTGGGCTTTGGTGCGTCCGAACTTGAGCGCATTGGCGTCAGCCTGCGCCTTTTCCTCGGCGCGATCGCGCTCTTTGCGTGCTTTGTTCAGGTTGAAGATCGACGCCATGTTATCCTCGGTGAGTCTGCGGAAGCTCAATCTAGCGCGGCGTGTGGTGTTCTGCCAAGCGGGGGAGCCGCACTTTCCTGTGGATGAAAGCGGCTAAACGAAAAACGCCAGCCGAAATGAAGGCTGGCGTTTTTGAAAAATAATTTAATTTCAGTTACTTGCGGAACTTGTCGAGGCTGACCACTTCGGCCTGATGTGGTTTGTCGGACTTTTCTTCCTCGGCATCGACTTCCATCGGTGCCTCTTCATCCTCGTCATCATCATCGTCGTCGCCGAAATCCTCTTGGGTTTCAAAGCGCAGACCGAATTCAACCGATGGGTCCACAAATGTGCGGATGGCGTCATAAGGAATATAAAGCGGTTCTGGGCTGTCGCCAAAGTTCAGCGTGACCGAAAAGCCGTCGTCCGACACTTCAAGGTTTTCGAACCAGTGCTCCAAAACGATGGTCATATCGCCCGGATAGCGGTCAGAGAGCCAGTCGGCCAATTCGACATCTGGATGCATTGTGTCAAAAGTGATGAAAAAATGGTGCTTCCCCGGAAGACCGGTCTTTGACACTCCAGTCAGAACCTTTTGGATGAGGCCACGCATCGCCTCGTGCATCAGGTTTCCATAATCGATTGAACGGCTCACTGGATCCATCCCTTGTTAGTCTTTGCTTCAACATACGGGATTCGATGGGGGATGAAAGAGGCGAAAGTGCGAACGCCTTGGTATTGGGGCCTAAAGACCCGCGCAGATTTTGCCCCGCACCTATATGTGAAACCCGCCCAAGTGGGTTTGAATAGCGAAGGTTCAAATCGTCTTTAGAAGCGGTATACTTATTGCAAGAGACTGGGGGGCATCATTGGTGCAAGAGGTCTCGATGACAAAAATAGTGGTATCAGCCTTAGGCGGGATCGTTCTTGTCGGGCTTATGTTGATGCTCTTTTTTTCCGATTTGTTCTCCGAAGGCATTCGGAGCGAGGAAAAAGTTGCGCGGCTGCTAACCGCTCAGCACCAAGCGTTTGAGGAAATGGAGCATCTTCCTTGGGACAGCGACGCCCAGATCATCTCCGTGCGTAGCGATACACTCCAGCTTACGATCACCTTAGACGCCTTGCCCCCACCTGACGAGATGGTGCGATCGACCGTTTGCAGTTATCGCAAATTGCGAGAGTTGGTTCTGTCCGACGTCCTCGTTCGTCTCGTGTGGACCCCAGATCGGCGTTCGGTGACTGAGATAACCAAGATCGAGACCTGTCAAACCCTGCGTTCCTGATATGTAAAAGTCGCAGTTTGTTGCATCTTTTGCATTGCTCCTTAAGCCGAGCAGCGAATAATCTTTCGAGAGAGCAGCGTAGGGGGGAATGGCTTTGCTTGATGTGAGTGGTTTTGATATCAATAGGATAGGCGCAGATTTTATTAAAGAGCCTTATCCGACACTTCATGCGCTCCGCAGTCAGAGCCCTGTGCACTATAACGCCGATGGGTCGGTGTTTCTCACGCGGCATGCTGATTGCACCCGCGTCTATAGCTCCCGCGATATGCTTTCGGACAAGACTGAGGAATTCGGCAAGAAGTTCGGCAAGTGCCCCCTTCATACGCATCATACGACAAGTTTGATTTTCAATGATCCGCCTTATCACACCACGGTTCGCAAACTGATTTCAGGGGCCTTCACGCCTCGAAAACTCGTCGAGATGGAGCGACTAATCGACGGGATCGTGGATCGGCTCTTGGATCGAGTGGAAGAACTCGGCGAGCTTGATCTGATTGATGATTTTGCCAAAGTTCTTCCGACTGAGATCATCAGCTTTATGCTCGGTATTCCAGAGAGTTACCGGCCAAAGCTGCGTGGTTTTTCGCTCGCAATCCTTGGTGCGCTCGATCCCGTTGTTCCGCCAGAACGGATGGCCGCCGGAAATGAGGCTGTTACCGAGTTCAGCGAAATTCTGTCAGAGCTGATTGACCATCGGCGCAATAATCCCGATGACGCGCTCGAAGGCGAGGTGCTCGAAAGCCTGATCTTTGGTGAACATGACGGGCGGCGTTTGACCCAAGAGGAGCTCGTTCAGAACTGTATCTTTCTTCTGAATGCTGGGCATGAGACGACGACGAGCCTCGTGGGAAATTCCCTCGGGATGCTGCTTGATCATCCAGACCAGCATCGCCTGCTTCTTGATAATCCTGACTATATTGGAACCGCTGTTGAAGAGTGCCTTCGGTATCAAAGTCCGCTGCAAATCGGTAATCGTCTGGCGGGCGAAGATATTGACCTTGGCGATCATGTGATCCGGAAGGGGACTTATATTCATACTTCAATTGGCGGGGCGAACCGTGATCCTGCGGTGTTCGAGAACCCAGATGTCTTGGAAATTGCGCGCAAGCCGAACCGCCATATTGCCTTTATCACGGGCATTCATGTGTGCCTTGGGGCGACACTCTCGCGGATCGAGGGCAAGATTGCGTTGGGAAAATTCGTTCAGCGCTTTCCGAAACTTCGGGCAAATGGAGTGCGTGAGAACCTTCCTCTGGCACGTTTTCGTGGGTTCAAAAGCTTGCCGATTTCAGTGAGGTAAGTGGAGGTTTCTGTTGCCAGGTACCTCCGAACCCCGCCTTAAGCTGCTAGGCCTAAGGGCTTAATTTTCGGTGTTTCGCACTGCTTACGCAGCGAGAGCTACCGGAGCACGGTTGTCATTTGCAACTATACTTTTTGAACCGATAACGGTGGTATCTCACCGAGACAAAGCAAAACCCCTTTAGACGTTCGTCGATCCTGTTTCGTCCCCATGATCCCCAAATGAAGGATGTTTGGTGGAGACGCCGGGTACCGCCCCCGGGTCCGATCCGCTTATTACGAGCGCGTTTATGTCCATAGTCCCGAAGGACATCTTTGATATATGCGCCCACCGGCGCGATCTCAAGCCCTCACAGCCATTGCCGAAAAATTGTTGGAACCTTTTGCGAATGGTGCGGGTTGGGAAATCAGAGATCGAATTTTGAAACAGGAAAGAAATATGACACGTACATTTATCCTCGCTTCGACCATTGCTGCTTTTGGCGCTGCTGGCTGCACGATGAACAATGACGCGCGCACGGTTGCTGGTGTTGCAGGTGGTGCGGCTGCCGGTTTGATTGCCGCAGAAGCTTTTGATGCCAACGATGATTGGAAGCTGATTGCCGCCTTAGGCGGTGCTGCTGCTGGCACCATGGTTGCCCAGAACTCGGCGACCAAGCAATGCGCTTATGCGCGTGGTGACGGCACCTATTACACCGCCGCGTGTTAACGTTTTAGTAAGTGGTTTTGGTTAACGATCAAAGAGTTACGAGTTTGGCCCTGTCCGCTTCTGGATGGGGCCGTTTTGTTTGCGGCAATTTGAGCGTTGTCGAAAGAGGATGCGCGGGTCTATAGCAATCTTATGACTGATACCTTGCCTCCGTGCCCCGAATGTTCGTCCGAGTTTACCTATGAGGTCGACTCTCTGTTTATGTGCCCTGAATGCGGACACGAATGGTCTGCTGCGACTACGGAAGAGGGCAGCACCGAGATACGCGACAGTGTTGGAAACCTGCTTGCGGATGGTGACACCGTCACAGTGATCAAAGACCTCAAGCTCAAGGGCTCGTCCACGGTGGTCAAAGTCGGCACCAAGGTGCGCGGCATTCGCTTGGTGCCGGGTGATCACGATATCGACTGTAAAGTGCCTGGGATCGGGCAGATTGGGCTGAAGTCCCAGTTCGTGAAAAAAGTTACGGAATAACAAAAAAGCCCCGCAGATCGCGGGGCTTTTCGTTTCGACCTTTGGTCGGTCTTACTTCTTTAGGATCGAGCGACCTGCGTATTGTGCAGTCGCGCCGAGCATCTCTTCGATGCGGATCAGCTGGTTATACTTAGCAAGACGGTCCGAACGCGAAAGCGAGCCGGTCTTGATCTGGCCGCAGTTCGTTGCAACGGCGAGATCTGCGATGGTCGCATCTTCGGTTTCGCCCGAACGGTGCGACATGACGTTGGTGTAACGTGCACGGTGCGCCATATCGACGGCCTTGAGCGTTTCGGTGAGCGAGCCGATTTGGTTCACTTTGACGAGCATCGAGTTGGCAACGCCTTTCTCGATACCTTCGGCAAGACGGGCAGGGTTGGTCACGAAGAGATCGTCACCCACGAGCTGGATCTTGTCGCCAAGACGCTCGGTCAGGAGCTTCCAACCTTCCCAGTCGTCTTCGCCGCAACCGTCTTCGATCGAGATGATCGGATAGTCGTTGCAGAGCGCTTCGAGGTAATCGACGTTTTCAGCAGAAGTGAGCGAGAGGCCTTCGCCCTTCATCTCGTATTTGCCGTTCTTGAAGTATTCGGTCGACGCACAATCGAGCGCGAGATAGATGTCTTCGCCCGGCTTGTAGCCTGCTTTTTCGATCGACTTGAGGATGAAGTCGAGCGCTTCGCGCGACGAAGCGATGTTCGGAGCAAATCCGCCTTCGTCGCCGATGCCTGTCGCAAGACCCGCATCGTGAAGTTCTTTCTTAAGAGTGTGGAAGACTTCCGAACCCATGCGAACAGCTTCTTTGATGTTCGTTGCCGATACAGGCATGATCATGAATTCTTGGATGTCGATCGGGTTGTCAGCATGCTCACCGCCGTTGATGATGTTCATCATCGGAACCGGCAGGACGCGCGCCGAAGTGCCGCCGATATAACGGAAAAGCGGCTGGGTGGTGTATTCAGCCGCGGCCTTGGCCACAGCCATCGACACACCGAGGATTGCGTTCGCACCAAGGCGGCCCTTGTTCGGGGTGCCGTCAAGCTCGATCATCGCTTCGTCGATCTCAACCTGCTCCGTTGCGTCCATACCAATGATGGCTTCTGCAATTTCGCCGTTCACAAAAGCGACTGCTTCAAGAACGCCTTTGCCTTTGTAACGGGACTTGTCACCGTCACGCAGTTCAACCGCTTCATAGGCGCCAGTAGATGCGCCCGAAGGGACAGCTGCACGGCCCATGGTGCCGTCTTCAAGGATCACGTCAACTTCAACGGTGGGGTTGCCACGGCTGTCGAGAATTTCGCGGGCGTGAATGTCGATGATAGTGCTCATTAGGCAAGTCCTGTCCTGCAAATGCGGTTGTCTCGGGTGCTCTATAGTCCCTTAGTTCGTGCGTGTGAAGCGCGACTACGGGATTCTCGGTAGAGAGTGTAAAGCCCAGATGAAATAATTATGATAGCGCCAACATAAGTGTAAATATCGGGTCTTTCGTCAAAGACGGTATAACCAATGAAAAGCGCAAAAATGATCCGCGCATAACGGAAGGGGGCTATAAAGGCCATGTCCCCGATGCGAGTTGCGAGAACCAGAAGGTAGTAACCCGTAACGCCAACGGCGACCGCAAATGTCATGCCGATGGCTGAAGCACCGCCCACTACTCCGAAGTCGTGCCCCATGACGAGCATCATGAGATAGCCTACGGGGATTATAAGCAGAAACGCCCAGCTTGAAACTTGCAGGCTATCGATGTGTTTGGGCATGTTGCGCGTCACGACGTCTCTCATAGACAAGCCAAAGGTTCCGATGACAGCGAGTAGGGCAGTTAGTTCGATCCCGTCAGTGGTCGGTCGAATAACGATAAGAACACCAATAAAGCCGACACCAATTGCGCTCCAGCGCCTCCAACCGACCTCTTGTCCAAGGAAAATCGCGGCCCCAAGCGTCACAAAAAGCGGCATCGCCTGCGCAATCGCAGAAGCGGTCGTGAGTTCAGAAAGCGTAAATGCAAGCACATAGCCGGCCGTTCCGAGCATTTCGAAAAAGTTGCGCGCCATAACATTTCGTTGAAAGAAATCACGAGAGAAGATGGATTTGCCTCGCGCTTGCGCGATGATTGCAAAGACCAAACCACCGCCCAGACCGAGCATCATTAACACTTGCCCAGTTGGAAGAACCCCCGAAGTTTGCTTGATGAACATGTCCTCGAGCGCGAAACCCGCCATGGCGAGCACCATCAAGAGCGCGCCGCGTAAGTTATCCATCGAAAATCCCCAAATCAAATCGATCCGTTCAGTATTCGAATCTTGATTGAACCGTTTACCGATTGGTCAAAAGGCGCAAGCGCAAACTCCTAGAGCCAGCGCCTCCAGCGCAGATAGCCAAAGGCGCAGAGGGCGATAGCTGCAATGGCGGCGCAAAGGATCGCGAAAGCTGTGGGACTGTTTGATCCAGGAATGCCGCCAAGGTTTACGCCGAAGAGACCGACAATAAAGCCAAGGGGGGCAAAGACGCCCGCGAGTAGCGACAGGACATAGCTGTTTTTGCTCAAGCGCGTTGCTTGGACGAGATCGAGATGATCGGCGAGTGCGGTTAAACGCTCGCGTATTTCCTGAAGCTCTTCGACCGAGTGTATCGCTCGGCTCGCATTTTCACGCAGTTGCGGGCCAAGTTCAAATCCAAGGAGAGGAGTCGCCGCTGTCGTCAAACGCTCCATCGCACGGGCCAATGGACCGACGTGACGGTGAAGCTTGATCACGCGGCGGCGAAGCGCAGGGAGGTTAGGCATATCGTTGTCATGCTCGTCAAAGACCTGTTCTTCCATACGGTCGGCGATCTCATCTAGCTCAAGCGCGATCTGTTCCACGCGGTCGATCAGCTTTTCAGAAATGCACGATAGAAATGCCCCCGTGCTCAAAGGCGCATTGCCCGCGGCGATTTCTTTGCGGAACTCCTCCATCGCATGAACGCGGCGGCGGCGGACGGTGATCACGAGCGTCTCGGTGAGCCAAAAGCGCAGTGCAACCATGTCGGCGAGGTCTTGGCCTTGATTCAAGTTCACGCCGCGTAGTGTAACGATCAAACCGTCCTCATGGGGTTCGACCTTGGGCCGTGTTTCAAGTGCTTCGAGCGAAGCTGCGGCGGGAGCAGGGAGATTTGCATCACACCATTCGGGCACATGTTTGTCGCGCAAGTCCAAATGGAGCCAGCGATAAACTGCACCGTTCTGCGGTTCGAGTCCCATCCCCGTCGCTGCCTCTGCACGGCCATCGGCGAAAATGTCATAGGCGGCGACTGGAACTGGCTGGGTCATGTTGCGACTCCTTTTCTCTTTTGTTTGAGTCTGCGGCTTTAAGCCAGCGCGTCAAACAAAAAGGGCGACCAGAGGCCGCCCGTTCCGTCAATTCTAAAATCGAAGATCAACCGATCCGCACGAGTGCGTGGCGCTTTTTACCTGCCGAGAGTTTGATTGCTTCGGCAAAGTCACTGGCCGCAAACATACGGCCTGCATCGGTGCATGTCTCGTCGTTAACTTTCAGGCCGCCCTCGGCAATCAGGCGCTTGCCGTCCTTGCCGGTTTTGGCCAGTCCCGAGCGCACTACGAGCTGAGCAAGCGAGATGCCGTCGGCAACTTCGGAGGCTTCAAGCGACAGTGTGGGGAGATCATCGCCCACGCCGCCCTTTTCAAAGACTTCGCGTGCGGTCTTTTCAGCGTCCGCAGCAGCCTCTGCGCCGTGAAGAAGCGTCGTGACTTCATTTGCGAGCACGATCTTGGCCTCGTTGATCTGCGAGCCTTCTAGCGCGCCAAGGCGTTCACATTCCTCGATTGGAAGCTCGGTATAAAGCTTGAGGAAGCGGCCAACGTCAGCGTCGGTCGTGTTGCGCCAGAACTGCCAGAACTCATAGGGCGACTTCATGTCTCCGTTGAGCCAGACCGCGCCATCCTGCGACTTGCCCATCTTCTTGCCGTCCGAGGTGGTCAGAAGCGGCGAGGTAAGGCCAAAGATCTGTTCGTCCACGACGCGGCGGGTGAGGTCGATCCCGTTGACGATGTTGCCCCACTGGTCCGAGCCGCCCATCTGAAGAAGACAGCCGTAACGGCGGTTCAGCTCGAGGAAGTCATAAGCCTGAAGGATCATATAGTTGAACTCGAGGAACGAGAGCGACTGTTCGCGATCAAGGCGCGATTTCACGGATTCGAACGAGAGCATGCGGTTGACACTGAAATGGCGGCCAATGTCGCGCAGGAACTCAAGGTAGTTGAGCCCGTCGAGCCATTCGGCGTTGTTGAGCATCAGAGCCTTGTTCTCGGCTTCGGTGTCGTAATCGATGTAGGCGGCAAACACCTTTTTGATGCCTGCGATATTGTCGTCAATTTGCGCTTCGGTCAGAAGGGGACGCTCGTCCGCACGGAACGAAGGATCGCCGACCTTGGTCGTGCCCCCGCCCATCAGGGTGATCGGCTTGTGACCCGTCTTTTGAAGCCAGCGTAGCATCATGATCTGGATGAGCGAGCCTACATGCAGCGACTTTGCTGTTGCGTCAAAGCCGATATAGGCCGGAACCACACCCTTGCTCAGTGCCTCATCTAGGCCTTGATAATCCGTGCAGTCCGAAAGGAACCCGCGTTCCATCATTACTGCCATGAATTCGGATTTGGGATGGTAGGTCATCGTCTTGTCCTTGGTTTAATCTCGCGGCACTCTATAAGCGCCTGATCGGGTAAGGGGAAGCACATGTTGAAGGCGAATATCGTCAAGGCACTCGGAGCGATGTCTGGAACTTCGCTTGATGGGGTAGATGCGGCTGTCGTTTTTACGGATGGCGAGCGGATCAAAGCCTTTGGCGAGCATGGCTATCGCAACTATTCAGACGTTGAGCGTGAAACTATCCGAGCGTCACTTGGTCACTGGGATGGTGAAGTGGTCGAAGTCGCCGCTGAAACCGTCGAGAATGTGCATGCAATAGTGCTTGCTGGATTTGAAGATATCGAAATCGTCGGTTTTCATGGCCAGACCGTTGCTCATGACCCCAAAGGACGCGGGACGCTCCAGATCGGCAATGGGGCTTTGTTGGCCGAAGTGCTCGAGACACCTGTTGTTTGGGACTTTCGGTCGACTGATGTTCGTTTCGGCGGTGAAGGTGCGCCTCTCGCTCCGTTTTTTCATTTCGCTTTGGCCAAATTCATTGGTGCGTCGGAACCTGTCGCGTTTTTGAATTTGGGAGGTGTCGGCAACATCACCTTTGTTGATCCTCGATTTGAACGCCCCGACGACGAGGGCGCTTTGCTCGCCTTTGATACGGGCCCCGCAAATGCGCCGATCAACGATCTTGTGAACTTACGTTTGGACCTTGCTTGCGATGAAGGCGGCGCTTTGGCGTCCCACGGCGAGGTGAATTCCGAGATTGTCGATCGCTTCTTGGAGCATTCCTTCTTCTACCGTGTGCCGCCAAAGTCGCTTGATCGGGATGCTTTTGCTTCATTGAAAGAGGACGTGGCCTCACTAACGACCGAGGACGCTGCCGCCACTTTGACGGCCTGTGCCGCGATGAGCGTGGTCAAGGCGATGGAGCATTGCCCCGAGATGCCGACCAAGATTCTTGTGACGGGCGGTGGGCGTCACAACGCTACCTTAATGAAGATGCTTGAGGTTGGTATAGATTGCGGTGTTGAGCCGGTCGAGGCGGTGGGACTGAATGGCGATATGCTCGAAGCTCAGGCCTTTGCCTTCCTTGCCGTGCGCGTCGCCAGAGGGCTGACCACATCTTGCCCCGCCACAACGGGTGTCGCGGCACCAGTGGGTGGGGGTGAAGTGAGCCGACCTGTGCTTGGTGGCGGTATTTCAACAGCGGCGATGATCACAAGCTAATGATCTGAAGTTTAAGCAGATATCTGCGCAGCGCTGGGTTAAGTCATGGCGCAAAATCGCCAGTGGAAAATTTCCCCGCGACAGTCGGCGCTTTGTTGCGCGGAAATTCCGCCCCTTGAGCATAGAGGCGCCGAGCGAGAGTCATCACTTCAATCTCATTTGAACCTTTCCGACCTTTCGGCGTTTGTCTTGGGTAACAGGCAGGGCGCATTTTGTGCCCATATCTGAGCATGAAAGGACTATTTTGATGAAACACATTACTCTTGCCTCGGCCACGATCATCGGCCTTGCTTCTCCGCTTTTGGCTGGCGGCATGGCGCAGCCCGTTGTTGAAACCGTTCCTACGCCCGTTGTCGCAACTCCGGTTGTTTCGGGAGCTGACTGGACGGGTGGCTATATCGGTGGCGGTCTCGGTTATGGCTCTGGTAGCGGCACTGGATGGGCAACGGGTGTAAACGGTGTCGCATACAGCGGCTTCGCAGGCTACAACTATGACATGGGTTCGACCGTACTTGGTGCCGAGATCGAATATGGCAATGCACGTTTGAGCGATCCGAATACCAATGACACCTTCAAGAGCCTCGCTCGTATGAAGGGTAAAATCGGTTATGACGCAGGGGCTTACTTGCCATACCTCACAGCGGGTGCCGGTTATTTGACCAAGTCCGACAATACGAGTGACTGGGGCTATGTTGCAGGTGGCGGCGTTGATTATGCAGTGTCTGACAGCATGACCATCGGCGGCGAAGTGCTCTACAACAAATGGAATAACTTCAACAATTCAGGCTCGATGATTTCGGCAACCACGGCCACGGCGCGCGTCGCATTCCACTTTTAAGTTTTACTGCACGTCCTGATGGTCCCCGCCTCAAGAGGTGTGTCAGACGTGAACCTCGCCAGCCTTCGGGCTGGCGTTTTTTGTATCGGCGTCTAAAGTTCGCATATTGAAATGGGGATTTTATGACCAAGTTCGTTTGTCTTCTGCGCGCGGTGAATGTCGGCGGCACTGGCAAAGTGCCAATGAAAGAAGCTGTGGCGGCTCTCACGGCCGCTGGTCTGACGCAGGTCAAAAGCTACATCGCGTCTGGAAATATCGTGTTTAGCTGCGATGGCGCGGCGACCGACAGTGTAGAGCAAACGCTTTCGAAAATGACAGGCGCCAAGATCGATGCGCTTTGCTTCACTCAAGCTGAGTATCAGGCATTGATCGCGTCCAATCCATTCGTGTTTGAAGCAGGAAATCATCTTCACGGGTTCTTCTGTTGGGAGAAACCGCAAGTCGATTGGGAAATGGTAAAAGACTTGAAATCCGAGACCGAGAGCCTTGCCCAGAAGGGGCAGATTCTTTGGCTTCATGCGCCGGACGGGATCGGGCGCTCTAAACTTGCCGAGAAGCTCGGAAAAGTCACGGGCAAGGCCAAAATGACCGCCCGAAATATGAACACGATCCTCAAACTCAAGGAAATGCTGGACGCCATGTGAGAGCGGTGCTAACGATTTGCACATGAAGAGCATGACCAACATCATTATTGGCTGCATTATTACCTGCTGACATAGTCACGCGGGCCGCTCTTTCACGTTTCACTCAGACGCATAAGTTGCTAAGCCCGCGGCGAAACCCCGTGTGCGAGAGACTTATGACGACGATCCAGCTTCACAATACCAAGACCCGCCGCAAAGAGGTCTTTGAACCTTTGGACCCGCAGAACGTGAGAATGTATGTCTGTGGCCCAACGGTTTATGATCGCGCGCACCTTGGAAATGCGCGGCCCGTATTAGTGTTCGATGTGCTTTATCGTCTGCTTCGCCATATTTATGGCGCAGATGCGGTGACTTACGTGCGCAACTTCACCGATGTGGACGACAAGATCAATGCGACCGCTCTGGCCCGCAAAGAAGCGGGGGCTCCGGGCACACTTGAAGAGCTGATTGCCGAACGGACCGAGGAAACCATCGGTTGGTATCACGCGGATATGGATGCGCTTGGGGCGCTGCGTCCAAATCAAGAGCCGCGCGCGACCGAGTGGATCGGTGCGATGATCGCGATGATCGAGAAACTGATCTCGGACGGCCATGCTTATGAAAAGGAAGGACACGCGCTCTTTCGGGTGCGGTCATATAAGGACTATGGCGCTCTTTCGGGTCGTTCGGTCGATGACATGATCGCGGGCGCACGGGTTGAGGTTGCGCCCTTCAAAGAAGACCCGATGGATTTCGTCCTCTGGAAGCCGTCGGATGCCGATACTCCCGGATGGGATAGCCCTTGGGGGCGCGGCCGTCCGGGATGGCACATCGAATGCTCGGCCATGTCTTACGAGCTTCTCGGGGCGTCTTTCGATATTCACGGCGGCGGAAATGACCTTCAGTTCCCGCACCATGAAAACGAGATCGCCCAGTCCAAATGCGCTCATCCGCACGGCGAATTCGCGCGGTTCTGGCTTCATAACGAGATGCTGCAGGTCGAGGGCAAGAAGATGTCCAAGTCCTTGGGCAACTTCTTTACCGTTCGCGATCTCTTGGATCAGGGCGTAGCGGGCGAGGTGATACGTTTCGTGATGCTCTCGACGCATTATTCCAAACCGATGGATTGGACCGAGAAAAAGCGCCAAGAGGCTGAAGCCACGCTTCGCAACTGGAGAAAGCTCTTAGAGGGTGCCGAAGTTTCTGGGCCTGATAAGGAAGTCGTCGACACGATTGCCGATGATCTGAACACGGCTGGGGTGATTACTCGACTGCATGCGATGGCCAAGGAAATTGCTGCGAACCCGCAAAAGGACTGCTTTGTCGAAAAGGGTGTGATGCTTGCCTCTGCACAGATGGTCGGCCTATTGCTCCCGTCGATGGGCGCTTGGGTTGATGCTGGCGTCGATCTCTCGCCACTCGCCGATAAATTGGCCGCTCTTCGCGTTGCAGCCATGGAAACCAAAGATTTCTCAGCCGTTGATGCGCTAAAAACGGCACTCCTCGAAGCGGGTGTCGAAGTGCGTATGTCCAAAGCAGGCGTAGAGCTTGCACCGAGCGCGGGCTTTGATGCCGCGAAACTGGAGGGTCTACTATGACCAAGGAAAAGCTCTATCTCTTTGATACGACCCTTCGGGACGGTCAACAGACCCAAGGCGTGCAATTCTCGACCGTTGAAAAGAACCGCATTGCCGAGGCGCTTGATCGTTTGGGTGTGGACTATATCGAAGGTGGCTGGCCTGGGGCGAACCCAACGGACAGCGACTTCTTCAACGCCCCGCCCAAAACCCGCGCGACCCTGACGGCTTTCGGCATGACAAAACGGGCAGGGCGCTCGGCTGCAAACGACGATGTGCTCGCGGCTGTGATGAACGCAGGCACCCCTGCGGTTTGTCTGGTGGGCAAGACCCATGACTTCCACGTGACCACCGCGCTCGGGATCACTCTCGAAGAAAACCTTGAGAACATCAGCGCATCAATCGCGCATATGGTCGCCGAAGGTCGTGAGGCGCTCTTTGACGCCGAGCATTTCTTTGATGGCTATAAGGCCAATCCCGACTATGCGATCAAAGCGGCACGTGCCGCCTATGACGCAGGTGCGCGTTGGATTGTTCTGTGTGACACCAACGGCGGCACACTCCCGTCCGAGGTCAAAGAAATCGTTGGCAAGGTCATCGAAGCGGGTATCCCAGGAAGCCACGTGGGTATCCATACCCATGACGATACGGGTCATGCCGTAGCGAACAGCCTCGCCGCTGTAGACGCAGGTGCGCGCCAGATCCAAGGCACGCTCAACGGTTTGGGCGAGCGCTGCGGGAACGCAAACCTGACCACGATCATCCCGACGCTCCTTCTCAAAGAGCCTTATAAGTCGGCCTATGAAACAGGCGTGAGTGAAGCGGCACTGGCTGGACTTCGCAAGACGAGCCGTATGCTGGATGATGTTCTAAACCGCGTCCCCGCCAAGCAGGCGCCCTATGTCGGTGCATCAGCTTTTGCGCACAAGGCCGGTTTGCACGCAAGCGCGATCCTCAAAGACTCGACGACATATGAGCATGTCGAGCCCTCGCTCGTTGGCAACAGCCGCATCATCCCGATGTCAAACCAAGCAGGTCAGTCGAACCTGCGGAGCCGACTTCTCGATGCAGGCTTTGAGGTCGATCCCAAAGATCCCGCGCTTCCACGTCTTTTGGATGTGATTAAAGAGCGCGAGGCCGCGGGCTATGCCTATGACACCGCGCAGGCTTCGTTCGAGCTCCTCGCGCGCGAGATGCTCTATCAACCGCGTCCGTTCTTTGATGTGGACCGCTATCGCGTGATCTCTGAGCGTCGCCGTAATGCCAAAGGCGAGGTCGTCACAGTGTCCGAAGCTGTGGTTTCCGTCTGGATTGGAACGCAAAAGGTAACAAGTTTCTACGAAAATGATCATGCGGACCGCGAGCAGGATGCTGGTCCGGTGAACGCGCTTTCCAACGCTCTGGCCAAAGACCTCGGTCCTTATCAGGCGCTGATCGAGGATATGGAGCTTGTTGACTTTAAAGTTCGGATCACGAGCGGAGGGGTCGAGGCCGTTACGCGCGTCATCATCGATTTCGAGGACTCGACGGGTCGCCGTTGGTCGACGGTCGGCGTCAAGCAAAACATAATCGACGCCTCCTTTGAAGCGCTGCTTGATGCTGTGAACTGGAAGCTTTGGCGCGATGGCGCGACGGCGGCTTGAGTGTAAGATATGAGCATTAACGCCTGCGCTGGACTTGTTGAACGAAGTGATCCTGATCGCTTTTTGGCGGCGATGGCCGCGCCAGCCGAGCTTCGTGGAAGGCTGTTTGTGCTCTATGCCTTCAACCTCGAGGTCGCGCGCGCGCCTTGGATGACCAAAGAGCCTATGATTGCCGAAATGCGGCTTCAGTGGTGGCGTGATGTGATCGAGGAAATCGAAAAAGGCGGGCCTGTGCGCGCTCATGAGGTTTCGACGCCGCTTGCGGAGCTCATTGTCGAGACGGGCATTGAAACCGACGTGCTTGACCGCATTGTCGAGGCGAGACGCTGGGACATCTACAAAGAGACCTTTGATGATGAAGATCAGCTCTTTGACTATCTGAACAAATCGGGTGGCGGTCTTATGTGGGCGTCGGCCCGAGCATTGGGCTGTTCTATTGAGCGTAAGGAAGATGTCTATACGGTCGGTCGCGCCTCTGCTCTGGCATCGTGGTTGATGGCCGTTCCCGAGTTAGAGGCTCGGGGCTGGGCACCCTTACCAGATGGGCGGGAACATGCAGTCGCCGCGCTCGCGGGCAAAGCGCTAGATGAACTCAATGCCGTAAAGGGCAGTTTTGGGTCTGCTAATCCCGCGCTGCGTGCAGCTTGGCGCGCGCGAGCAATTTTGGAGCAGGCGGCAAATGAACCGCACTCAGTAGCCGAAGGAACGCTCGGTGGATCAGAGTTCGCGCGCCGCGCAGGGCTTATGTGGCGGACGATGCGCGGGACTTGGTGAACTATCGCTTTGAGCGCATAGCGCGCGTCTTAGCCGTCTTATGATCAGCAGTGAGTTCCAAATAGTGTGCAGACGCCATGTCGATAAGGGCGACCTTGCCATTGTGATCGTGGTGCAAACCCCATCCATATGTCTTTGCAAGCGGTGACGTGCGAAGACAGGCTTGGCCGCGGCTGTGAAATGCATCGCGAAGCGCGTCAAGCTCATCCTCGGGGACGTCTTTGCGTAACGCCTCAATTTTGATGAGAAGCTCATCGCTCGTGTAGCTATAGGGTGCTTCGCTCAACATTTCGTACTGTAGTGCAGCGATCGTGCCCGCTTTTGCGGGCACTGTGCCTTGGGTCGCTTTGCAATCCTCAGCCACGAGGATCAATGTGCTCTCGTAGTTGGTTGAGTGGTGTTTAGTCATTGCTCTGAGGGCGCATGGTGAGCCAGATCAGCGCACCTCCTGCGAGAACAAGGAAGGGGAGCATCGCAAGGTTGACGGCAGTCCAGCCCTCAATCGGAGAGCCACCCGAACAGTTCATCAAACCGCCGGAAGCAAGAGACGCCATCGTCACACAGCCGAATACGATCATATCGTTCATGCCCTGAACCACACCCCGTTCGTGCGGTTTGTGCGCAAGCGCGAGCATAGAAGTCGCCCCGATAAAGCCAAAATTCCAGCCAATCCCAAGAAGGATAAGTCCTGCGTAGAAGCTTATGAGGCTTGGCTGGCCCGCCTCAGAAAGCTCAACACCGGCAAGCGCTGCTGCGCCCGCACTTGCAAGAATAAAGAGGCCAAGGGTCATGATCTTTTTCACGCCAAAGCGGGCAATCAAATGTCCCGTGAAGAACGACGGAATATACATCGCAAGCACGTGGGCCGATACGATGTCGTTTGCGTCATTTGCACCGAAGCCGCAGCCAACAACCGCAAGCGGGGTCGATGTCATCACAAGGTTCATAAGAGCATAGGACACCATGCCGACGATGATCGCGACGATGATATTCGGGTCGCGGAGCATCTCTTTGCGTGTCCGCGCAACCATCTCAGTCGGTGAGGTCGGTGCGTTTTTGCTGCCTTTTGGCAGATCAAGAGCGAGGAAAAGCAGCATGCCGATCAAGTTCAAAGCGATGACTGCCAGATAGCTCCCGAGGAATGGAACGACGAGAGCGCTCATCATCACTTTGTTCAATTGGGGCCCAACAATAGCCGCAGCGAGGCCACCCGCCATCACATAGGAAATGGCCTTGGGCTTGAACGCGTCCGAGGCGGTATCTGTCGCCGCAAAGCGATAGAAACCTTGGGCGGACATGTAGATACCTGTGAAGTAAGCCCCCACGAGGAACAGGTAGAAGTTTCCAAGGTAGAGACCCAGCGCACTGATCATTGCGCCGACCATTCCCGAGAAGGCACCCAGCATAAAGCCAAAGCGGCGTCCGTTTTGCTGCATCAGTGGCGAAAGCCACGGCGCAGTGGTCATGGACGAGAAAACGATGACCGAAATGGGAAGGGTCGCAAGGCAGGGGTTCGGTGCAAGCATGCTCCCTGCAAGTCCACCGATCGCAAAGATCATCGGCATCTGAGCACCGATGATGGCTTGCGCCCCGACGAGAACGGCTACGTTGCGCTTGGCGCGGCTATCATCTGTGTATGCTGAGTCCATCATGTGCAAATCGGTATTGGTGAGGGGAAAAGATGTCTAGGTGAATTATTCGAAATCTATAATGTGAGCGAAGGAGCCAAAGACGTTCTCGTTGACAAGCCCCATAGGTCCGAGGTCGTTTCCTTCAGCGTCGCAGGACTTAAACAGAGGTTCCCCACTGGCGCGAAGCGTCGTGGCATAATGGAACTCGTGTCCCTTAGTCGTGCCGGCATAGGGGCCTTTGGAAGAGGTCAATGTCCGATACCCCAAATGTAACTTGCGGACCTCGAAGGATGTCTCAAGACCCAGCAAGCCCGACATTTCATGGCGCACACCTTCTTTGTCGATAAGACCCATTCCAAGCGTCATATATCCCCCGCATTCTCCATAAATAACAGAATGTTGCGCTGCATTCTTGAGGGAAGAAAGGAAAGCCTTGTTCGACGCCAGTTTGCCCGCGTGAAGTTCTGGATAGCCACCGGGTAGGAAAATGAAATCAACTTCGGGAACAACATCATTTGCGAGCGGGCTAAAGAATGAAAGCTCTGCACCTGCGTCGCGCCATTCCTTGAGCTGATGCGGATAGGCAAAGGCAAAGGCTTCGTCACGAGCTACGGCGATACGTTGTGCCGGCGCCCAAGGTTTTGGTGAGGTGCGAGCCGGAAGTACCGACATAAGCCCGATGACAGCATTAAGGTCTATGTTGTCGGCCACAAGACGAGCGGCTTCTTCAATGTAGGCTTCGAGGTCAGGGCGTTCCACCGCTTGGACAAGGCCAAGGTGGCGTGACGGTTGGGTGATGCTTGACGTGCGCATAATTGCACCCAAGACAGGAATGCCAAGCGCGGCAATGGCGCTGCGAAGCATCGCTTCATGGCGGGGCGAGCCGACTTTGTTCAAGATAACACCGCCGATCCGCACTTCTGGATCATGGGATGCAAACCCGCGCAGAACGGCTGCAACCGAATGGGCCATATGGGCGCAATCAATCACCAAGATTACGGGAAGGCCCAAGAGCCTTGCGAGGTCAGCCGTTGCGCCCTTGGCGTTCGGCGGAGCGCCATCAAAGAGACCCATGGCACCTTCGATCACCAATGGACCTTGGGCCAATCCGATGATGCGGTCGGGCGTCATTGCCCACGCATCCAAGTTCAAGCATGGCGAGCCACAGGCGGCCGAGTGGAACTGTGGGTCGATGTAGTCAGGACCGGATTTCGCGCCGCTGATTGCGATACCCCTGTTGCGAAGTGCACGAAGTAGACCAAGTGTGAGTGTCGTTTTGCCCGATCCAGAGGAGGGGGCTGCGACGATCACGCCCGTCGTCATGCGCTTTCCGCAGGTTTTCCGCGTCCCAAAGGATCAAGATTGCGTGGCGCTTCGCCTTTAGCATGCGACTGCCAGTCGAGCACTTGGCGCATCAGAACCGAGCGGCCAACACAGATGATCGCAGGAGGCTCTAGTCCTGAGGATGCAACGTCCGCAACAGCGGTGCCGAGCGTCGTTTCAAGAACTTGCTGCGCCTCTGTGGTCGCATTGGTCACAATGCCAACAGGTTCGCTTGCTGGGCGCCCTGCATCAAGAAGCGAGGTTACGATCTGATCGAGATGCTTCATGCCCATGTAGATGACGAGCACCTGTGATCCGCGGCTGATCGCCTCCCAATCGAGGGATTGTGGCGTATTGCCCGACTGATCGTGGCCTGTCACAAAAGTCACCGACTGGTTCACGTCGCGGTGTGTCACAGGAATGCCTGCATAAGCGAGGCCGCCGATCCCTGCGGAAATACCGGGGATGATGCGAACTGGAATGTCGTGTTGTATGAGTGTTTGGGCTTCTTCACCGCCACGACCAAACACGAATGGGTCACCGCCTTTTAGACGGAGAACGCGTTTTCCCTCTCGCGCCAATTCGACGAGATGAAGTGAAATGTCCCGCTGTTTGGCAGAGGGCTTTCCGCCGCGTTTGCCTGCGTAGACGTGCTCTGCATTAGGCGCCCAGCTTAGAATGCTCTCCTGAACCAGAGCATCATAAACCACCACATCTGCTTGGCGCAGTGCGTTTACGGCATGAAGCGTCAGCAAACCTGGATCGCCTGGACCTGCACCGCAGAGCCAGACCCAACCGGGCTTGAGTTCGGGCCAATCGTGACCAGGAAGAGAGAGCGATTCATTCATAGGTTCCTTATGCCCTGTCGTTGCAGGGTCGAAAAGGTAAGTTGCGACCTAGTAGGGCGATTTGACGCCTCTTTGTGCATAGAAAACTTGGCGATTGGCGGCGCGATCTTGCTGACCTATAGTCGCAGCATGACGACGACACCCGCAAAGGAACTGCGACGGGGCTGGACCACCGGCGCCTGTGCCACCGCCGCCACCAAGGCGGCGCTTTTGCGTTTGTGGGGCGGTGAATGGCCAGAAACTGTGAGCATTACCTTGCCGCGGGGTGAAACCCCAAGTTTTAGTCTTGAAACCCGCGATATGGGTGAAGGTTGGGCCGAAGTGGGGATCATCAAGGACGCAGGCGATGATCCAGATGTGACCCACGGCGCGCTCGTGATTGCGCGCGTAGAACCGTCCTCTGGCGGCGTCGTTTTTGCCGCGGGCGAGGGGGTCGGAACTGTGACTAAGCCCGGGCTTCCAATAGCTGTTGGTGAGCCGGCCATTAATCCCGTCCCGCGAGCGATGATGGACGAAGTCGTTGCCGAGCTCGCGTCGGAATATAGCAAAGCGCCGGACATCAAGATTACGGTCAGCGTCCGCGATGGCGCGGCTCTGGCCCTTAAGACTTGGAACCCGCGTTTGGGGATCGTTGGAGGCCTCTCAATCCTTGGCACGACGGGGATCGTCAGGCCGTTTTCCTGCGCGGCTTGGATTGCTTCGATCCATCGTGGTGTCGATGTGGCGCGGGCAAGCGGTCTCGGGCATGTTGCGGGTTGCACGGGTGCGACCTCGGAAAAAGTGGTTCAGGAGATCTACGGGCTGAGCGATCATGCGATGCTTGATATGGGGGATTTCGCGGGCGGGATGCTCAAGTATCTTCGCAAAAACCCCGTTGAGCGGGTAACGATTGGTGGCGGTATCGCCAAGCTGGCCAAGCTTGCTCAGGGCGCTGTGGATTTGCATTCTTCTCGCTCACAGGTCGATTTTGCATCTCTTGCAGTGGCAATCGGGCGGCCTGAAGTTGCCAGCGCAAATACGGTTCTGGAGGCTTATGAAATCGTAGGCGAACCGCTCGCCTCATGGGTGGCCGAGACCGCAAAACAAAGCGCCTTGGCTCTTTTGCAAGATTGCGGGACGAAGGTGGATATCGTTGTCATTGATAGAGCGGGGAATGTTCTTGCCCGCAGTGCGCAATGATCCTCATCCTTGCTGGCACATATGAGGCCCGAAAACTCTGCGAATTGGTTTCGGAGTTGGATGTGACTGCTTCGCTTGCTGGGGTTACTGCAGCTCCTACTGATCTTAAGGTGCGAACCAGACTTGGCGGTTTTGGTGGCGATTTTGGTTTCTTAAACTTTTGTAAAAACAATGGCGTAAAGGCTGTTGTTGATGCAACTCATCCCTATGCGGCAAAAATCACGGAGCGCACCTTCCGACTCTGCTCTGAAATAAGCGTGCCTTATCTTCGGCTTGAACGTTCGGCTTGGCCGATCCGCAAGAATTGGACCGCCGTTCCCGATGTCCAAGCCGCGATCCGAGCCGTTCCAAACGGCGAGCGTGTGTTCCTTGCGACGGGCCGTCAGACCTTGGACGAGTTCCGAGAGTTGAGCAAAGCCGAGGTTTATGTGCGTGTCGTCGATGAAACAGAGTCAGAGTTCCCATTTCCCAAGGGGCGCTTTATCTACGGGCTTCCGTCAAGGAATGTTGAGGAGGAAAAGGCACTCTTCTCGCTTTTGGGTGTTCGTTGGCTCATCACTAAAAACTCGGGCGGGAATGACGCTAAACTCCAAGCGGCGGACGAACTGGGTATTTCGGTTGTCCTGATCGAGCGTCCATCCCTTGGCGTGGGACCAATCGTCGAAACGCCCGCACAAGCTGCGGCATGGATCCGTGCCCAATGCGGTTGATCCTCAGCGAAGATGACCTTGCATTTGGCGTTGATGCTCTCTTGGCAATCGAGCCGCGCTTTTCGAAAGTTGTAGATGTCGTCGAGCCGAGCTTGAGGCGGCAGGAGGCGGGCTTTGCGACGCTTCTTTGGGCGATCGTTGGACAGCAAGTGAGCGTGGCCTCGGCCGAGGCAGTTTGGGCGCGACTTGTAATGGCGGGGATGACCGACCCCAAACGAATTCTGGAGGCTTCTGGTGACGACCTCGGCGCGCTCGGTCTGACGCGGCAAAAGCAACGCTATGCAAAGGCCTTGGCCCAAAGTTCGATAGATTTCATTGCTTTAGACAAGCTATCAGACGTGGATGCCTTAGCGCGTTTAGTGGAAGTGACTGGAATAGGGCGCTGGACGGCAGAGATTTACCTGATGTTTGCAATGGGCCGACCTGACGTTATTGCGGCGGGTGATTTGGCCATGCAAGCCGCCGCACAGGAGCTTTGGGGGCTAGCAAGCCGTCCGACGGAAAAAGAGTTGCGACACCTTTCTGAGGCTTGGGCTCCTTGGCGAGCGGTTGCGGGAAGGCTTTTGTGGGACTACTACTTGCGCGACCGCAGCATAGGAGATCAGCGATGACACGGGCACTTCAATCAGGACGCCGCGAACCCGTTTCGGGAGAAATCCGTTCGGCTGTTATTTTCTTGCATGGCTATGGCGCAAATGGAGAAGACCTTTTGGGCCTTGCTGATCCGCTTGGGGAACATCTGCCCGACACGCTTTTCCTTGCTCCTGATGCGCCAGAAAGCTGCGCGGGTGCGCCCTTTGGGTATCAGTGGTTCCCAATTCCTTGGATCGACGGCTCGAGCGAAGAAGAATCCCGCGCCGGACTTTACCGTGCAGCAGAAGACCTCAATGCGTTCTTGGATGGGGTGATGGTTGATGAAGACCTTCTCCCCGAGCAGGTGATGGTTCTTGGCTTCTCTCAAGGTACGATGATGGCTCTGCATGTGCTGCCGCGCCGTGAGGATGAAGTTGCGGGACTCTGTGCGTTTTCAGGTCGTTTGCTCGAGCCTGAACTTCTTGAGGATGAACTTCAATGCCGCCCACCTGTCTTGCTTGTCCATGGTGATCAAGATGATGTGGTCCCAATTCAATCCCTTCCTCAGGCCGCCGAAGCGCTTCAGAAGGCAGGTTGGAAAGAGGTCTATGCACACGTCATGAAGGGTACGGCCCATGGCATCGCGCCAGATGGTCTCTCGGTTGCGCTTGCCTTTATGCGTGATCGCCTAGGTTACTCCTGAGGCCATAGAAAACTGGACCAAATGGATCGTCTGCGATAGACTATTAAAAAAGCTAAAGAGCAGGCAAATCTATGAAAACCAAAGTTATCGCGCTTTTGAGTGCATGCAGCGTTTTGTCTGCATGCGGAGGGGGCCTTCCGAAAGTTGAAGTGCTCGACGCCGGAACGACGAGCGGTTTCGGTTTGGTGAGATCGACGACAGGGGATAGCACCTTTGTTGCGGCTGTTCGTGATGTCGAGGACGCGGCTGGGCTTGCTGCGGTTTCATTGGCTTCGATGGGGAGCCTAAGCGCTGACGCAAACGGTTTTGTACGCGGAACGGTCCAAGTGAAATATGCGGACGGAACTGTGACCGATGTGCCTGCCTACTTCTATGAGGACATCGCTGGGATTTATGGCAAGTTTGGGGATAACACCTCTCAGGCCATCGTCGTCGGGGGCAAGAAGGCAACCGAATTGCCGATTGGGACAAGCTTTCGCTATTCAGGTGTCGCTGTCATGAGCTATGACACCGCCGCTCTTTCAACGATGACGACCGAAGAGGGGACGTTCACATTGGACGCGAACTTGATCACCAACAAGGGGTCTGTCTCGGCAACGACCACGGGTGCGAGTTATTCCAACGCAAACCTGATTTTTGCCGCTGACGGCACCTACTCGGGTGCGAATGGAACCTATTCTGTGCCCGGTGATACGTCTTCAAGCCGTTCGGTCCCGATTTACGGCAGCTTGCATGGTGAAGGCGGCACTGTCGTTTCAGGGGCAGGCTATGCACAGAGCGGGACAGACAATTTTGCCTATATCGCAATCATCGGTAAGCGACAGTAACAGCATATTTTTTGTGCGAGGTCCGATCGCGTGCGTCACAGTGCTGTGACATTGGCTGTTTAGCGTCAGTTTCAAGGCTAATGGGCATATGTAGGGCTTGTCAGCTTTTAAAGGCGATATATAGTCGAAGTATCGGCTGGAGCGGGGCTCCCGCTCTGATGCTGATACGAGCAGACAGAGCGAGGACGGACTCACTCATGACCGGAAAGACCCTAAGATATAGAGCGAGGCAGAGTTGCTGCCTGATCCCTTGTAGTGTCACCCAAGTGACGGGCACGGCCACTGGCCGCACAGTTTCAAATAAGAACGCAAAGCGCGAGGCCGTCTCGCGCTTTTGTTGTTTCTTGGTGCAAGCAAATTCGGAGGATTGCAAATGATCCACACTCCGATTGATGGCCTTCGGACCCTTGTACTGAACGCTGATATGCAACCCTTGAGTTACGCGCCGCTCTCGGTTTGGAGCTGGCAGGACGCATTTGTCGCCGTTCACCAAGAGCGTGTCATCCAAATTCGTGCCTATGAGGATGTCGAAATCCATTCGGCAACTGAAAGTTTTCAAGTGCCTTCAGTCGTTGCGCTCAAGTCTTATCGCAAGCGCAAGCGTGTCACCTTTACGCGTTATCACGTGTTCCTGCGTGACGAGTTCCGCTGTCAGTATTGCGGTGATCAGTTTCCGGCCAAAGAGCTGACCTTTGATCATGTTCAGCCAAGGTCAAAAGGTGGACTGACCACATGGGAGAACATTGCCACCGCCTGTGCCAAGGACAATCTACGCAAAGCAAATAAGACCCCAGAGCAGGCGCGAATGAAACTGTTGCGTAAGCCGTTTAAGCCTTCGGTTCACCAGCTGGATGCAACGGCCCGCAAGGTTCCGTTCAGGCGCGGCGAACTTCACAATTCGTGGCTCGATTACCTTTACTGGGATACAGAGCTCGAAGATTAAGCAAAACTACCGCTATCTTCTTTTCTTTTGGTCTGTTTTGCCGTTCTAAGTGTGGAAGCCGGCTGCGCTTCGGCTTAGATTGAAATTCTCGTTTGGTTGCCTGTGGGTTTTTCGGCCTCAAGCGCTAGACATTTTTTGACACACTCGCTAAGAGGGCTTCGTTAGCGCTAACGTGCTAAGGAAACAGCGGAGAAGAAGTATGGTTTCGCGCGTCATTCCTGTCGATAACTTCGACTTGGTTATCTTTGGTGGCACTGGCGATCTTGCGCGACGCAAGATCCTTCCCGGACTTTTCCGCCGCTTTCTGTCCGGACAAATGACGGATGGGTCTCGGATTATCGGTGCCGCTCGGGCCGATCTTGATGACGAGGGATTCCGAACAATTGTGCGCGATGCGATCGCTGAATTCGGCGGACGCGAGAAAAGCGAAAAAGAATGCATCGAACGCTTTCTTGCGCGTCTGCATTACGTATCCATCGATGCAACGGGCGAAGGTGGCTGGAAGCAACTCAGAGACCTTATGCGTGAGGACGTGGTTCGCGCCTTTTATTTCTCTGTGGCACCGTCGCTCTTTGGCGCGATTGCCGAGAGACTTCACAAGAACGGCATTGCGAATGCTGAAAGCCGTATTGTCGTTGAAAAGCCTTTTGGCCGTGATCTTGAAAGTGCCCGCGCATTGAATGCGACCTTGGCTGCGCACTTTAACGAAACTCAGATCTATCGAATTGACCACTACCTCGGAAAAGAGACCGTTCAGAACCTGATGGCTGTGCGTTTCGGCAACGTTCTGTTCGAGCCGCTTTGGAACAACCACTATGTAGATCACATCCAGATCACTGTGGCTGAAACCGTCGGCGTTGGTGGGCGTGGTGCCTATTATGACAAATCGGGTGCAATGCGGGACATGGTGCAAAACCACCTCATGCAGCTCCTTTGCTTGATCGCAATGGAACCCCCGAGCAAGTTCGAAGCGGACGAGGTTCGCAATGAAAAGCTCAAGGTTATCCGCGCGCTCCAGCCTGTTGAAAACCACCATATTGTGCGCGGTCAGTATGATGCGCACGAGGGTGGTCAAAGCTATCGTCAGGATGCGGAAAACCCGCGCTCCTTTACCGAGAGCTTCATTGCCATGAAGTGCCACATTAACAACTGGCGTTGGGCGGGTGTGCCATTCTACATCCGCACGGGCAAAAAGATGAAGGCGCGGTCCTCTGAAATTGCAGTCGTATTCAAGGACCTCGGTCACTCGATCTTTGAGGGTGATGAGGCGCGCCACCGCAACATACTTGCCATTCGACTTCAGCCGAACGAGGGCATCGATCTTCAAGTGACGATCAAGGAACCCGGTCCGGGTGGGATGCGTCTTATCGACGTTCCGCTCGATATGACCTTTTCCGAGGCACTCGGTCCCGATGCCGAGGATGTCACCGATGCTTACGAGCGCCTCATTATGGACGTCATCCGTGGCAACCAAACGCTCTTTATGCGCGGTGACGAAGTCGAGGCTGCTTGGGCTTGGACTGATCCGATCATCACCGGTTGGGAAAAGCGCAACGATGTGCCCAAGCTCTATGATGCTGGGACGACTGGTCCCGATGACGCGCTTATGCTGATGCACCGAGATGGCCGTCGCTGGCGCGATATCAAAGGGTAAGCCGATGCAATTGGTAGAGTATCCCGACGTCGAAATGATGATGATCGACCTTGCGAACATCATCGCGGGCGAGCTGACGGCAGCGCTTGATCATGAGGAGAGCGTCACGCTCGCCGTACCAGGTGGCACCACTCCCGGTCCGATTTTCGATGTGCTTTGCGCTGCTGATCTCGAATGGTCGCGCGTGAATGTTATGCTTACGGACGAGCGTTGGGTTCCTGAAAGCTCGGATCGCTCGAACACACGTTTGCTTAAGAACCGTTTGCTGACGGGGCGCGCCGCTGCGGCCACGCTGCTCCCGCTTTATGCAGAGGGGGGGAGCGCCGAAGAAGAGCTTCCGGCGCTATCTGATGGAATCGCGCCGAATTTGCCTCTTACCGTTTGTCTCTTGGGCATGGGGGCGGATATGCACACCGCGTCCATTTTCCCCGGTGCAGATCGACTTGATGATGCACTGAACGGAAGCGATATCCTTTATCCGATGCGTGCCCCCGGTGCGCCCGAGCCGCGCATCACACTTTCCGCCAAGGTCCTGAATGGCGCAATCAATCGCCACATCGTGATCACTGGCGCTGAAAAGCGTGCGGCCCTTGAAGCTGCGCAAAAACTCGATCCAAGTGAAGCACCCGTTGATGCAATCCTCCAAGGTGCCACTGTGCACTGGGCAGAAAAATAAGATGTTCGATAAACTCCTCTCGCACCACGCCGCGGTCAAAGACCGCAAAATCCTTTCGCTGTTCGACGCAACGCGCGCGGATCAGTTTTCCGCTAAAGCGGGCGACATGCTGCTCGACTATTCGAAAACGAATATCGACGCGGATGGTCTTGCTCTGCTGATGGAGCTGCTCGAAACCTCGAAGGTTGCCGAAAAGCGCGAGGCGATGTTCTCTGGCGCGAAGATCAACGAAACCGAGGGCCGAGCTGTTCTGCACACGGCGCTGCGCAATCTCGATGGCGGACCGGTCATGGTCGATGGTCAAGACGTTATGCCAGACGTTTTGGCAACGCTTGACCGTATGGGCGCCTTTGCTGAAGCCGTCCGTTCGGGTGCGTATAAAGGGCAGGGTGGCAAGATCACCGATGTCGTCAACATCGGTATCGGTGGCTCGGACCTAGGTCCAAAGATGGCGACCATCGCTCTGTCGCCCTATCACGACGGACCGAAGTGCCACTTTGTGTCGAATGTGGACCCTGCTGACATTTCTGAGGTGCTTGCTGGCTGCAACCCTGAAACCACTTTGGTGATTGTGGCCTCTAAGACCTTTACTACGATCGAGACCATGACCAACGCGCGCACCGCCAAAGCGTGGATGAGCGAAAAGGTAAAAGACCCAGCCGCTCAATTCGCCGCACTCTCTACCGCTGGGGACAAGACAGCTGCTTTCGGTATTGCCGCTGAGCGCGTTTTTGGATTCGAAGAATGGGTTGGTGGACGCTATTCGATGTGGGGGCCGATTGGGCTCTCGCTTATGATCGCAATTGGCAAGGATGCATTTAGCGCGTTCCTACGCGGCGGTCAGGCAATGGACACCCATTTCTGCGCGGCCGAATGGCATGAGAACTTGCCTGCGCTCCTTGCTTTGGTTGGGATTTGGCACAATCAGGTCGCGGGTTACGCAACCCGTGCGGTTCTTCCCTATGACAATCGTTTGGCGCGACTGCCTGCCTACCTCCAACAGCTTGAGATGGAGAGTAACGGCAAGGGCGTTAGCATGAACGGCAAAGATTTGCCGTTCAACTCTGGTCCGGTCGTTTGGGGTGAGCCGGGAACCAACGGTCAGCACGCATTCTATCAGCTGATCCACCAAGGGACGCGGGTAATACCCTGTGAGTTCCTCGTCGCAGCCCGCGGCCATGACGATGAGCTTCACCATCAGCATCAGCTTTTGGTCGCGAACTGCCTCGCGCAGTCTGAAGCCTTGATGAAAGGGCGTGATCTGGCGGAAGCAACTTCTAAAGTTGCCGGAAAGTTCGAGGGTGACGAGCTTGATCGTCAAGCCCGTCACCGCGTCTTTAGCGGCAACCGTCCGTCAATCACGATTGCCTATCCAAAGCTTGATCCCTTTACCCTTGGTCAGATCATCGCGCTTTATGAACACCGCGTCTTCGTCGAGGGTGTCATCCTTAGGATAAACTCTTACGATCAATGGGGCGTTGAGCTTGGCAAAGAGCTTGCGACCGCGCTCCAGCCAATTGTCGAAGGTAAAGAACCTGCGACAAACAAGGACGGCTCGACCGCCCAACTGGTCGGATTTCTCCAAACCAATGGTCTTTGAACCAGAAAAGCCGCCCTTGAGGCGGCTTTTTCATTAGCGTGCAAGGATTTGGCGCTGACGCAGATGGGGTGAATAGCCAAGCGATATTGACGCTTCTAAGCCATGCTCTTTTATCTTTGCGACCAATTCGGGCTTTTTCTCTTCGCTAAAGCGGAAAAGCGGGAAAGCGATCGACATGGCCGCTACTGAGCGTCCGAGATGATCAAAGATCGGGACAGCAAGACAACGCACGCCAGCTTCGCTTTCTTCGATCTCTTCTGCATAACCTTGCGCGCGTGTTATTTCGAGCGCTTCACGCAGTTGCGCGGGCGAACGGATCGTATTGGGCGCGGAAACCTCAAAATCCATACGCGCAATTCTGTCTTCAATCTCTTTGGGTTCTCGCCAAGCGAGGAGAGCTTTGCCAAGAGAAGTGGAGTGCAGAGGGTTTCGCTTTCCCAAAGTTGATTGCATCGAGAGGTTATAGTGGCTGTCGTACTTGTGCGCATAGACGACCCGTTCTTCGGTGTTGTCCATGACGCCTAGGTTGATCGACTCGCCGGTCATCCGAGAAAGTTTCGCCATCACGCGGTCAGCGGCCCAAAGAAGATCGTTTCGGTCCTGGATCGAGCGCGCACCTAGGCTAAAGAGCTTGAGCGTGAGAGCATAGCGGTCGGTGTCATCGTCACGTTCCACGTATCCAAGTTCGACCATTGTGTTGAGTAGGCGGTGTGCAGTGGCCTTCGACGTCATCGCGCGACTCGCCAAATCAGCGAGGCTCGCACGGCGGTCATCTACAAGTGATTCCAGTACTGCAAAAACTTTGAGAACAGCGGCGACGTTGTCAGATTTGTGTTCATTATTCGTCATTTGCTGACCTTAAAAAAGTGAAACGTGATTTCAGAAAAATTCATTAATCACGTGAGATTTTGGAATGTATAACCTTAAACCATTGAATTTCCAATAATATAAATCTGGCATACTAGTAGAGAAATATGTTGATTTATGGTTTCAGATGAGTTCAAACTGTTCGAAACGATAGATTGACCAATCATCCCCGAAGGAGCCTTGAACGTATGCACCCGCTTCTGCGCCAGAGAGAGCACTTCATTAGCCGCAACGAAGTTTGCGAACTGATTGATCGCCTCGCTGACAATCTCATTAATATTCACGACGAAACGGGCGAGTTCATTCTAAAGCTGGAAGATGGTCGCGAGATCGACACCAAAGGCTGGGCAGGGTGGGAGTGGACCCACGGGATCGGTCTCTATGGCCTGATGAAATACTATCAGCAGACCCGCGATAAGACCGCAAAAGAGATCATCGACGGCTGGTTCAGCGATCGTCTTGCCGAAGGTACGCCAACCAAGAACATCAACACAGTTGCCCCATTCCTCACACTTGCCTGCCTCTATGAGCAGGAAGGCAATATGGAATGGCGTCCGCTTCTCGAAGAGTGGGCAGATTGGATCATGTATACCATGCCCCGCGTTCAAGAGGGTGGGCTTCAGCACATCACCTATAACAGCGTGAACCCCGGCCAGATGTGGGATGATACGCTAATGATGAGCGTGTTGCCTTTGGCCAAGATCGGCCTCGTGCTGAACCGTCCCGAATATGTGGAAGAGGCTAAGTTCCAGTTCCTGACCCACATCCAATACTTGATGGACAGCAAAACAGGACTTTGGTTCCACGGTTGGACCTTTGAGGGAAATCACACCTTTGCAGGTGCGCTTTGGGCACGCGGCAATAGCTGGGTCACCATCGCGATCCCTGAGTTCATTGATATGATCGGCCTTAAAGAAGGTGATCCTATCCGTAAGCACCTTCTTTCAACTCTCAGCCGTCAGGCGGAAGCGCTCAAAGAAATGCAGGATCAGGATACGGGGATGTGGCACACACTTCTCAACGATCCATCAAGCTATGTCGAAGCTTCTGCCACTGCGGGATTTGCTTATGGCCTCATGAAGGCAGTCCGCCTTCGTTATCTTGACCCAAGTTTTGGCCCTGTTGCTGAGAAGGCCGTAGAGGCCGTGGTCGGCAATATCAACGCAGAGGGCGAGCTTCTCAACGTGTCGTTCGGTACGGCCATGGGCCACGACTTTGACTTTTATAAACAGATCCCGCTCACCTCGATGCCTTATGGGCAGGCGATGGCGATGCTGTGTCTGTCGGAATACCTCAGAACTTACATCTGAGGCTTAGTTCGACCCTGTGGAGGATTGGGGTCGTTACTTTCACAAAACCGGTAACAGCCGGACTTAGGGAGGAACTACAATGACTAAGATGTCTCGGCGCCAAGTGCTCGGAACCATCAGCGGTGCAGCTGCTGCGGCAGCGCTTCCAGCCATGCCTGCATTTGCAGCGGACCGCACGATCCGCCACTTCTGGTGGGGCAACCCGAACCGCGATGAGCGCACGTTCAAGGTCATCGAAACCTTTATGAAGAACCACCCCGATATCGAAGTTTCGGGCGAAACCATTGGTTGGGGCGACTACTGGACCAAGATGGCCACCCAGACTGCTGGTAAGAACATGGCCGACCTCGTCCAGATGGATTACCGCTATCTCTTCGAATACGTCTATCGTGGTGCTCTGCTTCCGCTTGACGAATATGTTGGTAACGGCCTTGATCTGTCGAATTTCGACAAAGGCCCGCTCTCTGGTGGTGTCGTAGATGGCAAGCTCTATGCCTTGAACATCGGCTCGAACAGCCAAGTTATCCCGTTCAACCAGCGTCTCTTTGATGAGGCAGGCGTTTCGGCTGACGTGATCAACTGGACCCGTGAAGAGTTCGCGGCAGCTTGTGAGCAGATCACTTCGAAGACTGGCGTACGCGGCGCAGATGACTTCTCGCTCGCCATCGAGAACCTCGAAGGTTGGACCCGTCAGGAAGGCCGTGACTTCTATGATGCTGATGGCAACATCACCGGCACCGTAGAAGACGTTGCCTCTTACTGGCAGTACTGGAGTGATCTGCGTAATGCAGGTGTCGTTGCTCCTGCAGACAAAACAGTGATCCTTGACGTTAAGATGTCGGATTCGGGCATTGTTACGGGTCAGACCGCAATGTCACTCTTCTGGTCGAACCAGCTCGTCGCAATCCAGTCGCTCATGACCGACAAGATTGGCGCGGCAATGGTTCCGCACAAGACAGGTGGCGGTTTTGCTCAGTTCATCAAGCCTTCGATGTTCATGTCGCTCACACGTGACACCAAAGACCCAGAAGCAGCGATTGCTTACATGAACGACTGGATCAACGAGCCCGAAAGCTATCAGATCCTCGGCCTAGAGCGCGGCATTCCTGCAAACGCAAACGTGCGCGAAGCCCTTGCTCCGAGCTTTACCGAGTCCGAAAAGCTTTCGGTGGATTACTTCAACGCGATCCAAGACAAGGTCGGTCCGCTTCCGCTTCCGCAGCCTAAGGGCGCTGGCGAAGTACGTGACGCGTTCATGCGTGTTGGTACCGAGGTTGTTCTTGGCCAGATGTCGGCACAGGATGCCGCTGCTGACTTCGTGCAAGAAGCGCAAGATATCATCGATCGCGCTCGCTAAGACCTATCAGGCTGATCCGTTTTCGCGGGTCAGCCTTTTTCAATTGATTGGTACGTCATGAAACGTTTCCTTGCTCGCAATGCGCCTGGGTATATATTTCTAACACCCTGGTTTTTGGGGTTTTTCCTTCTTGCGCTCGGCCCAATTCTTGCCTCGCTCTATCTCTCGTTCACGCGCTATGACATGGTTTCTGACCCGCGCTGGGTCGGTCTGAAAAACTATGACTATATGTTCACGCGTGACCGCCGCTTTTGGAAAGCGCTTAACGTCACTTTCACCTATGTGTTCCTCTCGGTGCCGGCGCGACTGACGATGGCGCTCGGGGTGGCGATGCTCCTTGATAAAGGTCTGCGCTCCATTGGTGTTTACCGCGCTATCTTTTATCTTCCCTCTCTCCTTGGTGCATCGATTGCGATCGCGATCCTTTGGCGCGAGCTTTTCGAGATCGACGGTGTGATCAACGGTATTCTTGCATTCTTTGGTATTGAGGGGATCGGTTGGATCTCACAACCTTCGACTTCGCTTTATACGCTGGTCATTCTGGCGATGTGGCAGTTCGGTTCGCCCATGCTAATCTTCCTTGCAGGCTTGCGCGGCATTCCGCGTGATCTCTATGAAGCCGCTGAAATTGATGGAACGTCGAAACCGCGCCAGTTCTTCCGGATCACTCTCCCGCTCTTGGCTCCGGTGATTTTCTTCAATCTCGTGCTTCAGACGATTGAATCCTTCAAGACCTTCTCGTCGGCTTTCATCATCTCGAACGGCACCGGCGCACCGGCAGACAGCCTTTTGTTCTACACGGTTTATCTGTTCAACGAAGCTTTCAAGTTCTTCCGCATGGGCTATGCCTCGGCGCTGGCTTGGGTGCTTTTGATCATAATCGCGTTCTTTACTGCGATCTCATTCCTAACCTCGAAATACTGGGTGCATTATGAAAACGATCGCGACTGAAATTAACGCCGATATGGAAAAGGCGGCTCAGGTTGCGCACGAGCTCCGTTTGGCGCAGCAAAAGCGCTCCCGTCAGGCCCGCTTGATGAAGCACTTCTTTCTGATCATCTTATCATTCATCATGCTTTATCCGCTCTTGTGGTTGTTCTCGGCCTCGGTGAAGCCTGAAAATGAGATCTTTGGTCAGCTTGGCCTTTGGCCGTCCAAGTTCGTCTGGTCAAACTACATTGACGGCTGGACCGCGCTGCCAAAGTCCTTCTCGGTGTTTTACAAGAACTCGACGATTGTGACGGTGCTGTCGGTGATCGGGAACCTGATGTCGTGTTCCTTTGCGGCCTATGCCTTTGCGCGGCTAGAATTCACCGGCAAGAACCTGTTCTTCGCTTTGATGATGATGACCTTGATGATCCCGTATCACGTGGTTCTGATCCCCCAGTATGTTCTTTTCCTCAACCTTGGTTGGGTCGACACCTATCTACCGCTCATCGTGCCGCGCTTCTTGGCTTCGGATGCATTCTTCATCTTCTTGATGGTGCAGTTCTTTCGTCAGCTCCCGCGCGAGCTTGATGAAGCAGCGATGATCGACGGCTGTTCGCCATTCAAGATCTACTGGGTCATTATTCTTCCGCTCTCGCTGCCTGCAATGGGCACTGCAGCTATCTTTTCGCTGATCTGGGTCTGGGAAGACTTCCTTGCCCCGCTGATCTACCTCAACGATATCAAGTCTTACACCGTGCCTCTCGCGCTGCGCCTCTTCCTCGATGTAGATGGTCAGTCGCAATACGGGCAGATGTTCGCGATGTCCGTGCTTTCTCTGGTTCCTGTCATCATCTTCTTTGTGGCGTTCCAGAAACTGATTGTGCGCGGCATTGCAACATCGGGCATGAAATAAGGAATTAAAAAATGGCAGGATTATCCCTCCGAAACGTAGGCAAGTCATACGGCGCACTGAGCGTCATGAAAGGCCTGACACTCGACATCGTCGACGGTGAATTTCTCGTGCTCGTCGGTCCTTCGGGCTGTGGTAAGTCAACCTTGTTGCGCATGATCGCGGGTCTTGAAGATATCACCGATGGAACGATCACAATTGGAGATAAGATCGTAAACGATCTTCCGGCGTCCAAGCGAGAACTGGCGATGGTGTTCCAATCCTATGCGCTCTATCCGCATATGTCAGTCCGCAAGAACCTTGCCTTTGGGCTTCAGAATATGAAGCTTCCCAAGGCCGAGATTGACGCTCGCGTGGATGAAGCCGCACGGGTCCTGCAGATCGAAGCGCTCCTTGATCGCAAGCCGCGACAACTCTCGGGTGGTCAAAAGCAGCGCGTGGCAATCGGCCGTTCGATCGTGCGCGAGCCCAAGCTGTTCCTTTTTGACGAGCCACTCTCGAACCTTGACGCAGAGCTGCGCGTTCAGATGCGTGTAGAACTTGCCTCGCTCTATAACAAGCTTGGCACCACGATGATCTATGTGACCCATGACCAGGTCGAAGCGATGACCATGGCAAGCCGTATTGTCGTCCTTCGCAAAGGGACAATCGAGCAGGTTGGCACTCCGCACGAGCTTTATACCCGTCCTGCGAACCTCTTCGTCGCCGGTTTTATCGGTTCGCCAAAGATCAACATGTTCGAAGCAAAAGCGACCAAAGGAGCCAGCGGCATTCACATTGCTATGGCCGATTTTGTTGACTTCGACATCAGTGGGCTAGAGCGCACCGTGGATGATGTGACGGTTTGTATCCGTCCCGAGGCCGTTGTCCTAGGGGGAGGGTCGATCAAGGTAGATGCCAAGATCGATCTTGTCGAATACCTCGGTAGTGAAATCCTTCTCCATACGTCATTGCCGTCGGGCCAAAAGGTTCTGGTTCAGACCAATGGCAAAGAGAAGTACGCAATGGGGCAGGCGATCAGTATCGGCTTTGAACCTGCTGATGTGCATGTCTTTGACCACAACGGCGATCGCGTCCCATTCGAGCATGAGGCTTCAGAATAATGAAACTAGCTATCGTCGGTTGCGGATCGCGTCACTCTATGTTCCGTGACAGCGTTTCCGGTGACTATCCCGACAAGCACGAGATTGTTGCGATGTGCGATAACAATGCGCATCGCCTCAACATCGCAGCACAAGCCGCTGCAAGAGAAGGAACAAATGGCGTCGCCACTTATGACGCCAGCGCCTTTGATCAGATGATCGAAGAGCAAAGGCCAGACACAGTGGTCGTGACCACACCCGATTTCCTCCACGCAGATTACATCGTGCGCGCCTTTGAGGCGGGTTGCGATGTGATCTGCGAAAAGCCAATGACCATTGATTTGTCGTCACTTCGTCAAATCACAGAAGCACAGCGCCGCACCGGCCGTCAGGTTCGCGTGACCTTCAACTATCGCTATTCTCCCGCGCGGACACAGATCAAAGAAATGCTTGCCTCTGGAACCATTGGCGAGATTACGGCTGTGGATTTCCGCTGGCATCTTGATCGTGTGCATGGCGCAGACTATTTCCGCCGCTGGCACCGTCAGAAAGAGAATTCGGGCGGTCTATTGGTGCATAAATCCACGCACCACTTTGATCTCTTAAACTGGTGGCTTGGCTCTGTGCCGACCAAAGTTACCGCCTCTGGTCGTCGTGCGTTCTATCGTCCTGAAACGGCTGTCGAGTTCGGACTTGAGGGCCGCGGTCCCCGTTGCGCGACCTGCAAGGTGGCAGACAAATGTGACTTTGAGCTGAACATGGACAAGGATGCGGCCCTTCGTCCACTCTACCGCGAAGCAGAGCACGAAGACGGATATTTCCGTGATCTGTGCGTGTTTGACGAAGAGATCGGGATCGAAGACACGATGCAGGCTCATATCGCCTATGCGTCGGGCGCGACTGCCAATTACACTCTGACCGCTTATTCCCCTTGGGAGGGCCTCGAGATCCGTTTCCAAGGCACCAAGGGCGAATTGATCCATAAACACGTCGAAGTGCACGGTGTGTTTGGTGGCGAGCGCGCGCGAGCGGGTAAAGACGCTGTTTGGACCGAACTTCATCTTGCAGGGCAAGCGCCCCAAAAGATCGACGTTCCGACGGCAGAAGGTCACCATGGCGGTGCCGATCCCGTTATGCTTGGCTATATCTTTGATCCAGAGAACATGGAGCCAGATCGTTTTGGCCGCGCGTCAGATCACGTCGCAGGTGGCTGGTCGATCCTCACGGGTATTGCCGCGAATATGTCGATTGAAAGCGGCGGCACTGTTGATGTTCAACAGATGCTGGACGCTCGGGGCATTCGATTGGAATAAACATGACGAACAAGCCCAAATCGGTGGCGTTGATTGGCTGTGGCATGGTCGCTTCGGCCTATGTTGAGAGCTTTTCCAATCTTACAGGCGAAATGACCCTCGCAGGGGTGCTCGCATCGAGCCAAGCAAGCGCAGAACGGTTTCTTGAAAAGCACCAAGGCCGTTTTGAAGGCGCAATTGCCTTTGCTGACCTTCAGGCGTTGATCGACGCAAAACCCGATGCTGCGGTGGTCATCACACCGCCCAACGTTAGACAGGCGCAGGTAAAGGCGCTTGCTGCTGCGGGTATTCCCATCTTGATGGAAAAGCCCGTCGAGCGCACCTTGGACGCGGCGCGGGAGTTGGTGAAAATCTGCGCTGACAAGGGCGTTCCGTTGGGCATCGTCCTTCAACATCGCGTGCGGCCCTCTGCTCAGAAGCTGCGCACGTTGCTTGCTGAAAAGGAATTTGGTCCGCTTCGTCTTGTAGAGATTTCTGTGCCGTGGTGGCGCGGGCAATCCTATTACGATGAGCCAGGGCGCGGGAGCCTTGCGCGCGATGGCGGTGGCGTCTTGATCAGTCAAGCCATCCACACGATGGACCTTGCGCTTCAGTTTGCGGGGCCCGTGTCGCAGGTCACTGCGATGTGCCAAACTTCGGCCTTTCATGAAATGGAAACCGAGGATTTTGTCACTGCGGGTCTTAGGTTTGAAAATGGTGCCGTTGGGAGCCTCTTTGCCTCTACAGCCACTTATCCCGGCCGGACCGAGGAGATCATCCTACACTACTCCAATGTTTCGGTGACACTGCGATCTGCCGAACTTGTACTTGCATGGCAAAACGGCGAGACCGAAACCATCGGCGCCGCAGAAGCCACAGGGGCAGGGGGCGATCCAATGGCCTTTACCTCTGCTTGGCACCAAGCGGTGATCAAGGATTTCCTTGATGGGATAGACAATGGTGCCACTCCTGTTGCCAGCGGAGTAAGCGCTTTACCTGTGCACGCCCTGATCGAAGCGGTCATTAAATCTGGTGCGACCGGCCAGACAGTTTCTGTTGAAAAAGGAATTTGAGATGCCTGTTGGAAAAGGCTTGAAACTTGCCGCGATTGGGGTCGATCATGGCCATATATTTGGCATGCTCGGCAATATGCTTAAAGAAGGTTGCACTGCGGACAAGTGGTGGACCTCGGACGATTGGGCGCTGCCTGAGAAGTTCCAAGAAACCTATCCCACGATGACCCGCGTTTCCGATCGCCGCGAAATCCTTGAAGATGCGACCGTGGACATGATCCTAATCGCAGCGGTTCCCGAAGATCGCGCTGCTCTTGCAATCGAAGCGATGCGAGCGGGTAAAGACGTAATGGTCGATAAGCCTGGCTGCACAACGTTAGAACAGCTCGCTGAGATTCAGAAAACCGTGGAAGAGACGGGCCGTATTTGGACCGTGAACTTCTCTGAGCGCTTTCAGGTTCCTTGCGTCGCGAAAGCCGAAGAACTGGTAGCGGCGGGCGCGATCGGCACCGTAATTCAGACCGTAGGCCTTGGTCCACACAAGCAGAACCTACATACGCGACCTGCGTGGTTTTTTAAGCGCAACCGTTACGGTGGCATCATTACCGATATCGCTTCGCACCAAGTGGACCAATTTCTCCACTTTACAGGTTCAACCGATGTCACCATCAAACACGCCAGTGTCGCCAATAAGACCTTGCCGCAATACCCCGGGATGCAGGACTTTGGCGAATTCGTTCTAGAAGGCGACAAAGGTCATGGTTACGTTCGCGTGGATTGGTTCACGCCCAAGGGGCTTCCAATGTGGGGCGATGGGCGACTGACCATCATGGGCGACAAGGGTTATATCGAGCTACGCAAATACATCGATTTGGCGAACGGCAACAAAGGTGATCAGTTGTTGATTGCGAATGAGGATGGGGCCGAGGTGATTGATTGCCGCGACATGCCGCTTCCATATTTCGCGCGGATTTGTGCGGACATCAAAAACCGGACTGAAACCGCCGTGACCCAAGCTCATACCTTCCGCGCAATGGACATTGCTATTCGCGCACAAATGCTGGCCGAAGGAGCCTTGCAATGAAGAAAGTTAACGTCGCGATCATCGGTGCTGGGATCGGGCAAAAACACTATAACGCCTATCTGCAACTGCCTGATTTGTTTAACATTACGGCGATTTGCGACACCAATGCAGCGCGGGCCGAAGCCTTTGTGCAACCAGAAAGCAAAACCCGCGTGACGGCCAGCTTCGATGAGATATTGGCAGATCCCGAGATCGAGCTAGTCGACATCTGCCTTCCGCCGCATCTTCACTATTCCTTCACGGCAAAGGCGCTGCGTGCCGGTAAAGATGTCATCTGCGAAAAGCCGCTTTCGAATTCTGTGGCCGATGTAGACAGCTTGATCGAGATATCAAAAGAGACGGGGCAGAGCGTCTATCCTGTGTTCCAATATCGCTTTGGTAACGGGATTGCGCGGCTCCGTGCTTTGATCGAGAGCGGGCTCACTGGTCGCCCGTTTGTAGCTTCGATGGAAACGCACTGGAACCGTGACGCAGTTTACTATTCCGTGGACTGGCGCGGCACGTGGAAGGGCGAGCAAGGAGGCGCAATCCTTGGACATGCGATCCATATGCACGACCTTCTGTCCTTTATCCTTGGTTCGGTCGATAACGTCTATGCCAAGGTCGACACGCGCGTGAACGACATCGAAGTCGAGGATTGCGCGGCGCTTGCCATCCAGATGACCTCGGGCGCGTTGGCGACAAGCTCTGTGACATTGGGCGGTGCGTCGAATACCACACGGCTCCGGTTCTGCTTTGAGGGGCTAACAGCCGAGAGCGGTTCGAACCCCTATGCGCCCGCTGAAGGCGACTGGACTTTTACCGCACGCGCGCCCGTCACGCAGGAGCAAGTTGATGCTGTGATCGCGGCAACTCCAGACCAAGAGGGTGGTCAGGTCGGCTTTTCGCGTCAGGTCTACAATGCCATGCGCGGGCTTGAGTCCGAATTTGTGAATATCCAAGAGGCGCGTCGCTCCATCGAATTCGTGAGCGCGGTGTATCAGTCGGCTCGAAGTGGCCTGCCGGTAAGCCTTCCGATGCAGGACGGTGATCCAACTTATGAAGGCTGGATGCCTTCCTAAGGGTCAAAATGCAAAAAGAGCGGCCAAGGTGCCGCTCTTTTCAGTTGAGAAATCGCAAGCATCAAAGCCGGAAGCGCCAACATTCCGCCTATGATCAGCACGAGTGATAAGAACAGTCCTTTGAACATGTGTTACCCCTTTGTATGTTCGCAACTGGGGAAGATGTTTCACAATAGAGACGTGCCAAGAGGCATGTTGCCGCAAGCATTCAGTTCTACTCCTATCTCCAAACAGTTCATCTTTCGAATGGCTGTTTCCTATAGGAAAGTGTAAAGCTAGCTAAGTGAACTTTGGAGATGTGGTCTTGATGGATCGCCAACCATTGGTGCCAAGCGGTGCTGCGTATTTTGATTTGGGTGTACAAGCTAACGGGACAAAGCGCTTTATCTTTGTGCTCTGCCCATCCTTTACGCTTTTGGCCTTTTCATCGGCAGTGGAGCCTTTGAGGATCGCAAATCAGCTTTCGCAAAAACCGCTTTACAGCTGGACAGTTGTCTCAATGGACGGGCAGCCCGTTTCAAGCTCTAGCGGCATCGCTATTCAGGTAGATGGCGCATTTAAGATGCCAAACCGTGAGGACGTGCTTGTAGTCTGTGCGGGCAATCGCCCCGCAGCCGCTGGGGAGCAACAAATCGTTGCAGCTGTGCGCGGGCATTTCCGCAATGGCGGGCAGGTTGGAGGTCTTTGCACAGGCGCAGTCGCACTGGCCTTTGCAGGTATCCTCGAGGAGCGTCGCTTTACGCTCCATTGGGAAAATCAGCCCGCGTTTATCGAAACCTTCCCTGAACTATCTCCGACGCTCAACAAATATGAAATTGACGAACGCGTAATGACAAGCGGTGGCGGTGCGGCGGCGACGGATCTTTTTCTTGACGTGGTCTCAAACGATCACGGCCAACGCTTTGCTGCGATGGTGTCAGACATGTGCTTGCGCCGTGTCGCCATCGGCCGAGATATGCCCCAGCGCTCTTCACTTGCTGCTGTCGCGCAGGTTAGTAACCCGACGCTTTCGGCAATGGTCGAATTGATGAAGCAAAACCGTGAAGACCCCATGCCTCTCGATGATATTGCCGAGCGGGTCGGGCTTTCGCGTCGGCAGATGGAGAGGCTCTTTGGCGACATTCTTGGGATGCCGCCAGCGCGGTTCTATCTGAACTTGCGTCTTGAACATGCGCGCAATCTGCTCGCCAGCACAGAGATGAGCCTTTGGGAAGTCTCTGTCGCTTGCGGGTTTTCCTCCAAGCATCATTTCTCAAAGGTATTCACGCGCCGTTTTGGCACCACACCGGGCCGAGTGAAAAAGCGAAAATAGAATGGTGCGGATGTCCAATTGAGAGCGTTGTCAGTCCTAGTTTTCCGCTTAATAGTTGCCGAACGGCCTGACACAAAAGCTACATTTTCATTGGAAAGCTGCGATGACCACCCTGACACTCTTTCATAGCCCGAACTCTTGTTCCGAAGGGATCGCGCTTCTTTTGCGCGTGATTAATGCATCGCATGATGTGGTGACTGTAAACCTTGCAACGCGGGATCATTTGACGCCTGACTATCTTGCGAAGAACCCCAAAGGCAAAGTTCCCGCGCTCCTGCGTTCGGACGGAACCATACTGACTGAGTTCACGGCTATAGCATTTTGGTTGGCCAAAGCATTTCCCGAGGCGGGGCTGATCGGAGCAACGCTTGAGGACGAGGCTCGTGCGCTTGAAATCGTTGATTTCGTAGTAGCCAGCATCCATATGCGCGGCTTTACTTTCGTCAAAGTCCCGCAAAGGTTCATGCCCGATCCCGAAGGGCAGGAGATCATCCGCAAGCATGGACGTGCCGAGGTTACCAAAGGCCTAGGCGTACTTTCCGAGATTTTGGGCGAGAAAGACTATCTTCTCGGCGCGTTCGGCATTGCAGATGCTGCCGCCTATTATGTTTTGCGTTGGGCCGAGCAAGAGAAGTTTAATCTTCCATCCAACCTAAATGCGCTGCTGCGCCGAATTGAAGCCTTGGATGTATAGTAAGGTTTGGAGCGGGTAACGGGAATCGAACCCGTAACTGAAGCTTGGGAAGCTTTCGTG
>CAYWUN010000015.1:0-16498 GCA_964461315.1 uncultured Aestuarium sp.
AGAACGACAACCTCGAAACCGTCCATCGCCGCCTGAAGCGCGCAGATCGGATCGACTTCGGTCACCTTCACGCGTGCACCAGCGCCGCGCAGTGACGCCGCCGAGCCTTTGCCCACGTCGCCGTAACCGCAAACAACGGCAACCTTGCCTGCCATCATCGTGTCGGTTGCGCGGCGGATGCCGTCAACGAGCGACTCTTTACAGCCGTATTTGTTGTCGAACTTGGACTTGGTGACCGAGTCATTCACGTTGATCGCAGGGAAGGGCAGCTGGCCCTTCTTGTGGAGATCATAGAGACGGTGAACGCCAGTGGTGGTTTCCTCGGACACGCCCTTGATGGCCTCTTTGGTCTTTGTGAACCAGCCTGGGCTTGCCTTCATGCGCTTGTGGATTTGCGCCTTGATGACTTCTTCTTCCTCAGATTGGGGAACGGGGATGATGTCCTCGCCTGCCTCGGCGCGTGCACCAAGCAGAACATAGAGCGTCGCATCACCACCATCGTCGAGGATCATGTTCGCGCCTTCTGGGAACATGAAGGATTTATCGAGGTAATCCCAATGCTCTTCGAGGCTCTGACCCTTAACGGCAAAAACCGGAACACCAGCCTCGGCAATCGCCGCAGCGGCGTGGTCTTGGGTCGAGAAGATGTTGCAGGACGCCCAGCGCACATCAGCGCCCAAGGCAACCAGCGTCTCGATCAGAACAGCGGTTTGGATGGTCATGTGGAGCGAGCCCACGATGCGCGCACCCTTCAGTGGTTTGCTCTCACCGAACTCCGAACGGCAGGCCATAAGCCCCGGCATTTCCGTCTCAGCGATGTCCAATTCCTTGCGGCCAAAACCAGCAAGATTGATGTCTTTGACGATGTAGTCCTTCGGCATTCGCCGCACTCCTTTTTTCGATTTGAAGGGCAGATAGCACTCAGACCCTGTCTCGACAACATTAACGGCATTTCTTAGGATTATCGGCAAGAATTGAGGGCAGAAAATGAAGCAGAAACGAGCATGGCAGCGCATGTTGTCGGGACGTAGACTTGACCTCCTTGATCCAACGCCGATGGACATTGAAATTGAGGACATTGCACATGGTCTTGCCTTTGTAGCGAGATGGAACGGGCAGACGATTGGTGACTTCCCTTACTCCGTCGCCGAGCACTCTCTTTTGGTCGAGGAGATTTTCAGCCAACAAAACGGTGGCGTTCCCACTCGTTGGAAACTTGCGGCGCTTCTTCATGACGCCCCCGAATATGTAATTGGCGACATGATCTCACCGGTGAAAGCTGCGGTAGGTGAAGAGTATGGCAAGTTAGACGAGCGCTTAGTTGCGGCCATTCACATTCGTTTTGGATTGCCCGCGCAAATTCCTTTGACGATCAAGAAAAAAATCAAAGATGCCGACAAAATCAGTGCTTGGCTTGAGGCCACTCAAATCGCGGGGTTTTCAGAACACGAGGCGAATAAGCTATTTGGGAATATCGACCCTAAACTGGCAAAAACTCTCAAGATCAGACTACGCCCACCCGCAGAAGTTCGAGCAGATTTCACTACTAGACATCACGATTTGATCGCGGCACTTTGATTATTTGGGGCTACGTTTTGCGAGAATGCGCTGGAGTGTTCTACGATGCATATAGAGACGCAGTGCGGTTACAGAAAAGTTGCGAACACAAAGCTCCTAGACCCGCTCAAAATGCTCCCAACGAACACGATCCGCACTCATCGGGTTTTCAGGAGGTGGTGGTAGCTCATCGCCTCGCGAAAGCAGCGCATTGATAACATCATTCGCGTCAGCAGGCTTAGAGAGGTAATCGGTTGCACCAATTTTCACTGCAGCCACAGCAGTTGCGATAGCGCCGTAACCGGTCAAGACGACGATACGGCTGTCCGGGCGCTTTTCCCGAAGTGTTTCAACAACATCCAGACCATTTCCATCTTCTAGACGTAGATCAACAACCGCAAACGCCGGAGGTCTGGCCGTCGCAATCGCCTTTCCGGCAGCAACAGATCCTGCGAGTTCGACTTCAAACCCACGTTTTTCCATCGCCTTACCCAGGCGACGCAAAAAAGCTTCGTCATCATCAACGAGAAGAAGCGATTTATCTTCTCCGAGATCGAGTTCTTCTGAAGTCATTAGGCTCTTCCCATGTTTCCACGTACTACAGGTATCGCCCCAATCCTCTTAGGTCAATTCGCACCAGTTTGATCAATCAGACATGCGACCCGATCAGCGACTATTTCCGCCGCGTCGTCGCGGCGATAAAAATCGATGACACCGAGGCTTGGGATATTGAAATACGCCATCGTAGAGTGATCAACGATGTAATAGTCGGGATCATCGTCCTGTTTCTTGTAATAGGTCCGATAAGCCTTGGATGCTGCTGCAACCTGTTCAGCGGTTCCAGTAAGCCCGATCATCTTTTCATCAAAGTTAGCAGCAAAGTCACCGACCACTTCGGGTGTGTCGCGATCAGGATCGATCGAAATGAAGATTGGAGTCACATCGTATCCCCGCTCCGCCAAAAGAGCGGTAGCATCAACATTACGAAGGTTATCAAGCGGACAGACATCTGGACAGAATGTGTAACCGAAATAAAGTATCGAAGGCCCGGTGATTACGTCTTTGTCTGTGACGATATTACCATTCTTGTCTAATAGCTCAAAAGGCCCACCGATTGCGCCACCCGCGACCTGAGCTGCACCACATTCGGCATACTGAGGCTCTGGTTTAAAGACCGTTATCGCTAGAACCCCTGCGGTCACACATAACGCGACAGTAGCGGTTGCGGTTATTGCAATCATCGATCTCATACTTGGCTTCCATCTCACTCGCGGATTGATCCCAATACGTTGCGCAAATAACAGTATAACCACGGCAGACACAACAGGAGTGGCCATGCCCTCGACCGAACTAGAAGCTCTCGAACACCGCGAAAGATCCAACTGGGTCCGCTTGCATACTCTGGTCGTCCTACGCTGGATTGCTATTGCTGGACAAAGTTTAGCGATCTTAGCCGCTGTCCAAATCTACGACTTCCAATTCGAAGTAGGGATGACTGCCATGGCCGTTGGGGCGTCAATTGTGGCGAACCTTTTTTCGACCTTCCTTTATCCAGAAAATAAGCGACTGTCTGAGCGCGAAGCCTTTCTTATGCTGCTTTTTGATTTGTTGCAGCTTGGATTGTTGCTCTACCTTACGGGCGGATTAAACAATCCTTTCGCTATTCTGGTCCTTGCGCCTGTCACAATATCGGCAACATTTCTTCGACTAAATTCGACATTGATCATCGGTATGGTTGCGATTGCGATCGTATCGACACTCGCGCTGTTCCATCTTCCGCTTTCAAGTTCCTATGGAACTTCGCTCATGCTCCCCGATCTATTTCTGTTTGGCTTTTGGCTTTCCCTGATAACAGGGATCGTCTTTCTTGGACTCTATGCACGCCAAATCACCGCAGAAATGCACAACATGAGCGATGCACTTTTCGCGACCCAAATGGCACTTGCTCGCGAGCAAAAGCTTACTGATCTTGGCGGTGTCGTCGCTGCGGCCGCACATGAACTGGGCACACCGCTTGCGACAATCAAACTGGTAAGTGGCGAACTTCTCGATGAAGTTTCGAACGACGAAGCATTGCGCGAAGATGTTCTTTTAATCAAAGAGCAAGCTGATCGTTGCCGCGATATCCTTCGGTCGATGGGGCGCGCCGGTAAAGATGATCTCCACATCCGACGAGTACCCATCGAAGCTCTCGTTAAAGAAGCCGCCGAACCTCATATGTCTCGCGGGAAAATCATCGAGTTCTCAGTTTCACCCGAAACCGATCACCCAAAGCATCAGCCTGTTGTCGAACGACACCCAGAGGTGCTCCACGGGTTACGCAACCTGATCCAAAACGCAGTCGACTTTGCCGAGTCAAAGGTGGAAGTCGAGATGGACTGGAATGAGTCCACGATAACACTCAGGATCGCTGATAACGGCACGGGTTTTCCAGCCTCAGTCATTGGCCGTATTGGAAATCCCTTTATGAGCCGCAGGCGGCAAAACGAAGATCGTAAGGTTCGCCCTGGATATGAAGGAATGGGCCTCGGACTTTTCATCGCAAAAACGCTCCTTGAGCGCTCTGGTGCAAGACTATCGTTCTCTAACGGTGGCGCTTTTGCGATGGGTGAAGCATCTGGAGGCGCAATTGTCACAGTGGAGTGGCCCAGAGATCGCTTGGACCCTCCCGGAAACAAATATGACGCGCTTGGAGAAAATCAGCCGTTCCAAGTTTAACCTCGGATTAACCGACTCTACTAAAGTTAGTGAACTCAACTATAGTTAGAGTCGAGCTTCACAGTGTCCCAATCTACAGAGTTTTGGATTTTTCTGTCCACCACACTCGGAGCTATCTCGCTCACAGGTATTCTTATCGGGAGATTTTTCTCTGAGAAAATCATGTCTAGCCGCATATTGCTAAAAGAGGCTGAGCATGCGGTGACCTTTATTTTCGATGACGACAACCTCGTTGATGCATCTTCTAATGCTAGGACATTGTTTTCCCGTTTTGCCAACTCGCGAGACTCAGATTTTGACTGCTTTTTGCGCCTATTTACGCCAACCTTTCCCAAACTTCGCGCCTCGCTTGAAACACTTGCCGAGGAGCGTGTGAAAATCATCCACTCACCGATCAATCACCACGCCAAATTAAAAGCTGAATACTGGAATGGCATCGCTCGACTGACCTACAGTGACACACAAGAATGCCTAAAAATCCGAGCACCTCTCGAACTCGAAGCGCTCGAAACAGAGATTCAAACTCTGCGGGCGATTGCTGAGCAATCTCCGCAGCCAATATGGGAAGAGGAAGAAGGCACCATAACTTGGGCAAATGAGGCTTATCTCGATCTTGCAAATGAACTTGGCCACCCAGCCCACGCATGGCCACCAGTGCGTATCTTCAATAATGTGTCATCCTCCGCAGAAGCAAATGTCCGCGAGCGCGTCGCAGCGCAAAAACTTGGGTCACCGAACTGTCGTTGGTTTGATGTTACTTCCGCCAATCGCGACGGGCGCAGTATCCACTTTGCAATAGATATTGATCCGTTAGTCCAAGCAGAAAACAGCCAGAAAAATTTCGTACACTCGCTCTCACGCATTTTCGCAGAACTCTCTGTGGGTATTGCAATATTTGACAAGAACCGGCGGCTAATGAATTTCAACCCGGCACTTTCTGACCTTACTAGGTTGTCATTCAACTTTCTCTCTTCGCAACCTGACATACAGGGCCTCCTCGACAAACTTCGCGAACACAGGTTCTTTCCTGAACCACGCAATTATCGGTCATGGCGGGAAACTGTCTCGCATCTTGAAACATCTGCGATCGACGGCACTTATTGTGAAAACTGGGATCTTCCAGACGGGAGGATCATCAAGGTTACAGGCCGGCCGCATCCAAATGGCGCAATTGCACTTATTTGGGAGGACGTAAGCTCTGAAATCGCTTCAAACAGAGACTTTCGTAAGAAAATCGAGAACGCTCAAGCAGTTCTCGATCAGCTGCCAGAGGCAGTTGCGGTCTTTGAGCAATCTGGCGAAATATGTCTGGCCAATTCGGCTTATCGGCGTCTTTGGTACGGCAACCCAGACTATTTCCTTGAAGCAGAAAGCATCTTTGAAACCATTCGCCATTGGCAAAGTAAATGCGAGGAGAGCTCAAAGTGGAGCACTATCCGGGATTCTATCTGCCAAACTGAGAACAAGGCAGGTTCGCCGATTTCTATAAGACTACTGAATGGTCGCCGACTTGAGTGCCACATTTCGGTTCTTAAGAATGGAAAAACAATGATCAAGTTCCGCACCAAACTCCGTAACACTCAGCTCCCAAATTGGATCGAGGGAACAGAATCTCAACACCTTCGAGCGTGATCTGGACTTGCGGCGATATTCCCATGGAATACTGTAGGGCTTATGGAAAAAGCCGTCATTTCACGCACCTTGAAAACTGAAGAAGAGAGCCGACAGTTTGCGCAGCAAATCGCAGAACTGTTGCGCATCGGTGATATTCTTTTGCTAGAAGGCGATATCGGAGCTGGAAAGACTTTCTTTGCACGCTCTGTAATTCAGTACCTACTTGGCCGAGCAGAAGATGTGCCGTCACCAACATTCACGATCGTGCAGAATTACAGCACCAAAGTCGGCGAAATTTGGCATTGCGATCTTTACCGGCTGACATCACCAGACGAAGCGATTGAGCTTGGCCTTGACGAAGCTTTTGAAGAAGCGATCTGCCTAATCGAATGGCCCGACCGTTTGGGTGAACTCACTCCAAAAGATGCGTTGCGACTGAAGCTCTCAGCCGGTGAAAGCCAGCATTCGGTCGAAGTGTTTGCCTCTTTGGACTGGCAAATTCGATTGGAGCGCGCGTTTGAGTAACCTTGACCCGCTCGAGGAGTTCTTGGCATCAGCCGGTGTATCTGATTGGCGCCGAACGCGGCTCCCCCAAGATGCTTCTACTCGGTACTACTTGAGGCTCTCAAGCGCTGATCAATCCGCAATTCTCATGGTCACCGAGCCCGATGCCCAATTTCAGGCATTCATCGATATAGCCGACTTGTTGTTAAACAATGGCCTATCTGCGCCTAAAATTAAAGCGCAGGCCGCTGGACTTCTTTTGCTTGAAGATTTGGGTGAGGCGAACGCCGCGGAACACCTAAGGCAACACCCTGATGATGAGGCAAAAATATACCTTCGAGTTGTCGAAGCGATTTCAAAGTTTCAGACTATTAAGCCAGCCAAAGCCATAGGAACGCTAGACGCAAAAGCAGCGCGAAATTTGGCAGAGCTCTTCCAAGAATGGTGTGCGCCATCACTTACTCCTGTCGCATTGGAAAAAATGGAAGACGCTTGGCGCGGTCTAGAGCCCTATGATCCAGTTTTATCTCTCCGAGATCTTCATGCAGAAAATATCATTTGGCGGCCTGAACAAAGCGGCATCGCTCAAATCGGTCTCCTTGATTTTCAAGATGCAGTCGTAACGCACCCAATTTACGATGTCGTCTCGCTTCTGAGGGATGCAAGGCGCGATGTTCAACCTCAAACGGTCCATGCCGCAAAAGAAGCGTTTCTTTCTAATTCCACAATGAGCGTAGATGACTTTGAGCGAGCTTTTGCGACCATATCCGTCCAACGTTCACTCCGGATTCTTGGGATATTTCGAAGGTTGGACGTTCGGGATGGAAGAACAAAATATCGTGCGTTTGAACCTCGCATTGTCAGCTATCTTAAAGAGGACTTACAACACCCTTACTTGGCTGAGCTCAAAGAAATTTTAGAACCAGAGATCAGATAGTATGATTGATACGGCATTCTTCTACGCTGCGGGTCTTGGAACAAGGATGCGGCCTCTTACTGACATTCGTCCCAAACCGCTGATCGAGGTCGCAGGAAAGACGTTGTTAGAACACGCAATCGCTCCAGCGAGAGAGGCGGGAATTACGAGGCTGGCCACTAACGTTCACTATCTTGCAGATCAGATTAAAAGCCACCCCTGCGTCGCTGATTTCATAATTCTGGATGAGCGCTCAAAAGTTCTTGAAACTGGGGGTGGCTTGAAAAAAGCGGCTCTAACGTTGGGTAATTCACCCCTTTTCACAATGAACACTGACGCTGTCTGGAGAGGAGAAAACCCATTCTCATTTCTTCAGAGTAAATGGAACTCGGCCGAAATGGGGGCATTGCTATTGCTTATTCGAACAGAGAATGCCCGCGGTTATTCTGGAGCAGGGGATTTTCAGATTGACGCGGAGGGTCGTCTTCAGAGGGGATCAGGTTTTGTCTACACAGGCTGTCAGATAATTGATCCATCTGGCCTCGCGAACTTTGACGAAGACGTATTTTCAACCAACCTATATTGGGACCAACTCTGCAAAGAGAACAAACTCTATGGTCTAATCTATGAGGGCCTCTGGTGCGATGTCGGTCGCCCTTCATCCATCAGGATTGCCGAAGAAATGTTAAAAGAAGTAAGATATGTTTAGACCGAGTAAGTCACCTCGTATTTTTGGCCTAGCACCCGGGGTGGATTTTGCCGCGGCTCTCGTAGACGGGCTCATTAAACGGTCTAGCGGTAAAGACCCGTTTCTTCTGGCACGTACCGAGGTCTTTTTGAACACTCAGCGTATGGCGCGGCGAGTTGAAGAGGTTTTTGACCAACGTGGAAGCCTTCTTCTGCCGCGACTACGGCTTGTCACGGATCTGTCGGATGAACCCATTGCTTCGGATATTCCCCCAGCGATTGCGCCTTTAAGGCGTCGCCTTGAGTTGACGAACTTTGTCGCAAAGCTATTGGAAAACGAACCGGAAATTGCGCCTCAGTCTTCGCTCTATGATTTGTCCGACAGTCTTGCAGGTCTCATGGACGAGATGCACGGCGAAGGCGTCGATCCACAGACTGTGAATAGCCTCGATGTCGCTGATCAAAGCGGGCATTGGGCACGAGCACTTAAGTTCATCAACATTATCAGCAGCTTTTATAAGGCCTCGAACACGCAACCTGACAAAGAGGCTCGGCAACGTCTTGTGGTGATGCGCCTTGTGAACTCTTGGAAAGAACAGCCCCCCGCCCATCCAATTGTTATCGCGGGTTCGACTGGCTCACGCGGAACTACGGCTCTCTTGATGGAGGCCGTTTCAAAACTCCCTCAAGGCGCGATTATTCTGCCTGGGTTCGATTTCGAAATGCCAAGCTCCGTTTGGAAATCAATGGAGCGCGAAAACGGTGCGGAGGACCACCCCCAATTCCGGCACAAAATCGTCGCCGAGAAAGCAGGAATCGCGAAGGAAGAAATCCAGCCTTGGAGCGATCATCCTTGCCACTCAACCGAACGGAACAAGGTCATTTCACTCTCGCTCCGGCCTGCGCCTGTCACTGACCAATGGCTTAGCGAAGGTCATAAGCTCGGCGATCTTGAGTACGCGATGAGAGATGTTTCACTCATCGAAGCTCCCTCCCCGCGGATTGAGGCCGAAGCAATTGCGCTCGTTCTTCGTAAAGCTCTCCATGAAGGCAAGAAAGCGGCACTGATCACCCCTGATCGGAACTTGACGCGTCAAGTATCAGCTGCCCTTGTTCGGTGGAATATTGAAGCAGATGACAGCGCGGGCCAACCACTTGCGCTTTCACCTCCTGGCCGTTTCCTGCGCCAAGTTGGGGACCTGATCGGCGCAAAACTCACAGCCGAAGATCTTTTAGCTGTTCTCAAACACCCATTGACCCACAGCAAACGTAATGATCGTCGCGAACATCTTTTGCGGACACGTCGGCTAGAGCTACACATTCGTCGAAACGGACCCGCATTCCCATCTCCTGAAACTATAACCGCTTGGGCTACAGGAAAAGAAGCGGAACGGGATGAGAAACTGCCCGAATGGGGCGCGTGGGTTGCTCAATGCATCAGCGAGAGCCAAGCGACCACTGAGGCACACCTTACAGAATTCGTCGCACACCACCGCGTGAAGGCGGAACTTTGGGCCGCTGGTCCGAATGCTGTCGAGGCCAGTGGCGGACTATGGGATGAGGCCGCCGGACGCAAAGCGCTTCAAGTTATTAAAGAACTTGAAAAGCAAGCGGATGCCGGCTGCATACTGACTGCGCGCAACTACCTCTCGCTCTTCAATGCAATTCTCTCCAAGGGCGAAGTCCGCAACCCTGATACCGTCCACCCAATGATCCAGTTCCTAGGAACACTTGAGGCTCGCGTACAATCAGCCGAGGTCATAGTCCTGGGAAGCATGAATGACGGAACTTGGCCCGAAGCGGCAGCACCCGACCCGTGGCTTAATCGCAAAATGCGCCGAGATGCGGGTCTATTGCTGCCCGAAAGGCGTATCGGACTTTCTGCGCATGACTATGAACAAGCTGTAGCAGGCAAAGAAGTTTGGATTTCACGCTCTGTTAGATCAGAAGAAGCAGAAACCGTTCCCTCGCGATGGGTGAACCGTCTTGCAAACCTTTTATCCGGACTACCAGAACAAAAAGGCGATCTCGCGCTTGAGATGATGCGGAGCAAAGGACGAGACATTCTAGGTCACCTTGCCGCTAACGAAGCTATTGAACAGCATGTGCAGCCCTATCGGCGCCCCTCGCCTAGGCCACCAATTTGCGCTCGCCCCAAAGAGCTTTCTGTAACGCAGATCAAGACGCTCGTTCGTGATCCATATTCCATATATGCTGAGAAAGTTCTTGGCCTACGCGCACTTGATCCACTCGTGCAAACAGCTGATGCGCCTACACGCGGAATCGTAATTCACACGATCCTCGAAAAATATATCAAGAGTGGCATTGATCCTCACGATCCTCTCGCGCTTGAAACATTGCTGACGATCACGGATTCCGTTCTGAATGAGGAATGTCCTTGGCCTACCGTGCGTAGAATGTGGCGCGCAAGGATCGAACGCGTCGCGGCGTGGTTCATAGAAGGAGAGAAAGCACGGCGTCAGATCGGGGCACCCAAGTATTTCGAAACCAAGGGGTTCCTCAAACTTGACGACCTTGACTTCATGATCAAGGGAACTGCGGATCGAATGGATGAAACCGAGGATGGATCGGTCGTCATCTATGATTACAAGTCAGGGACCGTTCCATCCGAAAAGCAGCAGGCCTATTTTGACAAACAGCTCCTACTTGAGGCTGCGATGGTCGAACGTGGCGCTTTTGAAGATGTAGGGGCAAAGCCGGCTAAGGGTGCGACTTATATCGGTCTCGGAAGCGCGCCTAAGGAAAGCGCAGCACCATTGGCAAAGTTTCCAGCCGATCAAGTCTGGACGGAATTCGGCCAACTTATCGGAGCATGGATGAATGTGGAGCGAGGATATACCGCCCGACTTGCACCTTTCACCGAAGCGGAGGCGAGCTATTACGACCACCTTGCTCGTTTTGGGGAATGGGACCAGACGAATGAGATTGCGCCGGAGGACATGGAATGACGGTCAACGATGCGACCCTTCGCCAAATCGAAGCTGCGGACCCCAAGGCGTCGACTTGGCTTTCGGCAAATGCTGGATCGGGCAAAACCCGTGTGCTCACCGACCGTGTCGCACGACTTCTACTCGATGGCGTTGATCCGCAAAATATTCTCTGCCTGACCTACACAAAGGCCGCTGCAAGTGAAATGCAGAACCGTCTTTTTAAACGCCTGGGCAAGTGGTCAATGATGGCCAATACCGACCTGCGGCATGACCTTAAAGAACTTGGAACAAGCGGCGAAATTGACGATGAAACGTTAGCCCAAGCTCGCACCCTTTTCGCCCGCGCAATCGAAACACCAGGTGGTCTTAAGATCCAAACGATCCACTCGTTTTGTTCCAGTATCCTCAGGCGCTTTCCGCTTGAAGCACAAGTTAGCCCTCAGTTCACTGTTCTCGAAGACCGAGACACGCAACTTCTCAGAATGGAAGTCTTGGATGAGCTTTCTGAGGGTCCAAATTCGAGTGTAGTTGATGGCATCGCTCGCTACCTCAGCGACGAGGGGATAACTAAGTTCATATCCGAAGTTTGTTCGAAAAAATCCATCTTGTCGGTGAGCAAAAGCGATCAAGAACTTCGCGCAATTTTCGCACTACCGACGGACATGACCGAGAACAATGCACGCTCACCAGCATGGATAGGCGGTGAGAAAAATCTGGCAAAAGAGATCAACGACGTCATCGTCATGAACAAGATGAACGCTACGATGATGACGTTTGGACAGAAACTCTGTGCAATTGATCACGAACGACAGAGTGCAGCTGATTTCAACGATCTAGTTGCGCTTTTCTGCAAAGATGATGGCGCATCGAAATCTGAAACCTTTCCCCAGAAACGATGGGCCGCGATCCGCGACCAGCTCTCTGAGGTGCTGGGCGACTTGCACGCTTGGATGGATCGAACTGCCGAGGCATTTGAGACGGTCAAGAAGATTCAAGCCTATGAAAAGACCAAGGCACTTTTTGAATTTTCGACAGCTTTCCTGCCTCTATATGACCTTCGCAAACAAGCTCGCGGCGCGCTCGACTTTGACGATGAAATCGAAAAGACACGGGCGCTTCTAACTGATCAAACAGTCGCTCAATGGGTGCTCTTCAAACTCGACGGTGGGATCGATCATATTCTCGTCGACGAAGCACAGGACACGAGCCCTGCGCAGTGGGAAGTGATCCGCGCTCTTACCCAAGAGTTTGCAAGCGGCGAAGGTGCTTCCCCCACTCGAGAACGCACCATTTTCGTCGTCGGCGACAAAAAGCAGTCAATCTACTCATTCCAAGGCGCCGATCCCGAGGGTTTTGACCGTATGCGCGAGCACTTCCGCGAAGCGCTTGGCAACGTCGGGAAAAAGCTCAACCCTCTCGCTCTTGAATATTCCTTCCGATCCTCACGCGCGATCCTTTCGCTTGTCGATACGGCTTTCAAAGACGAAAGATCAAAGGGACTTGAAAGCAAGGTGAAACACCTTGCGTTCAAAGACAAAATGCCTGGTCGTGTTGACCTTTGGCCCGTCATTGAACAGGCAAAAAGTGATACCGAGCGCCAATGGTTCGAACCTGTCGATACGATTAGTGAAGAAAGTCACACCGTTCGTTTGGCGAAGGAAATTGCACGTTCTGTCCGGCATATGATCGATAACGAAACCATTCCTGAAGAAATCGGAAACAGCGGTGAATACTTCCGCCGTCCAATTCGAGAAGGAGATTTTCTGATCCTTGTTCAGAGCCGCAAGAGGCTGTTTTCTGAAATTATCCGTGAACTGAAAAAGCAAAAACTAGAGGTAGCGGGCGCCGACCGTCTCAAGATCGGAGAAGAGCTTGCTGTGAAGGACATCATAGCTCTCTTGCGATTCCTCGCGCTGCCAGAGGACAATCTTTCGCTCGCAAGTGCTCTAAAGTCACCTTTGTTTGGTTGGAGTGAAAAGGAACTCTATTCAGTGGCGCAAGGTAGGCCGAGTGGACAAACACTTTGGGAAGCCCTGCGTTTACATCGCGACCGCTTTAAGGACACTTTCGATACGATTGATGACCTCATGCGCTGGGCTGATTTCTTGCGGCCCTTCGATCTCATTTCTCGCACTTTGATTAGACATGACGGCCGCAGAAAACTTGTTGCTCGTCTGGGCGAAGAGGTCGAGGACTCTATCGACGCGCTCTTATCTCAAGCACTTTCCTATGAACGCGGGAATGTTCCGAACCTCACCGGATTTCTGAGCTGGTTCGACAGCTCCGAGGTCGAGGTCAAACGACAGATGGACTCCGCTGAAAACCGGATCCGAGTAATGACAGTTCACGGATCGAAAGGCCTCGAAGCTCCAATCGTCATTCTACCAGATACGACCAAAGCAAAACGCGATGTAAAAGCTTCGCTCATCGGCACCGACGATAGGTTGATGTGGAAGATGAATAAAGATGCAAAACCCCAACTAATGGATGGTGCGCTTGACGACTATCTTGAGGCCCAAGAAGAAGAAAAACGACGACTGCTTTATGTAGCCACGACCCGAGCTGAAAAGTGGCTCATTATTGCGGCGGCTGGTGATGTCGGCGCCGAAGAAGACAGCTGGTATAGCCTGATCAGCGACGGGATGAAGTCATCCGGTGCAGTCGACATCGGCAAGGGCGTCCTTCGACTCGAAACCAACGACTGGTCGGGTCTCGAACTGAAGCAAGATGCTGACACTCACTCTAAGGTTCAGGCGCGTCTTACCTTCCCTATGGCAGAGCCTATTGCAAAATCAACAAAGCCCCTTTCGCCCTCTGATCTTGGTGGAGATAAATCGCTCTTCGGAGCAGACGCTGGAGGTGGCCAGGAAAATGCAAAGGCTAGGGGAAGGCTCTTCCACAAACTACTTGAGCATCTTCCAAAGTATTCAGAGCCGGAACGCCTGGAAATTGCGCAGAAACTGCTCAGCTCCGATAGTGACACCACGCTTATTGAAGATACAAAAGAGATCGTGAACGATGTTCTCAACTTACTCCAAAACAATTGCTTCTCCCACCTTTTCGCCCAATCCACGCTCAAGGAAGTCGGTTTTACGGCTGCGATCGATCAATTCGGTGGAAAGATTATCCATGGAGCAATTGACGCGCTGTTGGTTGATGGAAACGTAATTACAATTGTCGATTTCAAGACAAATCGAGCAGTCCCAGATGCCCCCAGTTCAACTCCTGAAGGGATCTTACGCCAGATGGGCGCCTATGCCGCAGCGATCAAAAAAATCTATCCAAGTTACGAAGTGAAAACACAAATTCTATGGACTGCCGGCCCAAAACTCATGGATTTGCCCGCAGATATTGTGTCAGATGCTCTCGATCGTGCGAGCGTCACTTGACCATCTTTGCAGACCTACTTAGGTTTCGACCTCGAGTTATTTACCGCCAAGGAGAAACCCAATGGCAACCGTAGCAGTCACCGACGATACCTTTGACGCCGAAGTGCGCCAGTCTGACATTCCTGTTCTCGTAGATTTCTGGGCAGAATGGTGTGGCCCGTGCAAAATGATCGGCCCCGCTCTAGAAGAGCTTTCCGACGAAATGGCCGGCAAAATCAAGATCGTAAAAGTCAACGTTGACGAGAACCCGAACTCTCCTGCTCAGATGGGTGTTCGCGGGATTCCGGCACTTTTTGTTTTCAAAGGTGGCGAAGTCGTTGCAAATAAAGCTGGTGCCGCACCGAAAGCTGCACTTCAGGCTTGGATTGAATCCAGCATCTAAGCTGCTGATAAAAGATGTGATTTTGGGCGCCTTTTGGGCGCCCTTTTTCGTTTGGGGTTGTAGCTGAGAGGCCAGCCTACCATATTCACCCCAAGCAAGGAGAGCGACTATGTCAGAGAATGAGTTCCCAGGTTGGCACGGCACAACGATCATTGGTGTGCGCAAAGATGGTGAGGTGGTGATAGCGGGCGATGGGCAGGTCAGTCTCGGTCAAACCGTGATTAAAGGAACCGCTCGGAAAGTTCGCCGTTTAAACGCCGCAGGCTCAGAGGTAATCTGCGGGTTTGCTGGCTCGACTGCCGATGCATTTACGCTGCTTGAACGGCTCGAAAAAAAACTTGAGAACACTCCAGGCCAACTCGCTCGTGCCTGCGTTGAACTTGCCAAAGATTGGCGGACTGACAAGTATCTCCAGAAACTGGAGGCGATGCTAATCGTTTCTGATGGCGCTGATCTCTTCGTTATCACGGGCGCAGGCGATGTTCTTGAACCTGAACATGACGTAACCGCGATTGGATCTGGTGGAAACTTTGCATTGGCTGCCGCTCGCGCCCTGATGGACAGTGAAAAAACAGCCGAAGAAATCGCGCGGAAGGCGATGGGTATCGCTGCCGATATTTGCGTTTACACAAACGGTAACCTTACCGTTGAAACAATTAAGAAATCCTAAGGATCTGCCCGTTATGTCTGACCTCACACCACGTGAAATCGTCTCTGAACTTGACCGCTTCATTATTGGACAAAACGATGCAAAACGGGCTGTCGCAGTAGCACTTCGCAACCGCTGGCGTCGTAAACAACTGTCCGATGACCTTCGCGATGAAGTTTACCCAAAGAACATTCTATTGATCGGACCCACAGGTGTTGGCAAAACAGAGATTAGCCGACGGTTGGCGAAATTGGCGCGCGCGCCCTTCATAAAGGTCGAGGCCACCAAATTTACCGAAGTCGGTTATGTAGGCCGCGACGTCGAGCAAATCATCCGTGATCTCGTTGATACAGCGATTATTCAAACCCGCGAATTTATGCGCGAAGAGGTAAAAGCGAATGCTCAACGCGCCGCTGAGGATCGCGTAATAGACGCCATTGCTGGTACGACCGCGCGGGATGGAACGCGTGAGACTTTCAGAAAGAAGCTCAAAACTGGCGAGCTTGATAACACTGTAATCGAGCTGGAAATTGCTGATACATCGAACCCAATGGGTGGCTTTGAAATCCCAGGCCAACCTGGAAGCATGCCCGGAATGATGAACATCAGTGACCTTTTCGGCAAAGCATTTGGTGGTCGCAAAGTCAGAAAAAGTATGACAGTCGCCGAGAGTTACGAAATCCTCATCTCAGAAGAAGCCGACAAGCTTCTGGATGATGAAACAGTCAACAAAGCGGCGATCGAGAACGTTGAACAGAATGGCATAGTGTTCTTAGACGAAATCGATAAAGTTTGCGCGCGCGCAGAGACCCGCGGTGCTGATGTAAGCCGCGAGGGTGTCCAACGCGACCTTCTACCCCTTATCGAAGGAACCACCGTCAGCACCAAGTATGGGCCGATCAAAACTGACCACGTTCTGTTTATCGCCTCAGGCGCGTTTCATGTAGCCAAACCGTCGGACCTTTTACCGGAACTTCAGGGTCGTCTCCCCATTCGTGTAGAACTCTCAGCGCTGACCAAAGAGGACTTTGTTCGTATTCTGACGGAAACGGACAATGCATTGACCCGTCAATATGCTGCCCTCATGAGCACCGAGGAAGTGCATGTTGAGTTCACCGCCGACGGCATTGA
>CAYWUN010000015.1:16598-18171 GCA_964461315.1 uncultured Aestuarium sp.
AATTGAACGAATTGAGATCACCACGAATACGCGTCGATAGGGCGGTGCCCGCCTGAACAAAGAGCATTTTCGGGTTGTCTCGAAATGGCTCGGTAATCACGCTATGCAAATGGCCTGATACCACAGCGTCGATACCCATCTCTTCAAGCGCCCTCCGTGCCAAGGAGGCACCTTGCATCAGCTCTTTGTCGGTCACTTGGTGGTGCTCCATTGGGTGATGCATTACAGCGAGCTTGAACCTATCGTCCTCTGGCACTTTTAGTGCCAATTGATCCAAATAGCGGTGGCTAAGCTTGCCTCTTTGAATTGCCATTGGATCAACCGTGTTTATCCCAAGAACGAAAACCTTATCGTTTTCCCATACTGGCGAAAGCTCTAGATCGATAAATTTGCGGTAACACCTAAAGGGAAAGAAAAGACGCGCAAAAAGATTGTAGAACGGCACATCATGGTTCCCCGGAACAACAAGGAAAGGCGCCGCAAGCTTAGAAAGGAATTGCTGTGCCTGATGAAACTGGCTCTTGAACGCGCGTTGGGTCAGATCTCCCGAGATCACCACAAGATCAGGTGAACGGTTCTCAACTTCTAGGAGCAAGGCAGAAATGAGTTCTGGGCGATCTCGCCCAAAATGCAGGTCTGAAAGGTGAATTATCTTAGTCATTTCGGCATGATAATTCGAAGAGCGTTCGTTTTCATTTCAAATCGCAGAGGTGACTTGAGCCGCATTTTTTCTCCGTCACAGGCGACGAGGGACATCGGTTTACGGGTCTTGATCGTAATCTCTTTTGCCCTGACAAGATCGAAATCTACGCCCGACTTCATTTGACGTGTCACTAATCGCCAAGCTAAGCGGAATAGATCTGCTCTCCCACCGTCGTGGGCAATAAACAAAGCAAAGCCATCAGATTTAATCGCATCTGCACCTTCGAGGCCAAAATAGTTCAGCTGATATTCGGACCTAGCTACAAAAACCAAAGGAGTACGATACGCTTGTTCGACACCGTCAGAGACAACCACAATCTTCATGGGCCTTTGAAATCGTAAAAAGGTCTTGATTACGGACCAATGCGCCGCGATGCGCTTGCGCCCCCATCTTTTGTATACGGTTTCACGCTCTTTCAAAATGCTGGGATAGACCCCAAGGCTTGCATTGTTGAGAAACACATTTCCATTCACGGTCCCTACCGAAATCAGATGTTCGGAACTTTGCTTTAGGGTTTCGGCGGCACCTTCGACATCTTCAGGGAGCCCAAGTCCGCGCGCGAAATAGTTAAACGTTCCAAGTGGCAGCACCCCGAGACTACAGTCGCTGCTCACCAGACTTGAGGCGACAGCCATAATGGTTCCATCTCCTCCTGCTGCAACGAAACGCCGAACACCTTTCTGACGAGCATCATTAATGGTCTTAGAGAAACCCGTTTTCGGAGAACAAATTTCTAAGAACGCGTTCGGCCCAAAGGTAGACAGCGCGCCTTCGAGCGCGTCTCGATCAGACCTATTTCGCCCAGATTTCGGGTTCGCAATTATACAAATTGGTTCATCAACATTTTGCATCTTCGGCACTCGCTGGTTT
>CAYWUN010000015.1:18271-29839 GCA_964461315.1 uncultured Aestuarium sp.
TTGCCTCTGGAGAGAGCTTGCCGCGCGTCATCTTTCCAAAAGCCTTGTGGTCCATTTGGACGGGCGCGGCAGAAAGGCTTTCACCAATGCTTTGAGCTAGATCGTTCTTTGCCACGATTTTTGCTTTTGAACCGAGACGAAAATGAGAAATAGGGCGTTTATGCGGAGCAGATGGGGTCGGGACTTTTGGTGCGGGCATCGGACCGTGATCAAGGACCGGCGCCACTTTTTTCTCAAGCGGAGTAGTCCGGCCCGCAACGAGGCTCCAGAGTTCTCGTTCCTCTTTGCTCAAATGGCGTTTGCGTTTCACAGCACTGTTTCCGGCAGAAGCGCATAGGCCCGTTGAATTGGCATAAAGACAATCATTCGCCCTGAATCATTAAGCGTGCCAGCTTCTCTTCCCGCTTTATCCCCTGTCCCAACGAAAATATCTGCGCGCTGCGCCCCTTTGATCGCAGAGCCGGTGTCTTGGGCAATCATCAGCCTTCTGAGGGGGGAACTTCCATCCTTCTCGATCCAGACCGGCGCACCTAGTACGGTATATTCTGGATCAACTGCGATACTTCTCATCGTAGTGATCGAACGGTTCATTGCCCCAAGCGGACCTTTCTCTGCGGGGACCTCGCTCACTTCTCGAAAAAAGACAAAGCTATCGTTGACCCAAAGAAGTTCCTGGCCATCATTCGGATTGTTCTTCACCCAATTTCGAATGACTTGTGCAGAGACTTGATGCTCGGTGTAAACGCCACGGCGAACAAGCTCGCGTCCAATTGATGAATACTCATGACCATTCTTTCCACCAAACCCGACCCTGATGGAACGACCATCCTGTAGTTTAATGCGTCCAGAACCTTGGACCTGTAGAAAAAAGACATCGACGGGATCATCAAGCCAAGCAAGTTCAAGCCCTCGCCCCTCGAGCACTTGGCCTTCTTCGATCTGTCGCCTCGTTAACCAAGGACCATCTGTGACTTCTTTTGGTTTCGAATAGATCGGAAAGCGGAAGCGCGAGGTTTGAACGCTGCTTCCCTGAAGCTCTGGCTCAAAGTAGCCCGTGAATACCATTGGCGAGCCATCTTCGATCAAGACTGGTACAAAGAAGCGCTCAAAGAAATCGCGTGCATCAGTCGCGCTTGCAGCAATCGGGCAGAGTGCCTTCCAATCTGGGTCGCCAATGTCTGAACAAGTCTCAGAAAACACGGAAAGGGCAGCCGAGTGATCATCGTCTGCCCAACCGGAAAGCTCTGAAAAATCGAGCAATGTATACTTCGTCTCTGCCATGGCACCAGCCGTCAGAGTGAGAAAAACCGCTAAACTGCTAGCGATTCTTGCAATCATTCGCCTGTCGCAATCAAGAGCCAATTCGGATCTTCAGAGTCGAGATCACGAGCAAAGGTCCAAACGTCCTTTTGTTTCTTGATAGCGTTCTGACTTCCTTCGACAACCTGACCTTCAGCGTTTTCGACAAGATAACTCAGCTCACCAACGAAACGGACGCTAATCTCGCCTTCTTTTGTGGTGTCGTCGAACTCTGCGTCCTGGATCGCGAGTTCAGAAATGCCAATGAACTCAGCCTTTACAATCAAACCTTGCTCTTCACGTTGATTCACAACAGTCGAGAATACTTCGTAAACATCCTCCGAGATAAAAGGACGAATTGAAGCAAGATCACCTTTTTCAAAACCCATAAGGATCATTTCATAGGCGCCGCGCGCACCCTGCAGGAAACCAGCAACATTGAAATCAGGGTCAACGCGCTTCATCGAGGCCAGCGCCCGCGCTGTGCTGCTTCCCTCGGGGGCATGATCAATAATGTCGTGATCCAGTCCGCCTTGGATGACTTCGAAGTTGCGACGCTCTTTTGGTTCCGCACCACGAACTACATTCGGCTTTTCAAAACCTTCACGGGTACCCAAAACGCTCCGCAGACGCAGGATAAGGAAAATGGCTATCCCAGCGAGTACTAGAAGTTGGATAATCGGAGCGTTCATTGTTACCTCTTTCTGCGAAGGCATAGAAACCTTGTTGCTTCGCACTTATGTAGGTTACCGACCCGATCAAGTCTACCTCGGGTGGGAAAGGATAACAAAATGTGGCTTCTGTTTGCTTTTATTCTCGTTCCGCTGATCGAGATTGGCCTTTTTATTCAGGTTGGGGGTGCAATTGGTTTTTGGCCGACGCTCCTTATCGTACTATTGACCGCAGTCGCTGGCTCTTATTTGGTTCGAAGCCAAGGTGCGCGAGAGCTCGCCAATCTGAGAAGCTCTTTTGGTACAATGCGCGATCCATCGGAGCCCCTCGCAAACAGTGCGATGATCCTTTTTGCGGGCGCTTTGCTTCTTACACCCGGGTTTTTTACTGATTTTGTAGGCTTTTTGTTGCTTTTCCCACCGTTTCGCGCGTCCGCATTCAACTGGGTGCGCTCAAGGGTAAAAACACAAAGCTTTACCTTCAAAGAACAGCGTAGTGGCCATTTCCAGCAAACAACAATCATTGAGGGCGACTTTGAAGATCTTGAACAACGTCCAAATGATCGGAATGGGCCATCCGGTTGGACAAAACACTGAGTATGCATTGAGCCTATCAAATTGGGCTGATAGACATGCTCGACAGAATTTCAGGGAGACAAAAAATGTCCGAAGAGACCCCCGCAGCTGAACAGCAGCAACCGCAAGTCAAACAACGTATTCTTGCCCAATACGTGCGCGATCTTTCGTTTGAAAACATCCTAGCCCAAAAAGGCGCAAATGCCGAAGGCCAGCCTGAGATGTCAGTCAAGGTGAACCTCGACGCCCGCAAGCGTGCCGAGAACACCTATGAGGTCATCACCAAGCTAAATGTTTCTGCGAACAGCAAAGAAAACAAAGAGCCCCTCTTCATTCTTGAGGTCGAATACGCCGGTGTATTCCACATCGAGGGTGTTCCAGAAGAGCAGCTTCATCCTTACCTGTTGATTGAATGCCCGCGCATGACGTTCCCATTCATCCGCCGCATCGTCAGCGATGTTTCTCGTGACGGCGGCTTCCCGCCGTTGAACCTTGAGAACATCGACTTCTTGTCGATTTATCGCAATGAGCTCGCGCGCCGCGCCGAAGCTCAAAAAGCTCAGGTAAATTAACCGAGCTTTTTCCAGATTGAGCCGTCGCCCATCTTGTCTACAAAGGCCTGATGAGCGGCGGCTTCATCATTCGTGATACGCGAGGCGAGCGCGGTTGGCCGCGGCATCGGGCGCCAATTGTCTGATTGAACCCCTTCTGCCTCTTTCTTTGCTTTTGCTGGCCCCGAGAGAACCAAATCCGGCTGCCTTCCACCGATTAGCTCGAGATATACTTCCGCCAGAATTTCACTATCGAGCAAAGCACCGTGAAGCGTTCGCGAAGAGTTATCGATCCCAAAGCGACGGCAAAGTGCATCAAGCGATGCGGGCGATCCCGGAAATTTACGTCGTGCAATCGCAAGAGTGTCTACAGCGCGATCATTGCTGATCTTTGGAAGGCCAAGCCAACCTAGTTCTGCATTCAAGAACTTCATATCGAATGCCGCATTATGAATGACGAGCTTGGAATCTTGGATGAAATCCAAGAAGTCTTGAGCGTGCGCTTTAAAGACCTTTTTGTCTCGAAGCGTTACTTGGCCCTTCTCAGGTGTCTGTGGTGGTTCAAGTAGATCAGGACCAATCCCATGAACTTTAAATGCATCGGAAGGCATCGACCGCTCGGGATTGATATAGACGTGAAAAGTCTTGCCTGTTGGCATGTGGTTGAGAAGTTCAAGACAACCAATTTCAACAAGCCGATCACCGCTTTCGGGTTCGAATCCAGTGGTTTCGGTATCAAGTACGATCTCACGCATTATTCGTTTTGCTCCTGATCTCTTCGATCAATTTTTCCACGTCTTTACGTGTTTGGTCTAGTGAAAGCGTTTCGATGATGTGATCGGCTTTCATCCTTTTTTCCTCATCCGGCATCTGCCGTGACTCGATAAACTCCAGTTGTTCAAGGGTCATGCCTGGTCGATCTAAAACGCGCTGTCTTTGAATTTCACGGGGGGCAGAAACGACCAAAACAGAGTCTAACCATGCCTCAGCACCAGTTTCATATAGAAGCGGAATATCGAAAACGAGGATATCAGCTTCTTTTGTTTTGAAGATTTCGCGATCAGCGGCAACCAAAGGATGAACAATCGCTTCTATCGTTGTCAAAACTGATGGGTCGCGCGCAATGAGTTGCTTCAGTAGTTCCCTAGAGACGCCACCATCTAAGATAGCGGTTGGAAACTCTGCACCGATCGCCTCAACCGCAGCTCCGTTTTTGCCATAAAGGCGATGTACGCATTCATCTGCATCCCAAACTGGAATTCCTCGATCACGGAATATCTGGGCCGTCGTTGATTTTCCCATACCAATCGAGCCGGTAAGTCCAAGAAGCCACCTCATGAGAGCGCGATACGACGAGTTTCAACATCTACTTCTGGCATTTTGCCAAACCAACGCTCAAAGCCTGGGGCGGCCTGATGTAGAAGCATCCCAAGTCCATCTACAGTGACACAGCCTACGTCCTTGGCAGCCTTTAGTAAGGTTGTCTCAAGTGGTTCATAAACAATGTCAGTAACAACTGCGTTGGATTTCAAGCCATCAAGGGGAACCCTGAACTCTGTCTTTCCACTCATTCCGAGCGATGTCGTATTTACAACGGTGGCAGCTTCCTCAACGACATTTCCTGCTTGGACCCATTCAACAACCTTTACGCGAGCGCCGAACTCAGATTTTAACATATCCGCATTATGCCGCGTACGATTTGTGAGAATAATCTCTGGGGCACCAGCATCTAGTAAAGAACAAATAACCGCTCTCGAAGCTCCGCCAGCTCCGAAAACTAATGCAGGCCCTGCTTTTGCATCCCAGTTAGGTGCACCCTGTCTGAGCGATGCGATAAAACCGTACCCATCTGTGTTATCAGCATGAATTTTACCCTCGGCTGTGAAGGTCAGCGTGTTCGCTGCTCCGATGAGTGTAGCGCGATCTGTAACGATGTCCGCTATGCTCAACACAGACACCTTATGCGGGATTGTAACGTTAACTCCACGAAACCCAAGCTTGGGAAGATTTCGCAATACCGCTTCTAGATCCCCATGTTCCACGTGCATTGGAACATAGTACCCTTTGATCCCGTATTTTCTGAGCCAATGTCCATGGATCAGTGGCGAACGTGAGTGGGAAATCGGATTTCCAATCACGCCTGCGAGTGGAATTTTTTTGTCGGTCATCGTTGGAGCACCCCTTTTACTTTGAGATACCCGATGAGCTCCATCATCGGCAAACCAAGAATGGTGAAATAGTCTCCATCGATCTGGGTAAAAAGACGCAGGCCCTCCTCTTCAAGTTTATATGCCCCTACTGAGTGACGAATACTTTCCCAGTTTCGTTCGACGTAGTCTCTTAGGTAACTATCCGAAGACATATCCATCGTAAGTCGAACTACTCCAACGTGTCGCCAGACAGGTTCGCCCTGATCATAGATCACCGCTGCGGATAAAAGCTTGTGTTCTTTGCCGCGCATAGCTTTCAGGTGGTCAAGCGCATCTGCGGGCGATCTTGGCTTCGAATATACTTCGCCCTTGAAATCGAGGACTTGATCACAGCCGAGAACCATTCGGTCTGGATAACGGTTAGCGACTTTGAGCGCTTTCATCTCTGCTAGTGCGTCAGCAATGTCGCGACTGGTTGCTCCATCTGCATGAAGAGCAGCTTTCATAGATTCTTCATCGACACGCGCTTTTTCGATCGTGTGAGCAATACCAGCATTCGAGAGAAGCTTACTCCGAATTTCGGAACCAGATGCGAGAATCAAGGGGATAGTCATGTGGATAAACTCTGGGACAAGCTGTGAGAGTAATTTGCGTCTTTGACTCGGTTCTAGAGGTCAGCCCAACTGTTCGCAATTCTTCAGTGAAAAGCACCCATTTGATCCTAAAGAAATCCACGGTGGATGAGGATAAGTGGTCTTTGTGAACAAGTTGGAGCTCTTTGAGAGTCAAGTGCTGAAATTGTTGAAAATCTTATGGTTTAATCGTTTAACTATATGAAATATTTAAATTTATATTCTTTAAAAGAGTCACTCCCCTCTGACCTCTGTTGTGAACAAAACTGGGGAAGAATCTCGAAACCTTAGTTATCCACAGTAAATCAACTACTACATCTTTCTTTTTTCTTTCTTTATTAAAGTAATATGCAAAGAGGACTTGAGCATGACTGACCTTCTGATCTCGATTTACCCATATGTGAAATCTCTCCATATCGTGTCAGTGATTTCATGGATGGCAGGTATGTTCTATTTGCCGCGTCTTTTCGTGTACCATGCAGAAAGGGCGGCTGTTGGCTCTGAACTCGATCAGACATTCCAAGTCATGGAATATAAGCTTTTACGCTATATAATAAACCCTGCGATGATCGCGACTTGGATATTTGGTCTTATGCTTGTTTTTACGCCTGGGATCGTCGATTGGTCGCTTCCTTGGTCCTGGGTTAAGGCTGCATCGGTCATCGCAATGAGCGGTATGCATGGCTGGCTCTCAAAGCGTCGCAAAGAGTTTGCTGCAGGGAAGAACACAAGATCAGGCAAGACTTATCGCATGGCGAATGAGGTCCCAACGGTTCTGATGCTTCTGATAGTCTTTGCAGTCGTCGTGAAGTTCTAACAAGCTTTCATTGACTCATTGGTTCAATGTGCTTATGCGATTTACACCTCCCGTCCGGAGAGGTGGTTTCACTATGTTTATCGCTGACCAACAACTCATTGGGTTGTGAAAGGACTTTGCCGTGTCCAAACACCGTTTGAATCTTGCTGATCTGAAAGCCAAGAGCCCAAAAGATCTTCTCTCGATGGCTGAAGAGCTAGAGATCGAGAATGCTTCCACCATGCGCAAGGGCGATATGATGTTCGCCATCCTCAAGGAGCGCGCAGAGGAAGAGTGGGTCATCGGTGGTGACGGCGTGCTAGAAGTTCTCCAGGATGGTTTTGGCTTCCTTCGTTCTCCTGAGGCTAACTATCTTCCGGGTCCTGACGATATTTACGTTTCGCCTGACATGATTCGACATTTCTCGCTTCGCACCGGTGATACAGTTTCTGGTGTTATTCAGGAGCCGGGCGATAACGAGCGCTACTTCGCTCTCGTGAGTGTAGAGCAAATTAACTTTGAAGACCCTGAAAAGGCGCGTCATAAAGTTGCATTTGATAACCTTACACCGCTTTACCCTGACGAACGTCTTAAGATGGAGATTGAAGACGATCCGACCATCAAGGATCGTTCTGCTCGCATCATCGACCTAGTTGCACCGATTGGTAAGGGTCAGCGTTCGCTTATCGTCGCTCCACCGCGTACCGGTAAGACCGTGCTTCTTCAAAATATTGCGCACTCGATCGAGCAGAACCACCCCGAGTGCTACCTAATCGTTCTTCTTATCGACGAACGTCCGGAAGAAGTTACTGACATGCAGCGTTCTGTAAAAGGTGAAGTCGTTTCTTCTACCTTTGACGAACCAGCATCACGCCACGTTGCCGTCGCTGAAATGGTGATTGAGAAAGCAAAGCGTCTTGTTGAACATAAACGAGATGTTGTAATTCTTCTTGATTCGATCACAAGGCTTGGTAGAGCATATAACACTACAGTGCCTTCTTCTGGTAAGGTTCTAACTGGTGGTGTTGATGCAAATGCTCTTCAGCGTCCTAAGCGTTTCTTTGGCGCCGCTCGTAACATTGAAGAAGGTGGTTCACTTACGATCATTGCAACTGCGCTTATTGATACTGGCTCGCGTATGGACGAGGTTATCTTTGAAGAATTCAAAGGTACGGGTAACTCAGAAATCGTTCTTGATCGTAAGGTTGCCGATAAGCGCGTCTTCCCAGCTATGGATATTCTTAAGTCCGGCACCCGTAAGGAAGATTTGCTTGTTGATAAAATCGATCTGCAAAAAACATATGTGCTTCGCCGTATTTTGAATCCAATGGGCACGACAGATGCGATCGAATTCTTGATTTCCAAACTTAAGCAAACCAAGACGAACTCTGATTTCTTCGACTCGATGAACACCTAACGCCAATCTAGGCAAAGGAATGCTCAGATGGAGACGATTTTCGCCCTAGCTTCTGCGCCGGGTAAGGCAGGCGTGGCTGTTGTCCGTGTTTCTGGTCCGCGAGCGTTTGAAGCTGTTCGGTACTTTTGTGGCTCGTTACCGACCTCCCGCGGGCTCCGCCAAATTCGGGATAACGACGGAACATTAGTCGATGAGGCATTCGTATTAACGTTCCGTGACGGAAAGAGCTTTACCGGTGAAGATGTTGTCGAGCTCCATTTGCATGGTAGTATTGCGATCATTTCATCGGTCTTGCGTCTATTGTCTGAGCGAGACGGTCTGCGGCAAGCAGAAGCGGGTGAATTTACGCGTCGTGCGATGCTGAATGGTCGCCTTGACCTCGCGCAGGTAGAGGGCCTTGCTGATCTCGTTGAAGCAGAGACAGAAGCTCAACGAAAACAAGCGATTAGAGTATTTTCAGGACACCTTGGGGAAAAGGTTGATCGTTGGCGAAGCAAATTGGTTCGCGCCGCCGCGCTCATTGAAGCGACGATTGACTTTGTTGATGAAGACGTTCCCGTTGATGTTTATCCCGAGGTGACTGAACTTCTCAACGAGGTCCATGCTGAGGTTATTAAGGAAGCAGAAGGCGTTCGCATCGCTGAGCGGGTACGCCAAGGCTTCGAAGTCGCCATCGTTGGCGCGCCGAACGTAGGGAAATCTACACTGCTGAATCGGTTAGCTGGCCGCGAGGCCGCAATCACATCAGATATTGCTGGCACGACCCGCGATGTCATTGAGGTGAGAATGGACCTCGATGGTCTTCCAGTTACCTTTCTCGATACCGCAGGCCTTCGAGAGTCCGATGACGTTGTAGAGGGAATTGGAATAGAGCGTGGTAAGCAGCGTGCTGAGCAAGCTGATTTAAGAATTCATCTTTTGACTTTGGGTGAGAAGCCGCAGCTTCCGGTTCAAGCTAGTGATATTGTGGTTTACTCAAAATCGGATCTCAAAATCGGTCAGGGCTACTCGATCTCGGCGAAGACAGGGCAGGGGATCGAAGAGCTCGTTAATAAAGTAAGCTCCATTTTACGGGAACGAACGGCTGGCATTGGTACGGCGATGCGTGAAAGGCATCGCGTAAGTTTGATTAATGGTTCGCGAGCGCTTGAACTCGCAATTGATCAGCTCTCGCAGGGCGATCCGATTCCTGATATTTTGGCAGAGGATATTCGCGCAGCAATCCTACGGCTAGATTCGCTTGTCGGAAGGGTTGATGTTGAAGATCTGCTTGATGAGATTTTCTCGAGCTTCTGCATCGGTAAGTAAGGAATGTTTCACGTGAAACAAAACGACTTTGATGTGATTGTAGTTGGCGGTGGACACGCCGGCGCAGAGGCAGCTCACGCGTCTGCTCGTATGGGTGCGAGAACTGCACTCGTAACGCTTTCGAAGGCAAATATTGGCGTAATGTCATGTAATCCAGCGATTGGCGGTCTAGGTAAGGGGCATTTGGTCAGAGAGATAGATGCACTTGACGGCGTAATGGGACGAGTCGCAGACCTTGCCGGGATTCAATTTCGCCTTCTAAATAGAAAAAAGGGACCCGCTGTTCAGGGTCCACGCGCCCAAGCGGATCGCAAGATCTATCGAACTGAAATGTTGAGTGCGACCGAACGTCAGGAAAACCTATGGATTATCGAGGGTGAAGTTGCGGACCTAATCCAACACAGGGATTGCATTAATGGGGTTGTACTCGCGGACGGGTCAGTAATCTCATCTCACGCGGTCATCCTGACAACCGGCACTTTCCTTCGTGGAGTTATTCATATTGGTGATCAGCGTAGTCGCGGTGGACGTATAGGCGACAAACCCTCTGATCTTCTTGCGCAACGACTTGATTCATTTGGTCTACCTCTAGGGCGGCTCAAAACGGGTACACCCCCACGTTTGGATGGCCGGACGATTAGATGGGATCTTCTAGAAACCCAGCCTGGCGACGACGAGCCAGAGCTATTCTCATTCATGTCGCATCGGGTTTCAGCGCGCCAAATTTCGTGTGGAATCACGCATACAAATGAACGAACGCATCAGATAATCACTGACAATATCCATAGATCTGCGATGTATGGCGGTCATATTGAGGGTGTGGGACCGCGCTATTGTCCTTCCATCGAAGATAAGGTTGTGCGGTTCGCTGACAAATCTTCGCACCAAGTATTTCTCGAGCCAGAGGGGCTCGATGACCATACGATTTATCCGAATGGTATTTCGACCTCACTCCCTCTGGATGTGCAGGAGAGCTATGTGCGTTCGATATTTGGACTTGAGGACGTGGTTATCCTGCAGCCTGGCTACGCAATTGAATATGATTACGTGGATCCACGTTCGCTTTCTACCACGCTTGAACTGAAAAACGTGAAAGGCCTATATCTTGCAGGTCAGATTAACGGGACCACAGGTTACGAAGAAGCGGCGGCTCAAGGCATGATCGCGGGACTTAATGGCGCGTCTTCTGCGCTTGGTAGAGACCCGATCGAGTTTAGCCGCACTACATCTTATTTCGGAGTAATGGTTGATGATTTGACGACCCGAGGCGTCACTGAGCCGTATAGAATGTTTACTTCGAGAGCTGAATTTAGGCTTTCACTTCGTGCAGATAATGCAGACCAGCGTCTTACCGAGTTTGGCTATAATTTAGGTTGCGTTGGCCAAGAACGTATAGCTGCGTATACCACGAAGATGGAAAATATAACCGATTTGAAGTCCGAATTGGATCAGATAAAGGTAACTGCCAAATCGATTGCTGCGACGGGTTCCAAGTTGAATCCTGAAAGTGATAGCCGCAGCGCTCTTCAAGCATTGGCGTTGTCTGACTTTGACGAAAACCAGCTTCTTGAAGTTGTAAACTTTTCGAGGGTTCCGAATGTGGATGCGCTGCGTCAAATCAAGAGAGACGCGCTTTATTCCAACTATATAGAGCGTCAAGCGCAAGACATCCTCACTCTCCAGAAAGAAGACGCGTTAAAGCTAGACCCTTCTATTGACTACAGTTCTGTACAGGGACTTTCGAATGAGTTGCGCCTGAAGTTAGAACGCGTACGTCCAGCATCTATCGGTCAGGCGTCTAGAATTGAGGGCATGACACCAGCCGCCCTGATGTTGTTGATTTCCAAAGTCCGCTCGAGTCAAGTGAAACGAAGTGCGTGAGTTTGGCAATGGATAGGAATGTTTCACGTGAAACAATCGAGAGACTAAAGAAGTTTGAGTCTTTGGTTCAGAAATGGAACCCAACGATCAACCTTGTTTCTAAGAATGACCTAGCAAATATCTGGGATCGGCATATTATCGACTCCCTCCAGGTTGCGATCGAAGCTGAGCCATACACAAAATGGGTTGATATCGGTTCCGGCGGCGGTTTTCCGGGTCTGATTGTTGCGATTGTAGCGCTTGAGAAAAATCCAACAGCTCAACATGTCCTAATTGAGAGTGATTTG
>CAYWUN010000015.1:29939-34520 GCA_964461315.1 uncultured Aestuarium sp.
AACTGGAAGTTTTCATATAGAAGCGTTCAAAGTACAACGAATCCAGAAGCATCTATATTAGTTTGTAGGAATATTGAGCGTGTCTGATCTAGACAGAATTACCGCACCAAAAATCATTTCAATCACAAATCAAAAGGGTGGGGTGGGTAAGACTACAACCACTATCAATTTGGCTGCAGCGCTTGCTGAAAGCGGCCGACGAGTGCTGCTCGTGGATCTGGATCCACAAGGTAACGCGTCGACGGGTCTCGGTATCAACCCAGAAGATCGTGATTACACGACATATGACTTACTTGCCGGCGATGCGACGCTTTTTGACGCAATAAAACAAACGGACGTCGATAACCTTCAAATTATACCGGCAACTACAGATTTGAGCTCGGCCGACCTTGAACTCATTAGCAATGAAAAGCGAAGTTTTCTTCTTCATGATGCATTGCGCCAATCATCAATCGATGCATTTGCCTTTGATTACATCCTGATAGACTGCCCGCCTTCTCTTAATATCCTGACGATCAACGCGTTAGTCGCTTCGCAGTCGGTCATTATACCATTGCAGAGTGAGTTTTATGCGCTCGAAGGTCTATCTCAGCTAATGTTGACAATCCGCGAAGTTCGACAGAGCGCGAACCGAAATCTGCGAATTGAGGGCGTGCTCCTTACGATGTACGATAAACGAAATAATCTCTCGCAGCAGGTCGAAGAAGACGCTCGGACGAACCTTGGAGAGCTTGTTTTTGAGACGATTATTCCGAGAAATGTTCGGTTGAGCGAAGCACCCTCGTTCGCAATGTCGATTTTGCAGTACGATAGCGGCTCAAAGGGTAGCGAAGCTTATCGAGAACTAGCCCAAGAAATTGTGGCGCGCGAAGCTTAAAGGGAGATATCTTGATGAATGATCGTACAAATAAGCCTCGTGGATTAGGGCGAGGGCTGTCAGCACTGATGTCTGATGTCGCAATGTCGACGGAAACCACAGATCAAAACCCCAGAGTGCCTGATCTTTTTGTTGCGGTTGAGAGGGTCGAGCCAAACCCAAATCAGCCTCGACGGAGCTTCAACGAGGATGCGCTCTCTGAGCTCGCCAGCTCTATCAAAGAAAAGGGTATTATTCAGCCCCTTATCGTCCGAGTGATGCCAAGCAATCCGAGCAAGTACGAGATTGTTGCTGGTGAACGTCGTTGGCGTGCGGCGCAGCGTGCACAGTTGCATGAAGTGCCTGTAATTGTACGCGAGTTTTCAGACATAGAAGTTCTCGAAGTTGCAATCATCGAGAACATTCAGCGTGCTGATCTAAACGCAATCGACGAAGCGGCAGGTTACAAGCAGCTGATGGACCGCTTTTCCCATACCCAAGATAATCTCGCGACGGCGCTAGGTAAAAGCCGAAGCCACATCGCAAATATGTTACGACTTTTGAACCTTCCTGAAGAAGTTCAGGCATACTTGGTTGAAGGCAAGCTAAGCGCAGGACATGCCCGTACATTGGTGGGGAATGAAAACGCTGCCGAAATAGCGCGTCGCATTATCTCTGAGGGTCTTTCGGTTCGTGAAGCCGAGAAATTGGCAAAAGCTGAAAAGCCAGAAGCTGCTAAAGAAAAGCGGCCAAAGTCTTATGAGAAAGATCCGGATACAGTTCAGCTTGAACAAGAACTGACAGCGACGCTTAAGATCAAAGTTTCGATTGAACATGACGCTGGCAAAGAATCTGGCCGAATTTCGCTGCAATACAAAGATTTGGATCAGCTTGACGAAATTCTAAGACTTCTATCAGTAGGTTAACCGCCGAGAAGCTCGGAAAGAACTGCGTTGAGAATTGGGCGACCTTCCGCGGTCGCTCTGATCCTTTCTGAGGTTACTTCAAGCAGACCCATCTCTATCAATCTATTCAGATTGCGATCGAATTTTCCCATCGATAGGGCTTTGAACCTTGATTTCGCCACGCCTTCGGTAAGCCGAAGGCCCATCAGTGCGAACTCTGTAAATTGGTCTTCTTGGCTCAACGGTTCTGTTTCTGTTTGGCCTGAGCCGTTATTCTCAACTAGACCAATCCATTGAGTTGGATTTATTGGGCTAAAAGTAGCGTGCCGAATTCCATTGAGAGTCAAACGACCGTGCGCGCCAGGCCCAATTCCGACATAGTCCCCGTAACGCCAATAGATCAAATTGTGGCGTGACTCTTCACCAAGTTTGGCATGATTAGAGACTTCATAGCCCGGCATACCGGCCATTTCGCAAATTTCTTGAGTGGCCTCATACATATCTGCGGCAAGGTCTTCTGATGGTAAGCCAGTTAGGCGCCCAGCAGCATGTCTCATACCGAACGCAGTGCCGTCTTCTATCGTAAGCTGATATAACGACAGGTGGTCGATCGCCATATCAAGTGCAAGTTTGAGTTCCGCACGCCAATCTACAAGGGTCTGGTTCTGGCGTGCATAGATTAGGTCGAAACTAACGCGGTCAAAGGTCTCTCGCGCAATCGAAAACGCTTTTCGTGCTTCTTTTGTATTATGCATCCGGCCGAGAGCTTTGAGGTCCGGATCGTTTAGCGCCTGGATGCCCATAGAAATGCGATTAACGCCACCGTCGCGGAACCCTATAAATTTGCCCGCTTCTACGGAAGTTGGGTTTGCTTCTAGGGTCACTTCTAAGCTGTTCGATGTGCGCCAGTTCCGTTTAACCCTATCCATGATGGCGGCGACGGTTTCGGGAGCCATAAGGCTTGGCGTACCGCCTCCAAAAAAGACCGAGTCAAGAATTCGAGGGCCTGTTAGGCTCGCTACACGATCGAGCTCGGAGAGATATGCCGCGAGCCAGCGTTTTTGATCGATCTTGCCCGCTACGTGCGAGTTGAAGTCGCAATAGGGGCACTTGGCCTGACAAAATGGCCAGTGGATATAGAGCCCGAAGCCCCCATTCTGCCAATCCTCAAGCAAAGCAACCCTTTACAAGCTTATTAAATGCATCGGCGCGGTGGCTGATCTTGTTCTTTTTCCAACGATCCATTTCGCCAAAAGTGATATCGTACCCATCGGGTTGAAAGATCGGGTCGTACCCGTGTCCCTGATCGCCACGCATGGGCCAAACAAGTTCACCAGGCATAACACCAGCAAAGACTTCATCATGGCCGTCAGGCCAAGCAAGAACGAGTGTGCAACAGAACTGCGCTTTGCGCGGGGTAGGAGCATCAACTGCCTCAAGTTCAGCCCACGTCTTTTCCATTGCCATCACGAAATCGCGGCCATTTGGAGTCTCTGCCCAATCGGCGGTGTAGACCCCTGGCGCCCCATCCAACGCGTCGACCGTGAGGCCGCTGTCATCAGCAAGAGCGGGTAAACCAGTAGCTTTTGCGGCAGCGTGTGCCTTGATCCGAGCGTTTCCGGCAAATGTTGTTTCGGTCTCATCCGGCTCGGGAAGTCCGTGATCTGAATTCGACGTCAACTTAATACCAAAAGGCTCTAATAAAGCCTGAATCTCTTCAAGCTTGCCTTTGTTATGGGTCGCAACGACGAGCTCTTTGCCTTCAAAGCGTCGGGTCATTTGACCGCCGCCAACTGAGCCGTAGTTAGGTCTGAGATACCTTTGTCGGCAAGATCGAGAAGCTGGTTCATTTGATCTCGGGTAAAGGTGGAGCCTTCTGCGGACATTTGCACTTCGATCAACTTGCCGCCGGTCATGACAAAGTTGCCATCGACGCCAGCTTCACTGTCTTCGGGGTAATCTAGGTCAAGAACAGGCTGACCAGCATAAATCCCACAGCTGACGGCCGAGACTGGTGCGAGGAGTGGATCGGTGATGATTTCGCCAGTCTTCATCAGCTTGTTGACTGCCAAGCGCAAAGCAACCCAACCGCCAGTGATCGAAGCGCAACGTGTACCGCCGTCCGCTTGAATAACGTCGCAATCGATCGTGATTTGACGTTCGCCCAATGCAACGCGATCAACACCCGCACGCAGCGAACGACCGATCAAGCGCTGAATTTCTTGTGTCCGCCCCGATTGACCATTTTTTGCCTCGCGGCGCATACGTGTGTTGGTTGCCCGAGGAAGCATGCCGTACTCAGCAGTTACCCATCCGAGACCCGTGTTCCGAAGAAACGGGGGGACCCGCTCGTCTAGGGAAGCCGTGCAGAGCACATGCGTATCACCGCACTTGATAAGGCAAGAACCTTCAGCATGTTTGGTCACGTCAATTTCAATTGAAATTTCACGCATTTCGTCAATTTTTCTACCCGACGGGCGCATTTCGGAACTCCTTTTGATTTATCCTTCGATACGCTGGCCAAGGTAGAAATCCAACCCCGATTGACGTTCTGTCTCGCCTCGCTTTAATTGGGTCGCTGCCCGAGGACTTTTGAATGAACGATAAGACACCGCAATTGACAGAGTTGAATGATCGCTCGCGCGAGGTATTCCGATTAGTTGTGGAGGGGTATCTTCAGACTGGTGCGCCGGTAGGTTCGCGAACGTTGAGCCGCAACATGACCGAAAGCCTTAGTGCGGCTACAATCCGAAATGTCATGCAAGATCTGGAGTATCTTGGCCTTCTTGGAAGCCCCCATATAAGCGCGGGCCGCATTCC
>CAYWUN010000015.1:34620-39084 GCA_964461315.1 uncultured Aestuarium sp.
ACTCCGCCAGCTGGCCAAACTCCATCTTCCATGCGTGAAGCCGCAAACTTCGTGAACGCGATCGCTCAGGGTCGGACGCTAGGTGAGCTAGGGCGGGTGATGCAGCGTGAAATTGCTTCAAGAAGGCAAGAGATTGATACTCTTGCAGCTGCGCTTGTCGAAAGTGGAATAGCAATTTGGGAAAATCACGGCGAATCGACGGAGCGTTTGATTGTGCGTGGGCGCTCCAATCTTTTGAACGAAGGTGAAAACGCTGAGGATTTAGAGCGGATAAGAACGCTCTTTGATGACCTTGAGCGTAAACAGGATATCGCTCAATTCCTTGAACTCGCTGATGAAGGCGACGGAGTGCGCATTTTTATTGGCTCCGAGAACAAACTTTTCTCACTTTCGGGTTCCTCTTTGGTGGTTTCTCCTTATATGAACGCCGACCGAAAGATTATTGGCGCCGTGGGCGTCATCGGTCCGACCCGCCTTAACTATGGGCGGATCGTCCCGATTGTAGATTACACAGCTCAGCTGGTCGGGCGCGTACTGTCCGACCGGTCCTAGAAGGAAGACGGAAATGACCGAGCAGAATGACGATCTCAAGAGCCTTGATGAACTGGCCGCTGAAGCAGATGAGATCGAAGCGGCTCAGAACGGTGGTATGACCGCTGAGGAAATTGAAGCTCTTGTGGCCGAGCGTGACGATTACAAAGATCGCTTTGTTCGTGCGCTTGCAGACGCAGAAAATACCCGTAAGCGTGCAGAGCGTGATCGCCGTGAGGCCGAAAACTATGGCGGCTCAAAGCTCGCCCGCGATTTGCTACCCGTTTATGACAACATGAGCCGCGCAATTCAGTCGATTTCCGAGGAGCAGCGTGAAACCTCGGCCGCAGTGATCGAGGGTATCGAGCTTACGATGCGTGAGCTCTTGAACGTGTTCCAAAAGCACGGCGTCACCTTGGTTAAGCCAGAAATCGGTGAACGCTTCGACCCCCAACAACACGAAGCTATGTTCGAAGCGCCTGTGCCAGGAACCAAAGCCGGCGACATTATTCAGGTAATGGCCGAGGGCTTCTTGCTCCACGACCGCCTGTTGCGTCCGGCTCAGGTTGGCGTCTCTTCTACGCCAGCATCTTAATCGGATTGGCTGAGAGCTTTTAGCTCGTATAGCAAATCTAAGGCCTCGCGCGGTGTAATGTTGTCAGGGAAAATCTCCCCAAGACGATCTTCCACCGCCGAGGCTTTTTCAATTGTTAATGGCCTTGATGGTGATGTCGAGGCGGCGAATAGCGGCAGGTCATCTATCAAACTTTGACGCGCCGATCCGCCTTCGCGCTCGCCTTTCTCCAAAGCTTCGAGGACGACACGAGCGCGTTCAACGACCATGTTTGGAAGGCCCGCAAGTCGAGCAACTTGCACACCATAGCTTCGGTCGGCGGTCCCTCGGCGAACTTCATGGAGAAATATAACGTCACCGTTCCATTCTTTGACCGATACCGTCGCATTGTCGACGCCATCTAGCTTGTCAGCAAGCGAAGACATTTCGTGATAGTGTGTCGCAAAGAGTGCACGGCATCGATTTACGTCGTGCAAATGCTCAAGCGTTGCCCACGCGATAGATAGACCATCATAGGTCGCCGTCCCACGGCCAATTTCATCAAGGATAACGAGCGCGCGGTCATCAGCTTGGTTGAGAATTGCGGCTGTTTCCACCATTTCAACCATGAAAGTAGAACGCCCCCGAGCGAGATCGTCAGAAGCGCCTACACGTGAAAAGATTTGGCTTACCAAACCAATCTCCGCCAACTTTGCAGGCACATAAGATCCCATCTGAGCCAAAACTGCGATAAGCGCGTTCTGTCGAAGGTAGGTCGACTTACCTGCCATGTTCGGGCCAGTCAGGAGCCAAATCGGCGTTTCTGTTAGCGAGCAATCGTTGGCAACAAATGGTTCGCCTGACTTCTTGAGGGCCTGTTCGACGACAGGATGGCGACCCCCTTGGATGTTGAATGCTCTGCTTTTATCGAGCCTTGGACGTACCCAATTCTCTGATCGGGAGAGAGTGGCCAAACTTACGGAAACATCGATCACAGCGATTGCACGACTGAGTTGATTTAGTCCGGCAGCCTGAGCAACAATTTCCCGATTTAGGTTTGAATAGAGCCGCTTTTCGATTTCAATCGCTCTTGATCCAGCATTGAGAATCTTTGTCTCAATCTCGCTCAGTTCGACCGTCGTAAATCGGACTTGATTTGCTGTTGTTTGACGATGGATGAACGATTCGTTCAGCGGGGGGCTCATCATCTTTTCCGCATGCGTGGCGGTTGTTTCGATGAAATAGCCTAGGACATTGTTGTGCTTGATCTTGAGCGAGCCAACGCCCGTAGTTTCAATGAACTCTGCTTGCATTTGAGCGATAACAGAGCGCCCTTCATCTCTTAGTTTACGTGCTTCATCCAGTTCTTCATCATATCCAGGAGCAATGAAGCCGCCATCACGTGCAAGAAGAGGGGGTTCGGCAACAAGTGCCTGATCAAGACGATCAAGGAGTTGGTCATGGCCCAAGAGTGAAGCAAGAGAAACTTGTAAAGTTTCGGGCAAGTCTGGCCTTGTTAGAGCCTGATAAATGCGCTCGGCTTCATTCAATGTATTGCGAATAGCGGCCATATCACGAGGACCACCGCGCTCGAGTGCAAGGCGCGAAAGTGCGCGGTCGATGTCGTGAACAGAGCGCAGGTGCTGACGCACATCCTCGCAAAGCCGAGAGGCATCAGAGAAAAACCCGACTGCTTCTTGTCTTTGGATGATGGTCTGAAGATCACATGAAGGAGATGCCAAGCGTCTCTCAAGTAGTCGCGCACCGGCGGCTGTCACAGTCTTGTCGATTGTTGCGAGAAGCGATCCCGCGCGTCCGCCCTGAGAGCCATGAGTAAGTTCAAGTGATCGACGCGTTGCTGCATCAATCTGCATATTCTGGGTATGTGTTTCAAGTACGGGCGGTCTTAGGAAGGGAAGGTTGCCCTTTTGAGTTATTTCCAGATACTCGACGACCGCCGCCATGGCGGCGACTTCTGCGCGGTTGAACGTTCCAAATGCGTCGAGTGAAGCGATAGAATAGAGATTACAAAGGCGCTTTTCACCATTCGTGCTGTCAAAAGCCGAACGGCCGAGTTCAGAGATCGCGGCCCCCGCTTCTTTGGCGATGTTACGGAGCTCAGTATCTGCGTCGTCGATCAGGATAACTTCACGGGGAGAAAGTCGTGCAAGTTCCGGTCCAAGCCGAACCTGAGGACAAGTCATTACGCTGAACGCGCCGGTTGAAATGTCCACCCACGCAAGTGCTCCTTCGTCACGAATAAATGCAAATGCAGCGAGAAAGTTGTGCCGACGCGCGTCAAGGAGGCTGTCTTCAGTCAAAGTGCCGGGGGTAACGAGCCGCACAACATCGCGTTTCACAACCGCCTTATAACCGCGCTTTTTAGCCTCAGCGGGATCTTCAAGTTGTTCGCAAACCGCGACACGGAAGCCTTTACGGATCAGCGTTAAAAGATACCCTTCTGCCGCATGAACAGGCACACCGCACATCGGGATGTCTTCGTCGTTGTGCTTTCCGCGCTTTGTTAGCGCAATATCAAGAGCTTCCGCTGCGGCGACGGCATCTTCAAAGAACATCTCATAGAAATCACCCATGCGGTAAAACAAGAGTGCACCTGGATGGTTTTCTTTAATTTCCAGATACTGCGCCATCATTGGCGTAACTGCACCAGTGCTCATATGGTCCCCCAATTCGTTGATTGAGAACCTAAACGACCGATGTTAGCGACAAAAGTCGAAAACGAACCCGTTGCGGGGAATGAGCCACTCCCTTATGGCTGTGTAACGCTTCAGGAGGGATAGACAAATGGCGAAGGCTCGTGTCACGCGCGAAGATGCGTTGACGTTTCACATGGATCCAACACCCGGCAAGTGGGAGGTCCAAGCAACCGTCCCCATGACCACCCAGCGTGACTTGTCCTTAGCGTATTCGCCTGGCGTGGCGGTTCCTTGTGAAGAAATTCATGCGCAGCCTGAAACAGCATATGATTACACGAACAAGGGCAACCTTGTTGCGGTAATCTCGAACGGTACTGCCGTGCTTGGCCTTGGAAACCTTGGCGCGCTTGCTTCTAAGCCGGTGATGGAGGGCAAGTCGGTCCTCTTTAAACGTTTCGCAGATGTGAACTCGATCGATATTGAACTCGATACCGAAGATCCTGATGCGTTTTGCAATGCGGTTCGCTTGATGGGGCCTACCTTCGGCGGCATCAATCTTGAAGATATCAAAGCACCTGAGTGTTTTGAAATAGAACGCCGCTTAAAAGAAGAGCTGGATATTCCTTTAATGCATGATGACCAACATGGAACCGCCATTATATCGGCGGCGGCATTGTTAAATGCATTGGAATGCATAGTTGTCCAAATGGTCCATGGTTTTTT
>CAYWUN010000016.1:0-38808 GCA_964461315.1 uncultured Aestuarium sp.
GGGATGTATACGATTTCGACTTCATGACCGCCTGCGATACGGACGAGGTACTTGCGCGTGCCGTCGGCGCTTACCTGACGCGTCACCATCTCGGGAAGTTCGATCACAAAACTTTCGGCCAAAAGCGCGCGGTAATCCTTGGCAAGGTTGGTCATCGACGCGAAATCACGTGTGCCCCAATGGTAGACCCACTGCCAGATCTGGTTGACCCGCATCTTGGCCTGCTTCTCGGGTGTGCCAATCGCGATCAGCGCGTCGCGCATTTCATCGCGGGTCATGCCCACAAGGTTGGGCATACCTTCCACAGCTTTGCGCGGAATGGTCAATACGTCCTGAGTGATTGGTGCAGTAGCGGTCATGGCAGCAGATCCTTTTGATCAAGGCGGCCTCATATAACATTGGCAGGCAGAATCAAAAAGATTCCGCCTGAAAACGAGGTCAATTTCGAAAACTTCGCCGTGAACGGCAGAATTCGCTTAGTTACAGCGCTTTTCAGCTTCTTCGACGGTCGCAGTGAACCCCAGAAGAGAGAATGTATCTTTGGTGACGGTGCCACGACCCGAACGTGCTGTAGCAACCGCGTCAGAGCCACGCTTCATTGCAGCTACGATCTTGGCATCGTCCTCAGCGCTCGCTGGCCATGCCCATTCACCTTCGGTGAAGAGTTCAAATGTAGTGCCGCTAATGTCCAGCGAAACGGTCGAGCCACCTGCGAATGGATATCCGCCCGTAAAGGCGACTTGGCCTTTAACGTTTTGTTCGGGACGATAGAAGACGAACAGAAGGATGTCGCCGCGACGTGCCGAAACAACGTTCCCATCGCGTGTATTCACAGTTTCTTTTGGAGCAGAGACGCCCCAGCACTCTTTCGGATTGCTTTCGACAAACACGCTCCAGTCGGTGTTAGCCGCAACGCGGTTGTTACTCTCTTGCGCAGCAGCAGGTGAAGTCACGCCAAGTGCGGCAGCAAAGCCGAGTGCGGTCAGGATACGTATTTTCATTACTGCAGCCTCCAAGCTGTCCTAGCCTCAGATCTCTCGCAGTGCGGCTATTCTTGTGATGCCTGTCACAACGCGAGTTGAATTGGTCTCGAATGCAAGAGGAATAACAATAAAAATGGTCATTGGGAAAGCCCTATGCGGTCACAATTCTGCGCGGATATCTGCCATCGGCGACATTTCTCCCGACTCTCGACCTTTGATTTCCAAGAGCTATAACCCCAGAGAGTGCCAAATACGTTGAAAGAGGAGTGTGCCGAGTGCTGATCGTCGTATCCCCCGCAAAATCGCTGGACATGGAACCGGTATCTATCGAACCGACAGAGCCGATGTTTCAAAAGGATGCGGTGCGTCTGGCAAAGACCTCGCGCAGTCTCACTCTGACGCAACTCAAAGAGTTGATGGACATCTCGGATGATCTCGCACGGCTCAACCGTGAGCGTTTCAAAGAGTTTCAGGAAGTGCCCAGCTCGGATCGCGTGAAACCCGCAGTGCTCGCATTTGATGGGGACACTTACAAAGGGCTCGAGGCAAAAACACTTTCCGAAGACGATTTACGTTGGGCACAGGATCACTTGCGCATTCTGTCAGGGCTTTATGGTCTTTTGCGCCCGTTGGATGCTATGCAGCCCTATCGTCTTGAAATGGGAAGCAGGCTCAAAACCCGCCGTGGAAAGTCGCTCTATGATTATTGGGGCGATCAGATTGCCAAGACACTCAACGTTGAGGCCGCAGCGATCGGTTCAGATGTTTTGATCAATTGCGCATCGCATGAGTATTTCACCGCCGCCGACCGAAAAGCGCTCAAACTTCGAGTAATTACTCCTCAGTTCTTCGAGGTCAAAGACGGCAAACCGCGCATAGTAAGTTTCTTTGCAAAAAGAGCCCGAGGCGCGATGGCGCGTTTCATTATTGAAAACCGGCTCGTCTCTCCCGAGGATATCAAAGGTTTTACATCGGGCGGATATGCATATGATCCTGATTTGTCCGAAGATGATAAGTGGGCCTTTGTGCGGGACTATCCAGAAACCAAATAGGTGTGAGCGATGTTTCTCGAGGTCACCAAGCTCGAAAAGTTCTACGAGACTGAAGAGATTAAGACTTCTGTTCTCAAAGGCGTGAGTTTCGGACTTGAAGCAGGCCAATCCGTTGCTCTGACTGGTGAAAGCGGCTGCGGGAAAAGTACGCTTCTGCATTTGATCGGCGGCTTAGAAACCCCGAATGCTGGCTCTATACGCATCGACGGGCAAGAGATCGCAGACTTTGATGATAGAGCAAGGGCGCAGCTAAGGCGCGAAACCGTTGGAGTGATTTTCCAACAGTTCAACTTAATTCCTTCCTTGAATGTGCGTTCCAACCTTGAATTTCAAGGGCGACTAAATGGGCGCTTCGACCCGAACTTTGCGCATTCTTTGGCTGAAAAGCTCGGCTTGTCGGAGCATCTTGAAAAATTCCCCGATCAGCTCTCTGGCGGTCAACAGCAAAGGGTTGCCATAGCGCGAACCATTGCCGCTAAACCGAATTTGGTTCTAGCAGACGAACCGACCGGGAATCTGGACGAGAACACTGCGAGTGAGGTTCTTGATCTGCTACTTGGTTTGGTCCGTGATGCTGGGACGACGCTCCTTATGGTCACCCATTCTAAGAAGATTGCCGATCAATTGGACCGTAGTCTCAGATTAAGCGCTGGTCGTATCGTATGAAGCAAACGGTTATTACGGCGCTCCTCTCACATTGGCTAAAAAATCCGCTACAGACCTTAGCGCTCCTTGGTGGGCTTGCACTTGCCACCGCTCTTTGGAGTGGAGTGCAAGCGATCAATGCCGAAGCGAGGCAAAGCTATCAGCGCGCAGCGAATACTGTGACCGAAGGCGACTTTGCCCAAATCCGAGGCGAATTGACGGTTAAAGACTTTGCCCTTCTTCGACGAGCCGGAGTGCTTGTCTCGCCTATAATCGAAGGAAGGTTGAACGGCGTTCGGATTGTTGGTGTCGACGTCCTTACCTCGCCGCGCTTGAGTGCGATGCCACAAACGGAAATCGCCGAAATCGACGGGCCGGCATTATTTGGGCAGGCTCAAGCCTTGGGCCAACTGGGTCCAATGCCCGATTTTCGTAAAACAGCTGTCGAAGGCGCTCCGTCCAATACGGTTTATGGCGACATTAGTGTTGTCTCAGTCCTCTTAAATAAGGGTGATGCGATAGATCGTTTGATCGTCCTAAGAGACCAACCGATGGGAGCAGAAGCGCCGGAAGTCCTTGGTTACACAGTGACACCGCCACAGGCCGGAACTGATCTTGCCAGCCTGACGGACAGCTTCCACCTTAATCTGAGCGCATTTGGGTTTCTATCTTTTGCTGTCGGCATCTTCATCGTGCACAGCGCAATTGGCCTTGCCTTTGAACAGCGCAAGCCGATGATAAGAACACTTCGAGCTTTGGGGGTACCACTGCAACTGCTCATGCGGCTGATGGTTGTGGAGCTAGTCATTCTTTCTGCGATTGCAGGGGTGATTGGAGTCTTGCTCGGTTATTTTGTTGCCGCATCTCTCTTGCCAAATGTGGCCGCTACTCTTCGCGGCCTTTACGGGGCGACAATCGAAGGTGCACTGACGCTTTCTCCAACTTGGTGGCTCGGCGGTGTTTTTGTTTCCATTTTCGGAGCTTTGTTAGCGTCACTCAGCGTGTTGCTAAAGCTTTGGCAAATGCCTGTCTTGGCAATCGCTCAGGCAAGGAATTGGCAATCGAAAGGTATTGCCCGAAAACTTCAACTTTCTGGCCTAATCATATGCATCTTGCTTGCAACAGGAGTGCTGCTCGTGGGCGAAGGCTTGGTAGCGGGCTTCGTCCTTCTCGGCGCGCTGTTGATCGGCGCGGCATTTCTTTTGCCTGCATATCTCTCTGCAGTGCTTTTTATTGGGCAACACTTTTCAAAACGAGCACTAGCCGAATGGTTTTGGGCGGACACAAGACAGCAGGCATCTGGCCTTGCCCTTGGGCTATCCGCACTTCTCTTGGCTATGGCGGCAAATGTTGGTGTTGCGACAATGGTGTCGTCGTTTCGTGTGACTTTCGCGGAATTTCTCGATCAACGGCTTGCACCCGAGCTTTATATCCACGTGGACTCGGAGGATCAGGCAGATCGAACTTTGAGGTTTGTCGAACCGCTTGTCGATGCTGTGCTGCCTCTCGTTTACCAAGATACTCTTGTGAGCGGGGTACCAACTGAAATCTACGGTGCCAAGGATCACAAGACCTATCCAGACAACTGGAAGCTCTTGGAAGGCGCTGATGACCCATGGGGCCAAGTCGCTCGTGGCGCCGTCCTCGTGAACGAGCAGTTCGCGAGGCGTACGGATCACTGGACAGAGGACAAACTAGAGATCGAGGGCCGCATGTTCTCAATCGCGGGGGTCTATGGGGATTACGGAAATCCGATCGGCCAGATCGTGATGACACAATCAGTTTTTAGCGAACTTTACCCGACGATCCGACCTCTTCGTTTCGGATTGAGGCTGGACCCTGAAGAGGTCCCCAACGTCGCAGAGGCCCTCCGTCAATTTGGCCTGACCGATGACCAAATCATCAATCAGGCGGCGATCAAAAAGTTGTCCAAGGACATTTTTGAACAGACTTTTGTCGTGACCGACGCGCTCAATGTTTTGACGCTTGCTGTGGCCGGTTTTGCAATTCTCATGAGCCTGCTGACTCTGGCCAATATGCGCCTCCCTCAACTTGCTCCGATTTGGGCATTGGGGCTGACGCGCGACAAACTGGCAAAGCTCGAGGTGCTCAGAGCGGTGCTGTTTGCGGCAATAACGAGCATCGCGGCGCTCCCGCTAGGTCTCGTTCTAGCATGGGTTCTTTTGGCAGTTGTCAACGTCGAGGCATTTGGATGGAAGCTCCCTATGTATCTCTTTCCGTACGACTATCTGAAGTTGGTGATCGAGGCGCTTCTAGCGGCTGTTCTTGCCTCGCTTATTCCCGCTTGGCGACTAAAGAAAACGTCTCCCTCCCAAATGCTCAAGGTCTTTGCAAATGAACGCTAAAGTTCTTGTCATTCTATGTTTTTTTCTACCGAGCACCGCTTTCGGGCAAGGTTTTGCAGGGCTTGGAAGCATCGCCGATGATTTCGCTTTGCCGCAAAGAGGATATCAATTCGAATTCCCAAAGGATCATGGCCCTCACAACGATTTTCGAATTGAATGGTGGTACGTGACCGCAAACCTCATAGGCGAGGATGGAGAAACCTATGGTGTGCAGTGGACACTGTTTCGCAATGCCCAAGAGCCGGTGGAGGCCGCTGGATGGGGATTGGAGCAGGTTTATATGGGGCACGCCGCACTCACTTCAAAGGATGCTCACTATGCAACTGAGCGGTACGCGCGGAGTGGCGTAGGACAAGCAGGAGCATCGGTTGAGGGGCTTTATACATGGATCGACAATTGGGTTCTTAGCGAGAAAGCAATTAGCGCGTCGGGGCTGGATTTCGCCTTTGAATTAGCGATCAAAGATTTGGGCCCATTCATTTTTCACGGAGACGAGGGCTATTCGGTAAAGTCTGCTCAGGGCCAAGCGTCCCACTACTATTCGGCGCCATTCATCGACGTAGAAGGCACGCTTGATTTGCCATCAGGCGAAGTCAATGTTTCGGGCATAGCTTGGCTTGACCGCGAATGGTCTTCGCAACCCCTTGCTTCAGATCAGACAGGCTGGGATTGGTTCTCGATTTCCTTTGAAACCGGCGAAAAGTTGATGGGGTTTAGGCTCCGCGGCAGCGATGTGTTCACCTCAGCCACTTGGATCGACCCAGACGGTACGACCGAGTCGTTCGAGAATGGAGTGTTCCAAGCAACGCCAATTGAGTGGTCCGATACCGCTGGTCCTAAGGTTCCGATACGTTGGTATGTCACTCTTGCGGAAAAAGGCGTCGAGTTAGTCGTCGAAGCAGTTAACTCTGATGCTTGGTTGCCGCTTTCCGTTCCGTATTGGGAAGGGCCCGTTTCGGTGTCGGGAACTAACGCGGGAATTGGTTATCTAGAAATGACTGGATACTGATTTGTCGCACTGGTGAAGTTCTTGTGTGATCCCTAAGTTAGCAGCATGAAACAGAGCTTTCCTTTTTCTCGCGATCTTGTGCTTATTGGCGGCGGACACACCCATGCACTCTTGCTTCGGATGTGGGGGATGAACCCACTTGCCGGCGTAAGGGTGACTGTCATCAATCCCGGTCCTACTGCGCCTTATTCTGGGATGCTTCCCGGTTTTGTCGCGGGCCATTATAGCCGTGACGAGTTGGACATCGATCTGGTTCAGCTTGCACGTTTTGCAGGTGCGCGCGTTCTTAATGCGAAGGCGATTGGGCTGAACGCACAGACCAAGACTGTGAAAGTCGAGGGATACCCCGATATTTCCTTTGATGTGGCTTCGGTTGACGTTGGGATCACATCGGAAATGCCATTGCTCCAAGGCTTTGCCGAAAATGCGGTTCCGGCGAAACCACTTGGAACATTCGCCAGCCGTTGGGACCGCTATCGCAATGGCGAAGGCCCTGCTTCAGTCGCGGTAATAGGGGGCGGTGTTGCGGGCGCTGAACTTGCAATGGCGATGGCCTTTGCGCTCAAATCCAAAAGTCGCAAAGCTGAGATAACCTTAATTGACGAGCGCGAAGTCCTACGAGGGTTCAACCGCTCCGCAAGAGCTAAGTTATTGACCGCGCTTCGCTCGAACGGCGTCTCGATCGTGGAAAATGCTCAAGTCGCGCGGGTGACGAAAGAGGGTGTCGAGCTTAGAGATAGTCGTTTAATCAAGGCTGATTTTGTGACAGGTGCGGCTGGGGCTCGGCCACATGATTGGATTGCCAAGTCCGATCTTGATCTTATTGATGGATTTATCTCGGTTAGGCCAACCCTACAGTCTAGCAATTCGGAAATCTTTGCCACAGGCGACTGCGCTCATATGGCTTTTGCCCCAAGGCCTAAAGCCGGTGTCTTTGCTGTAAGGCAAGCCCCCGTACTTTTCGAAAACATCTGTGCGGTACTAAGCGGTGGCAAGCTGACCGAATATTCGCCCCAAAAAGATTACCTCAAATTGATTTCGCTTGGGGAAAAAGCCGCATTGGCCGAGAAACTTGGAACAGCTTTTTCGGGTAAACTTTTGTGGCGTTGGAAAAACCATATCGACGTCACTTTCATGAACAAATTCCGAGATCTTCCAAAGATGGCGGGGCCTGATATTCCCAAGGTGCACGCGTTGGGCATGATAGAGGCGCTCGGCTCCAAGCCGATGTGCGGCGGCTGTGGCGCAAAGGTTGGTCGGGGCGCATTGCGAAATGCCCTCAAAGGTCTTCCCGCGCCGAGAAGGTCAGATATTGAAACGCTGCCTGGTGATGATGCCGCTGTCATGATTACCGGTGGTGCTCGACAGGTCTTTACCACAGACCATTTGCGCGCATTTAACAATGATCCAATCATAATGACCAAGATCGCTGCCATTCACGCGCTGGGCGATATTTGGTCGATGGGAGGCGAGCCACAAGCCGCAACTTTGTCGGTGGTCCTGCCGCGTATGTCTGCCGAACTTCAACAGCGAACGATGGTCGAGATTCTTAGAGCTGCGCATGAAGTTATTGGCTCAGCAGGCGCCGCGATTGTCGGCGGGCATAGCTCGCTCGGCGACGAGTTCACAGTCGGTTTTGCGATCACCGGTCTATGCGACCAAGCTCCGATCTTGCTCTCAGGGGCCAAAGTGGGGGACGCGCTGATCCTAACCAAACCAATCGGTTCGGGCGTACTTATGGCCGCCGAAATGCAAGGCAGCGCCAAAGGCGAGTATGTTGTCGAAGCGCTGCGTTTAATGGGGCAACCTCAAGGCGTGGCGAGCCGAGTTCTCGCCCCTTCTGCTCACGCTATGACAGATGTGACAGGCTTTGGTCTTGCTGGGCATCTTGGCGGTATCTGCGAAGCTTCTGGCGTTGCCGCTGAGATTGACCTTGAACATGTCCCTTTCATGGCAGGGGCAATCGAGCTGGCCGACGCTGGTATGCGGTCTTCGCTCTTTGATGATAATCGTGCCGGCGCCGGGCCTGTTTTTGGTGCAGGCGGACCAAAAGGCGAGCTCTTGTTTGATCCGCAGACCGCTGGGGGTCTTTTGGCCTCGGTTCGCGCCGATGTTGCGGATGAGCTGGTTCGTAAGCTTTGGCTTTGCGGCTATCCGGCCAAGCGCATTGGACGGATCGTAGAAGGCGAGCCCGCGGTCAGAGTTCTTTGAGAACCTCAGCAGCCAGAGCCGCCGCCTGATCCAAACTGGGGGTGTCGAGCGCTCCTGCGTCGATTTTTGCGATGAATACGGGTTCATGCGCTGCGCGTGATTTGGAGTAAGTCGGGTCGTAATGCTCGATGATCAGCGACTTTGCGAGTTCTTCAAAACTTGAGTGGTCTATCATCGCGCTCCATGCATCAACCTGCTCGTGTCCCCGAATACGTCGGAGCGGTTCAAGGCATTGCTTGAGAAACTCGCTGTCTTTGACCATGTCTTCATATGCGCGTGTGAGATATTGGCTACGCGCGGCAACATCTGCGGTAATCTCAATCCGCGGAGCTTTGCACATCCCCTCCCAGAGGCTTGGGGGAAGCACGATACGCCCGATCTTGCTGCTCTCCGCTTCGACTACGATGGGTCGCGCGGGATTGCATTTTGCAAGTTCAAGGCAAAGCATGCTCTCAAACCATTTCTGGCTTGGCTGACCGCCTGTCATGCCACCAAGGAGTGAGCCACGGTGATTGGCTAGCCCCTCAAGGTCAATGACCTGAACATCGTGTGCCTTGAGATGGCGAAGTAAGTCGGTCTTTCCGGTGCCGGTGTTGCCATCAATGAGGACAAACCGAAATGGCAAAGGTTGTTCATAGAGTGACGTGTAAACAAGCTTACGATATGTCTGATAACCACCTTTGATCGTGTCTGCGCGCCATCCAACCTGTTGAAGGATGATCGTTACCGACCCTGACCGCTGTCCACCGCGCCAGCAATAGACAAGCGGACGCCACGCACCGTCTTTGTTTGCGAGTGGACCTTCGAGGTGGGCAGCTACATTGCGCGCGAGGATCGCCGCTCCGATTTTGCGAGCGTTAAAAGGGCTGACTTGCTTGTAAATCGTTCCAACTTTGGCGCGTTCGTCATTCGACATTGCAGGGAGGCTGATTGCACCGGGAATATGATCCTCAGCAAATTCAGCAGGTGAACGCACGTCGATCACGGTGTCAAATCCGTGGTCATAGAGCGACTGCAAGGTTTCAAACGCGATGGGCATAAAAAGTCTCTACGCCTGACAAGCGGTGATGGAAAGTGCCGTCTGAGCAGGAGGCTTGAGCGGGACGCGACCTTCTGATGTGAGCAGCCAGCAGTTTGAACCTTCAAACACTGCGGGAACAAGTTCGCGCCCGTAGCCGCAGCCGCCATCCAAGTCGATGCGATTTCCGAAATGCTCGGGCGTATCAAGGGCCGTATGGCCGTGCACGATGAGTTTTTCATGTGGCTCGTCATAATCAAGAAAGCCATCTCGGATCCAGATTAGATCATCTTCAACTTGTTCCTTTAGCGCGATCTGCGGTCGGATTCCAGCATGCACAAAGATCAGCTCATTGGTCTCATGAAAGAGTGGGCGCGTTTCTAGAAATGCGAGGTGCTCGGGCGGTACTTTTGCCTGTGCTTGTGCAAGCAGGTTTTCAGCATTCAAGTCTACACCGTATGAGGCAAGGGTTGCTGTGCCGCCAAGCCTAGGGTGTAGCCAGTCGAGTCCCGGTGTTTTGATGCCATTGTCATGAACAGTTCCGTCTTTGACATAGCGACAGAACATCCGATCGTGATTGCCGCGAAGGACAGTCCAGTTCCTGTCTTTGTTCACACCATTGAGAAGCCGCTCAAGAACTCCGCGCGAATTTGGGCCTCGGTCCGTATAATCTCCCAGGAACACGATATGCGCATCTTTGCCGCCATCTTTTTCGATCCGAGCAAGAGCGTGGTCAAGCTGTTCCGTAAAGCCGTGAACGTCACCGATGGCATAAATCATCTTTGTCCCCTTGAGGTCATTCGAATGTTATTTAACAAATAAATCAGGGGACGGAAGGTTCCGTCCCCTGCATACCTTTGCAACGACGTTTTGCTTACTTCACATCGAAGCTAAGCGGCTTGATCTGACGGAACAGTCCAGTTGCATTAAGTTTCTCGAGAACCTCGCTCTTCACCGGTTCGTCGACGTAGAGAAGTGCAATGGCTTCTCCACCGCGTGCCGCACGGCCAAGGGTAAAGTTAGCAATGTTCACACCATTCGCGCCGAGAGTCTGACCGAGTGTGCCGATGATGCCCGGAACGTCTTCGTTGGTTGTGTAGAGCATGTTCGCGCCGATCTCGGCGTCGACGTTGATGCCTTTGATCTGGATGAAGCGCGGCTTGCCATCCGAGAAGACGGTACCCGCAACAGAGCGCTCGCGCTTATCGGTTACGATGGTTACTTTTACGTAGCCGTCGAACGCACCCGACTGCTCCTGTTTGGTGGTCGAGATCTGGATGCCGCGCTCTTTCGCGATAACCGGAGCCGAAACCATGTTCACGTCGGGGTTGGCCTTCTTCATGATGCCAGCAATGACGGCGCAGTTCAGCGCAGCAAGGTTCATCGACGAAACGGTGCCGTCATAAAGAACGTTGATCGCTTTGATCGGCTCATCGGTCATTTGACCCGAGAAGTTGCCGAGGTGGCCAGCAAGCTCGATCCACGGGCCCATGACCTTGGCCTCTTCGGCCGTGACAGACGGCATGTTCAAAGCGTTGGTCACAGCGCCGGTTAGCAAATAGTCGGCCATCTGCTCGGCAACCTGAAGTGCCACGTTTTCCTGAGCTTCGGTCGTGGCCGCGCCAAGGTGCGGGGTGCAAACTACGTTTGGCAGATTGAAGAGCGGGTTCTCAACAGCAGGCTCTTCCGAGAACACGTCGAATGCAGCGCCTGCAACATGGCCCGACTTGAGTGCGTCAGCCAGCGCCGCTTCGTCAACGAGGCCACCGCGTGCGCAGTTGATGATACGAACGCCCTTTTTGGTCTTGGCGAGGTTTTCGCGGCTGAGGATGTTACGGGTGCTGTCGGTGAGCGGCACGTGCAGCGTGATGAAGTCGGCGCGCTTAAGAAGGTCTTCTAGTTCGACCTTTTCAACGCCCATGGTGTCTGCTTTTTCTTCCGAAAGGAACGGGTCGAATGCGACAACCTTCATCTTGAGGCCACGGGCGCGGTCGCACACGATACCACCGATGTTGCCTGCGCCGATAACGCCGAGAGTCTTTCCGGTAAGCTCGACGCCCATGAACTTCGACTTTTCCCACTTTCCAGCATGGGTCGAGGCAGATGCTTCAGGAATTTGGCGTGCAACTGCGAACATCATTGCAATGGCGTGTTCAGCGGTAGTGATCATGTTGCCGAAAGGCGTGTTCATCACGATGATGCCCTTCTTCGAGGCGGCTTCGCGGTCCACGTTATCCACACCGATACCAGCGCGACCGATAACTTTCAGGTTGGTCGCTGCTTCGATCAGTTTGTCGGTCGCTTTGGTCGCCGAGCGGATCGCAAGACCATCATAATCACCGATCACAGCGAGAAGAGCGTCCTTGTCTTTGCCGAGTTCGGGACGGAAATCGACGTCGATGCCGCGGTCCTTAAAGATTTGAACTGCAGCATCCGAGAGTTTGTCAGAAATAAGTACCTTGGGGGCCATGTCGGGCTCCTTTTCATATGCGGGGACAGCTACGCTGCCGTGAATGGGAAAAGTCAGGGCGGGTCCGCCGCCCTGAATGCGCGTTACTGAGCTTCGATTTCGGCGTTGAACGCCCATTCGAGCCAAGGAAGCAGTGCTTCTACGTCAGCAGTTTCAACCGTTGCGCCGCACCAGATACGAAGACCTGCAGGAGCATCGCGGTAAGCGCCAACGTCCAAAGCAACGCCTTCTTTTTCGAGACGCTTGGCAACGGCCTTCGCGAAAGCTGCGCCGTCTTTGATCCGGTCGTCGGTGAACTTGAGGCAGACCGAAGTGTTCGAACGGATCTCGTCCGATACAGCAAGGTTCGCGATCCAGTCACGAGTTTCGCAGAAGTCCCAAATCGCCTGGGCGTTTGCGGTCGAGCGCGCGATCAGAGCGTCAAGGCCGCCGATCTGCTGAGCCCATTTGAGCCCAACGAGATAGTCTTCAACAGCAAGCATCGATGGGGTGTTAATGGTTTCGCCGACGAAGATGCCTTCGATGAGCTTGCCCTTGGAGGTCAGGCGGAAAATCTTGGGGAGCGGCCAAGCAGGGGTGTAGCTTTCAAGGCGTTCGACAGCGCGTGGGCTGAGGATCAGCATGCCGTGTGCACCTTCGCCGCCCATGACTTTCTGCCATGAGAAGGTCACGACATCGAGCTTGTCCCAAGCCAGATCCATCGCGAATGCAGCCGAAGTTGCGTCGCAAATGGTAAGGCCAGCGCGGTCAGCAGGGATTGCTTCACCAGAAGGAAGGCGGACGCCCGAGGTCGTGCCGTTCCAAGTGAAAACAACGTCATTGTCAAAGTTCACGTTAGCAAAGTCTACGATCTCGCCATAGCCAGCTTTGTGGATGTTGGCGTCAAGCTTGAGCTGCTTCACAACGTCCGTAACCCAGCCTTCGCCGAAGGATTCCCAAGCGACCATGTCGACGCCGCGGGCACCAAGCATGGACCACATCGCCATTTCGACAGCGCCCGTGTCGGATGCTGGAACAATACCGATGCGATAATCAGCAGGCACCCCGAGAATTTCGCGGGTGAGGTCAATAGCCTCTTTCAGTTTGGCTTTGCCAACAGCGGCGCGGTGCGAACGACCGAGCGGGGCGTCAGCCAGCATATTCAGATCAAATGCGGGGATTTTGGCACAGGGGCCGGAAGAAAAACGCGGGTTTGCCGGCCGCGTTGCCGGTGTCGTCGTGACCATTTCTGGTACCCTCTCAGATAAGCGCTCCTCGTTGGGGAGGAGTGTCCCGCCGATGCAGATACGCGTGGCTCCTTGAGTCAGCAAGAGCCAAAATGGCGCAGTTGCGAATATTTATGTGCTGTTTGCGTCAGAGACGTAGCGGATCGGAAACTTGGTCTGGGGGTGTCTACTTAAAGGCTGACTTAAGGGCATTGACGCCATCAGATGTCGCGGCTCCGGATGTAGACCATAAAACCTGACCATTCCTGCGCACGACCATGACCCGAATGGAGTCGGTTCCCGTAAATCCGAGCGGTCCATTGATAACAGATGGGCTTTCATAGAGCGTGATTGTGCGGCCCCGCATGTTCACGTCTGGGATACCTTTGCGCATTCCATTGTCTATAATCCCGCGCATCAGCGATGCACCGCGCCCCACGACTGGGATTTCGACAAAGGCGGCACCACGTGCTGGATCAAGTCCAAGTGCGTTAACCCAAGTATTCACGTCGTCTTGCTGGTCCTGCTTGTAAGCAACAAAGACGATAGTTGGTTCACCGGGAAGGTCTCGGGGCAACGTAACTTCGGTGCCATTTAGGTTCTTGGATGTCACTGTTGGGAATGTGCCCTGCGCAGTTACGCTCGTGGCCATGAACCCTAGTAAAAATACAATTGAATGGAACAGACGCATCTTTAACCTCTTTTTGATTATACGACCCCAGTCACAAAGTGGATCACTTGGCAGTTGGTGCGATAAATGCGATAGGGCAGAAAACTTAGAGGATTAACGAGATGTTCACCGTCACTTTGCTGACCGCCCCTGCCGTCAATACGCTCGAAGCAGCGCTTGTCGAGAACCTGCGTAACGCATGGGGTGGAGGTGACGCAACTTGGCTTTCAGTGGGCGAGGCGGCTGAGTTCACGGTGCCGCAAGAACCTGACAATTTTTGGGATGTCTGGCAAAGCCTTCAGTCCGAGCGTGTTGATCTTGTCATTCAGGTTACCGAGGGGCGTCGTAAGAAGATGGTTCTCGCCGATATGGACAGCACGATGATCCAGCAAGAGTGCATCGACGAGTTGGCTGCCGAAGCAGGTGTCGGAGAACGTGTTGCCGACATCACGGCGCGTGCGATGAATGGCGAACTTGATTTCGAAGGGGCGCTTGATGAACGTGTCGGGCTTCTCGCAGGTCTTGACGCGAGCGTGATCCAAAAAGTGTTGGCCGAGCGGATAACTCTAATGCCGGGTGGCAAAGAGCTCGTTACGACGATGAAGAAGAACGGTGCCTATGCCGCGCTGGTCTCTGGTGGCTTTACGGCCTTTACGGCCAAAGTTGCTCAGATGATCGGTTTCGACGAAAACCGCGCTAACACGCTGCTCGAAGAAAATGGTCAGTTGACCGGTAAAGTTGCCCGTCCGATTTTGGGACGCGAGGCAAAGGTTCAAGCACTTGAAGAAATCACCGCCCGCCTCGGCATCTCCGAGGCTGACGTGGTTGCCGTAGGTGATGGTGCAAATGACCTTGGCATGCTTGGTCGCGCTGGAACGGGTGTTGCTCTTCACGCCAAACCCAGTGTGCAAAAGGAATGCAAAGTTCGCATCAATCATGGCGATCTTTCTGCGCTTCTCTTTATTCAGGGCTACAAACGCTCTGAATTCGTGAGCTGATCTTGCTCGAAGTCTCGTTTGAGCTTCTTTCGCTCCTGCTCGTTGCTGCATTCGCCGCGGGGTTCGTTGACTCGATTGCGGGCGGCGGGGGGCTGATTACGCTTCCGATCTTGATTATCTCTGGTGCGCCTCCTGTGACCGCGTTGGCTACGAATAAGGTCCAAGGCCTTTTTGGCGCTGGAATGGCCGCGATCAATTATTCGCGTGCAGGTCACGTCAAGCTGTCCGAACAGGTTGTTCCCGCTTTGGTGTCTTTCTTCGCCGCCGTGATCGGTGCGCTGCTTGCAAGCCATTTGCCGACGGAAGTGATACGATTGGGTCTTCCGGTATTGCTCATCAGTATCGCGCTGTTCTTTGCGCTAAAGCCTGGACTAAACGACATTGACCGCATCCGTCGAATTTCTCCGACTGTGTTTATGGTCACGTTCGTCCCTGTGATCGGTTTTTACGATGGTCTCGTTGGTCCCGGCACCGGTGCGTTCTTTATGTTGGGGTTCGTTGCGCTTGCAGGTTTTGGCGTTCTCAAGGCAACCGCGCATACCAAGCTTTTGAACTTTGCCTCTAATGTTGGCGGGATGCTGGCCTTTGCGGTTGTTGCCAAGCCTTGGTGGATCACTGGGGTTTTGATGGGCCTGTCGCAGATGGCAGGTGCTTGGGTCGGCTCCAAGCTTGCCATGCGGGTTGGCTCCAAAGTGATCAAGCCTGTGCTGGTTATCGCTTCGACGTCTCTCGCGCTCAAACTCATTTGGGACATGCTCTAGTCGTTCACTTTCCCGCATGACGTTTTGCACGCGCCGTGTTAGGCGGGATTTATGCAACGTATCCCATCCAAAGCCGAGATCCTTCAATGGATCACCGAAAACCCCGCACTGACTGCCAAGCGTGACATCGCCAAGGCTTTTGGGATCAAAGGGGCTGCGCGTATTGATCTCAAGCGTATCCTCAAAGAGCTTGAAGATGAAGGAAAGCTGACCAAGCGTCGCTCGTCCTATCGGGATGCAGATAAGCTCCCGCCCGTTGCGGTATTGCAAATCACCGAACTGGACGAGTTTGGCGAGCTTTGGGCGCGTCCGCTGGAATGGCACAGCAAGTCGAAAGAGCCGCGAATTCTTATGGTGCTCAAGGATAGCGATCCTGCGCTTGGTGTTGGTGAGCGTATCCTTGGCAAGATGGTCGAAGCCAAGACCGAAGAGCATGACTATACCGCTCGGCTTATCCGCCGTATCGGCACGAACCCCCAACGCATTGTCGGTATCTTCCGTGCCGACAGCGAGGGAGGCCGGTTGCTTCCCGTCGACAAGGGGTCTGACAAACAGTGGGTCATCATGCGCGGTGCCGATGGCGGAGCGCGTGACGGCGAACTTGTTGAGGCGGAGCAAGCTGGGCCCAAGGGCCGGCTCGGCCTTCCCAAGGCGCGGATCCTAAACCGTCTTGGCGATCCGACCGCGCCACGCGCTGTGTCGCTTATTGCTATTCACCAGCATGGAATTCCAGACCACTTCCCTGATGAAGTGATGGAAGAGGCCGATGCAGCAAAGCCTGCTGGTCTTAAGGGTCGCGAAGATCTCCGCGATATTCCTCTATTGACGATTGACCCTGCTGATGCCCGCGACCGCGACGATGCCGTTTACGTCGAGGTAGATGATGATCCTAAGAATGAAGGCGGCTTCTACATCTGGGTCGCGATCGCTGACGTCGCGCATTACGTCAGGACGGGATCCGCGCTGGATCGCGAGGCGCGCAAGCGTGGTAACTCGACCTATTTTCCTGACCGTGTTGTGCCAATGTTGCCTGATCGCTTGTCGGGGGACCTTTGCTCGCTTCACGAGGGCGTGCCACGTGCTTGTATGGCCGTTCGGATGCGCATTGATCGCAATGGTAACAAGCTATCTCATCGCTTTACGCGTGGCCTCATGAAGTCTGTGGCTTCGCTTGCCTACGAAGATGTCCAAGCAGCTATGGACGGCAATCCATCCGAGAAAGTAGCCCCTCTGCTCGACGATATTATTCGGCCTCTTTACGCGGCTTACGAAGCGATGGCCCGTGCACGTGAGGCACGACAGCCGCTTGCGCTTGATCTGCCTGAGCGCCGCATCGTGCTTGATGACAACGGTCAAGTGACCTCTATCAATTTCAAAGACCGACTCGACGCGCACCGATTGATCGAAGAGTTCATGGTCCTTGCGAATGTTGCGGCGGCTGAGGAACTTATCACCAAACGCACGCCACTTCTTTTCCGCGTTCACGAAGAGCCGAACCCTGACAAGATCGATGCGCTCCGCGAGGTTGCTCAGTCCTCCGGTTTTAATCTTGCCAAAGGGCAGGTGCTTCAGACCCGTCATCTCAATCAGCTTTTGTCGCAAGCTGAGGGGAGCCCGCATGATGAGTTGATCAACCTATCAACGCTTCGTTCGATGACACAGGCCTATTACAGCCCTGAGAATTTCGGTCATTTTGGCCTAGCTCTACGAAACTACGCACATTTCACTTCGCCGATCCGACGTTATTCGGACCTCATAGTCCACCGTGCGCTTATCACGGCGAATAACTTTGGCGATGGCGGTTTGACTGACGCGGACATCGACCGATTGGATGAGACTGCGCAGCAAATTAGCGACACAGAACGCCGTTCAATGATGGCGGAGCGCGATACCACTGACCGTTACTTAGCAGCGTTCCTTTCGGAACGAATTGGTGCAGAACTGTCGGGTCGCATCAGCGGGATTGCCAAGTTTGGTGTGTTCGTAAAGTTGGACGAAACGGGTGCCGATGGGTTGGTGCCCATGCGCAATTTGGGTGCAGAGTACTTTAATCATGATGCCGAGGCGCAATGCCTAGTTGGTTCAAGCTCTGGACGTGTGATCGGACTGGGTCAGAGGGTTGTCGCGAAACTTGTGGAAGCTGCACCGGTGACCGGCGGTCTGATCCTTGAGATCGTAGAAATCGATGGCGCGGTATTGCCTCAATCGGGTCGGTTCAAGCGCGGCTTGAAGGGCAAACCAAAAGGCAAAGCTCCGAGGAAAAAGATTGGCGCTGCAAAAGCCAAAGCCGCCAAAATCGAGCGAAAGGTCAAGCGGACTCGTAGGTCCTAGCGAAAGAGCGGGCCCTCTTTGCAGGTCTCGCCGCGCATGCAGGCTTCAATAGTCGTAATCGTTTCTTGTGTGGGGTTGGCGAAAACCCAATTTTCACAAGGCGTGATATCAATGATTGTTTGGCCTTCGGAAACCCGCCCGAAAAAGAGAGCTGTCGTCTCCGTTTCTAGCGCGCCGCACCATTCCGCGGCACAGCGTGATACAACCGAAAACCGCCGTTCGTCGATGGATGTGAAGCCAGTTTTCAATAGGCCTTGCCCTTTGAAAACTGCGCTCGCGCTTTCACCTTTGGCAAGTGGCGTCTCGAGTGTCAGGGAGCCAAGGTAGACATGATAAACTTCGGTCGCGTTTGCTGCGTTATTAAAGCTTCGCGCCGCGTCTGGTCGCAGGCAGCTGAGTGCGCTCGCTTCCGTGGCGAATACGGCCGCAAAAGCAATGAGCGCAGCGCGAAACATCAAAGGCGGTCCCTGAACTCGGCTAACACAGCCTCATATACAGCGCGCTTAAAGGGCACGATGGTGTCCAAGAGCTGATCTGCGGGAAGCCAGCGCCATTCCGAAAATTCAGGATGCTCGGTCTTGATGTTAACCTGATCATCGCTTCCTTTGAAGCGCATCAGAACCCACTTCTGCTTCTGTCCACGATATTTCCCGCCCCACATTTTATGCACGATTTCATGGGGCAAATCGTAGTTCACCCAGTCGGTGGTCTCGGCCTCAATCGTCACTAGATCGGTGGTCACACCCGTTTCTTCCCAAAGTTCACGCTTGGCTGCTTCGAGCGGCGTTTCCCCATCGTCGATCCCGCCCTGAGGCATTTGCCAAGCGGGATCTTTCCAGTCTTTGCGCTGGCCAACGAAGACCTCGCCACTTGCATTGGCGAGCATCACTCCAACACAAGGACGATAAGGAAGTTTTTCAATCTCTTCAGGCGTCACGGATTATTCCTTGGGGCCAAGGGCGCTTAGGCCTTTGAGGATGTCGATTGCATAAGCCAATTGATAATCCTGCTCGCGCAGCGCTGCGGTGGCTTCAGCCTTGGCAGCATCTTCTTCGATTTGACGGATTTCATCTTCACTCAGACTATCATTATTCAGCGCGCCACGGAGATCAGCCTCCGATCGGAACTTGGGTGCATCTTCCTCTTCGCCGGTCGTGGGCTTAGGAAGAGGTTGTTCCACAATAATGTCAGGCTGAATGCCGAGTGCTTGGATTGAGCGACCAGAAGGCGTGTAGTAGCGCGCAGTCGTCAAACGCATCGCTCCATCGCCACGCAGCGGCATGACGGTTTGGACCGAGCCTTTGCCAAAGGACTTTGTGCCAATCACAATCGCGCGTCGATGATCCTGCAGCGCACCAGATACGATTTCCGAAGCTGAAGCGGACCCGCCGTTTATAAGAACAACAATTGGTTTGCCCTCTGCAAGATCCCCTGGGGTTGCGTTGAAACGCTCACCATCGTCGGGGTTGCGACCGCGGGTCGATACGATCTCGCCAGCGTCAAGGAAGGCGTCGGCTACAAAGATCGCTTGGTTCAGCAAACCACCCGGGTTGTTGCGAAGATCTAGAATAACACCATTAACGTTGTCTATGCCGCCGGCCTCTTCGATTTGCTTTGCGATACCGTCAGCAAGGTTGGGGAAGGTTTGATCATTGAACGTCGTAATGCGCAGGACAACAGACTGACCCTCGGTACGTGCACGGACAGCGGTGAGCTTGATCGTGTCGCGGATAATCGAGACGTCAAATGGTTCGGTGGTGCCTTCGCGAACAACGGTGATGATAATTTCGGACCCGATGGGGCCACGCATCAGCTCGACGGCTTCATCAAGGGTCAGGCCAAGGACGCTCTCGCCATCTACGGCAGTGATAAAGTCTCCTGCTAGAATGCCCGCTGCATCTGCAGGGGTGCCATCCATAGGAGACACGACTTTGACCCAACCTTCTTCTTGGGTGACTTCGATGCCAAGGCCGCCAAACTCACCGCGTGTCTGAACGCGCATGTCTTGTGCCGCATCCGGTGACAGATAGCTGGAGTGCGGATCAAGCGAAGTCAGCATACCGTTAATCGCGGCTTCGATGAGGTCGGCTTCATCTACTTCTTCGACATATTGCGAGCGAATGCGTTCGAAGATGTCCCCGAAGAGATCGAGTTGCTCGTAAACAGTGGTATTCCGAGCCGATTCTTGCGCAAGGAGCGGTCCAGCAACCTGAGTGGTGAGCACAAGCCCAAGGATGGTTCCAGTCGCGGCTGCAATTGCAAATTTCTTCATTCTTCTACCTCATTCGACCGCGAACCATGTCGCGGGGTCAACGGGACTTTGCCCTTCTCTTACTTCGAGATAAAGCGTTTCCGTTGCTTTTACCGTGATACCTTCGCCAGTGTCGCTCAAAATATCGTCAACAGCCTCTGCGACGCCGCCCATCAGGCCTAATGGCGCACCTGCGGGAAGAACTTCGCCCACAGTTCCAAAAGTTTCGGCCATGCCCGTCACAATAAGGAGCACATCGGCCGCTGGCTCGAGGACGACTACGTTGCCATAATCCAGAAGCTCTCCTTTGAACCGTAAAGTTGCAGCAATCGGAGCAGTGACAAGTGCACGGGGGCGCGCCGCAATGAGCAAGCCAGGCCGAGAGACACCCGCAAGGTCCTCTTCGTTAAAGCGGCGTAAAAGCCGACCTTGAACTGGAAGCGTGAGCGTTCCCTTCTGTGCCGATGCATCAGAGCTTGCTTCTGTCCCTTCGGTTGCAACAAGGCTGGAAGCAAAAGCGTCGAGAGTTTCGGCAGAGGCAATGATCAGAGCCGTCTGCACCGGATCTTCGATGTATTTCAGCGGGAGATCGGTTCGGTCACTTATCGCGGCGCTCAGCTCAGCGCGCGCACTTTGGGCACCCTCAAGTCCCTTTTTGAGCGTCTCGGAAGCGCCGTTTTGGAGCTGTCGCAGGAGGGTTACTTCTTCGAACTGGGATTTGAGTCGCGTGACCTCAGATTGGATTGCTGGGGTTACTTCGCTGATGATCATACCGCTCCGAGCGGTGCCGGTTGGTCCACTCGGATGGAGCAGCAATAGAGGGCCCGGGCTGCGCTCCATTGTTTGCAATACGCCCATCAGTCGCGCAACTTCGTCCCGTTTTGCGTTAAGCTCGAGTTCGAGAGATTGCTGCCTAATCGCGGCACTGCGTAGGCCTTCGCGCATGGCGACCAAGCCGTCTTCGTATGCTTGGATCGTTTCAGTAAGCGCTGCCACGCGATCACGCGCGGAGCCCGCTTCTTGTAGCATGAAAGAGGCACTCTCAAGCCGCCTTGATGCCGCAAGTGCGGCTTGCGCGGACCCTTCCTGAGCCGAGGCAGGCGCAGCGAGTAGAGCTAAGGCGATGAACGCCGCACGCATCATTTTTCGATCAAGCTCCGACCAGTCATTTCTGGCGGAAGCTCAAGCCCCATTAGGTCCAGAACAGTCGGAGCAAGGTCAGCGAGGCGGCCGTTACGGAGTTTTGAGCCTTTGGGCGCCCCGAAAACTGCTACATTTACAAGATTGAGCGTATGCGCCGTATGCGCGCCACCTGTTTCGGGATCGATCATCGTCTCGCAATTGCCGTGATCAGCGGTCAGTACCATCGCGCCACCAGCTTTTTCAAGCGCCGCGACGACACGAGCGAGGCCCTGATCTACGGTCTCGCACGCTTTGATCGCGGCATCCAAATCGCCCGTGTGACCGACCATGTCAGGGTTGGCATAGTTCGTCACGATGAGGTCGTAGCCCTTCTCGATGGCCTTCACGAATGCCTCGGTGACCTCTGGCGCTGACATTTCAGGTTGGAGATCATATGTCGCGACGTTCGGCGACTTCGGCATGTGCCGATCTTCGCCCTCTTCGGGCGTTTCTTTGCCCCCGTTGAGGAAGAAGGTAACATGCGGGTACTTTTCCGTCTCGGCGAGCCGGAACTGTGTGAGACCGTGTTTTGCAACCCATTCGCCGAGCGTATTCACAATCTCGCGCTTTGGGAAAACGGTTTCGAGCCATGCGTTGTGAGCGGCCGAATATTCGACCATACCAAGAAGAGCCGAAAGCGGTGCGAGCGGGCCACGATCATAACCGTCAAAATCAGGGTTCGCGATAGCGGCGAGGATTTCGCGCGCGCGATCGGCGCGGAAATTCAGGCAGAAGAAACCATCGCCTTTTTCCACACCAGCATAGTCTCCAATCACTGTCGCTGGGATGAATTCGTCTGTCTTTCCGATTTCATAAGACTGAGCAACTGCAGTGACTGCGTCGGATGCGTGACTGCCTTTGCCGTTGATCATAGCGTCATATGCTGTGCTGACGCGCTCCCAACGGTTGTCGCGGTCCATCGCAAAGTATCGACCGATCACAGTAGCGATGGTCGCGCCCTCTGGCATGCGTTCAACAAGCTCTTGCATGAAGTCTTTGGCGGAAGACGGCGCAACATCACGGCCATCGGTGATTGCGTGGACAACGACGTCGAGACCTTGGGCGGTCAAAGCCTCTGCTGCGGCGACCATGTGGTTGATGTGGCCGTGCACGCCACCGTCTGATACGACGCCCATGATATGCGCAGCGCCTCCAGCGGTCTTCACCTTCTTGCCAAAGGCGATCAGTGCAGCGTTCTTTGCGAATGAGCCGTCTTCGATAGAGAGATCAATCTGGCCAAGGTCCATAGCGACCACGCGACCTGCGCCAATGTTTGTGTGCCCAACCTCGGAATTACCCATTTGTCCGGTTGGCAAGCCAACATCAGGGCCATGTGTAATCACTTCGGCAGTGGGGCAGGTCGACATGATCTGGTCAAATGTCGGTGTGTTCGCAAGAAGCGGCGCGTTACCCGTGCGATCGTCTCGCTTGCCCCAGCCATCAAGAATACAAAGAACTACGGGTTTGGGTCGGCTCATAACAACGCTCCTTCTGCTCGCGCTTCTCATAGCGCAAGGTGGTTGGGCTTGGAACACTTCAAAGGATGTTTTGGCCAAAAATGGCCGTTATCCAGATCCGATCAGTGCGCCGGCGGCGAATACCAAGGCCCCGCCCAATACCACTTGGAAAGCTGCGCGAAGGAAAGGCGTGTCCATATAGCGGTTCTGGATCCACGCGATGGCCCAAAGCTCGATAAAGACGACGACAAAGGCGATAAATGTCGCTGTCCAGAAATGCGGGATCAAATAGGGAAGTGCGTGACCAAAGCCGCCGACGGCGGTCATCACGCCTGCGGAAATACCGCGCTTGATCGGAGAGCCTCGGCCCGAGAGTTGGCCGTCATCAGAAGCGGCTTCGGTGAAGCCCATCGAAATGCCCGCGCCGACAGATGCGGCGGCTCCGACGAGGAAGGTGGTCCATGTATCCTGAGTTGCGAAAGCCGTCGCAAAAATCGGCGCAAGGGTAGAGACGGAGCCGTCCATTAGCCCTGCGAGGCCTGGCTGAACCCAAGTCAAAATGAATTGACGATGTGCGGTTTCGTGCTCGGTGTCTCGGGTCTCACGATCAAGGTGGGACTCTTCCAGCTTGTTCGCTTTGTATGTGTGTCCAGCCTCAGCTGCGGCCAGATCACCGAGTAGCTTGCGGGTCGAAGCGTCCTGAGTGTTCGCGGCGGCCGTACGATAAAAACGCTCGGCGTCCTGCTCCATCTTTTCGGCTTCCTCACGCATGCGCTCGAGACCGAGGTTTTCGACGAGCCAAATCGGACGGCGCGCATAGAAACCAGAAACGTGCTCGCGGCGGATGAGGGGGATAACATGGCCGAAGCGACGTGTGTGAAGGTCTATGAGGCGGCGGCGATGGTCATCCTCTTCTTCTGCCATGCCGTCGAAAATGGCGGCAGATGCAGGGAATTCCTCACGCAAGCGCTCTGCGTACATGCGATAAATGCGTGCGTCGTCTTCTTCGGACGAGATAGCGAGCGCCAAGATTTCTTGTTCGCTTAGATCTTTGAAACGGCGACGGGATTGGAAACCGGGGATCATAATTGGCTCCTTTTAGAATGGTTCTAAAATAGACCCGAACAAATTGGATGCAAGCGGAATGCGAGAGGGCGGGGATGATCCCCGCCCAGTCAACTTAGTAAACGACTACGGATCGGATCGACTCGCCTGCGTGCATCAGATCAAACCCCTTGTTGATGTCATCTAGAGGCATCGTGTGGGTGATCATCGGATCGATCTCGATCTTTCCATCCATGTACCAGTCAACGATCTTTGGAACATCAGTGCGTCCACGTGCGCCGCCGAAAGCGGTGCCGCGCCAGCTCCGACCGGTCACGAGTTGGAAAGGACGGGTGCTGATCTCGGCGCCAGCGGGTGCAACACCGATAATAATCGACTCACCCCAACCCTTATGGGCGGATTCGAGAGCTGTGCGCATAACGTTCACGTTGCCGGTTGCGTCGAACGTGTAGTCCGCGCCGCCACGGGTCAACTCGACAAGGTGACCGACGAGATCACCTTTTACTTCGCTTGGGTTGACAAAGTCGGTCATGCCGAACCGCTTGGCCATTTCGACTTTGCCTGGGTTCAGGTCAACGCCCACGATCTGGTCCGCACCGGCGAGACGAAGGCCCTGAATGACGTTAAGACCAATACCGCCCAAGCCGAAAACGATCGCACGGCTACCGAGCTCGACCTTGGCTGTGTTGATCACAGCGCCAATTCCAGTGGTTACACCGCAACCGATATAACAAATCTTCTCGAAGGGGGCGTCTTTGCGCACTTTGGCCAGCGCGATTTCTGGAAGAACGGTGTGATTAGAGAATGTCGAGCAACCCATGTAGTGCAAGATTGGAGTGCCATCGAGCATCGAGAAACGACTGGTGCCGTCTGGCATGAGCCCCTGCCCTTGTGTCGAACGGATCGACTGGCAAAGGTTGGTCTTGGGGTTGAGGCAATATTCACACTCTCGGCATTCGGGGGTGTAAAGCGGTATCACATGATCGCCCGGCTGCAGCGAGGTCACGCCAGGACCAACTTCAAGAACGACGCCTGCGCCCTCGTGCCCGAGAATAGCAGGGAACATGCCCTCAGGATCGGCGCCTGATAGCGTGAATTCGTCAGTGTGGCAGATGCCGGTGGCTTTGATTTCGACCAGAACTTCGCCGGCCTTTGGGCCTTCCAAGTTCACTTCCATGATCTCGAGCGGTTTGCCTGCTCCAAGTGCTACTGCTGCACGCGTTCTCATGTAACTCTCCTCGTTTAAGTTGGCGCTACGGTAGCGTCCAACTTGGAAAGCTCAATCTCTAGTATCTGTTGTTTTGCCGAATTTAAGCTAGAATCTGTCAAAATGTTTCACCGAAAGGAAATGATTTTGCGTAAGTTTCTGATCCTGCCTGTTTTCCTTGCCGCCTGCACGGGTGGTTATGTTCCGCCTGAGGTTCCTGCATCGCCGCAACCTTCGAGCGAGTCGCCACTTCCGGCACTTGATACCTGCGAGGCCTCGAATTTCGCGGGTCTCATTGGTCAGCCAGCGACTGAACTTGAAAAGGTTCTCATTATTCGGATGGTTCGGGTAATCCGGCCTGGCGACGCAGTCACGATGGACATGCGCGCCGAGCGGATCAACTTCGAGGTTTCTGGGGATGAGACCATCGAACGGATCTTTTGCGGTTAAGCATCCGAAGTAAACCTGACACGGCGCTCTGGGTGGGGGCTTTTACGCCGTGCCAGGAGTTACTTCGTATGGTTGTGTTTTGATATCCTAATGCGGCCATAAAGAGAGTGAAAAAGGGAAATGTCTGGGAAAGATTGGGGCAATTTTGTGGCTCGTGCCTATGCATCTTCTTGATTTGCGAAACAAAAGGAGCAAATCTTTACAGAATGAGCATACAGCCACCTATTCCGTTCCCCGACCCCAACGAGCAAGTCGCGTTTCATAGAACCGAGCTTGGTATCATTCTTGGTCTCTATGGCCGTATGGTCGCGGCAGGCGAGTGGCGAGACTACGGAATTTCTACGCTTAAGGACTTGGCCGTTTTCGCAGTCTTCCGCCGCACCTCGGAAAACCCGCTCTATCGAATTGAGAAACGACCCAAGCTTCGGAACAGGCAAGGCCAGTATAGTGTTGTCAGTATGGAAGGTCAGGTTCTCAAGCGAGGGAACGATCTTAAGCAGGTGCTTAGTATCTTGGAGCGCAAACTGATCAGGATCGTCGACTAATTATAGGCGCCTGATCGCGATGACTTCTCCGTCGCCCTGCGCGGCAATGCGAAGTCGCGCATTTTGGAAAGGCTCATATTTGACTGCCATATGATGGGCATTTGCGTGGATCAGTGTTTCGTCGTCTACCATCATAGCGACGTGACCTTTCCAGAAAACCAAATCCCGTCGCATCGGGAGACCGGGTGCATCCATGCCAATCGAGAGCTGCATATCGCTGTCGGCAGGGCAGTCGATATTGCAGGCATGTAGCGACGCCTGCACGAGCCCCGAGCAATCGATGCCAAGTGTTGAGTTTCCTCCCCAAAGGTAAGGTACTCCGAAATGAAGCGCCGCTACAGTTGCGGGGTCACTCAGCGGCATGTCGATTTGCCGAACGTGGCTCTTTGGAATATATCCGATCGTCGTTTCCCAAAACTTGCGGTGCTCGAAAACGACCGCGACGCGCGCTCCAAAATTCAGCATCGCAAGCTCGCGAGTTTTGAAGTCTGGCTCCGGATAGACGTGGGTCGCTAAACTTTGAACGAAATGCGTTGGCGCTTGTGCCGAACCAAGGGTCGATGTTTCCACATAGCCCACATATCCGTCCCGTTCCGAACGAACAAAACTCCAGCCATTTTGTGTTTCGAAAACCCGAACCTGAGTACCGAGCAAGAGCTGTCGATCCCGCATACCGTCTGGAGATTCGCGCAGGTCTACAATCGGCCGTGTAATCGAGCGCACTTCGCCTTCAACAAAACGGTTGGCGCTGACTTTCCCTTGCAGTTCGATTGCCGCGACGCGTCCATTTGCGGCTGTAATCCTGCGGTCCATCATAGTCCTAACATTTGTGGCAATGCCTCAAGTACTGCCCGCGCACCTTGTCCGACGCCACCTTTGGGTCGTGCGGGCGCTGCGCTTGGGTTCCAGCCATAGATGTCAAAATGCATGTAAGGCGTGTTGCCAGCAAATCGGCGAAGGAAGAGTGCAGCAGTGATCGAGCCAGCGAAGCCACCAGAAGGCGCATTGTCGAGGTCGGCAATCGCGGGTTCGATCATTTTCTCATAGGGCGCGTGAAATGGCATCCGCCAGACTGGGTCTTTGACTAGTGCTGCACCGCGAGACAGAGCATCTGCGTGTTCGTCGTTGTCGGTGTAAAACGGAGCGAGGTCAGGGCCGACGGCGACTCGAGCAGCGCCCGTAAGTGTAGCCATCGAAATCATCAGATCAGGACTATACTCGGCACCGTAAGCGAGTGCGTCAGCAAGTACGAGCCGTCCCTCAGCATCCGTGTTGTTGATTTCAATTGTCTTGCCATTTCGCGCGGTAAGTACGTCACCTGGCCGGAATGCACTGCCAGAAATGGAATTCTCGACGGCTGGAATGAGGACTCGCAACTGAACCCTGAGCCCTAGAGCCATGATCATGTGGGCAAGGCCTAAAACGGTGGCGGCGCCTCCCATGTCCTTTTTCATAAGGCCCATTGAGCTTGATGGTTTGATATTCAGGCCGCCGGTATCGAAACAAACCCCTTTGCCAACGAGGGTAAGTTTCGGTCCCGCGTCGCCCCATTTCAGATCAATCAAACGGGGTGCTCGGTCAGACGCACGGCCAACTGTGTGAATAAGAGGGAAATTTTGATCGAGCAAAGCATCGCTCTCGACAACACAAATTTCCGCGCCGTGCTCGTGTGCGAGCGAACGTGTAGCCTGTTCAAGCTCTTCCGGCCCCATTTGTGCAGAAGACGTATTTATCAAGTCGCGTGTTAGGTATTCGCCTTTGGCAATCGCCTCGATTTTGTCCGCATCAATTCCTTTTGGTGCAATGAGGCACGCTTTGTTGGGTGATAGTGATTTATATTTATCGAAGACATAGCTTTCCAGAAGCCAACCCAACGCCGCTTCTTCCAGGTCGCGGGTATCAATTCCACTAACGATCGAGTAATTGCCTTCGGGTAATTTACCCGCTCCATTTGCCGCCCAGAACCGGCCTGAATTGCGCAAAGGTTCGTTGCCAAGACCAATTAGAGCATGTTCAATTTTCCCCTCAGAATTGGGGAGCGCGATAACTGAACCCGATGATGCCTTGTACTCATTCAGTCTCGCCCATGCGTGTGCGGTCTCACTTAGCGTATTCAATGTCGCGTCAAGAGTTTCGGGGGTCACGATTGAAACAGGAATGGCTGCACTATTAGCAGGGGCAAATTTCAAGACAGATCTCCTTGGTGCGAGTTACCCTTACAGTATCTAACTCTTTCACGCCTTCAAGTGGCTCCGCGTTGGTCTGACCAGATCTCAATCATCGAGGGTTCTGTCACCCTTTTGAGACGAGCAAGAATGGCATTGAGCGAGGTTGGATCGCCGTAGGCTGCATCGCAAATATGGCTGGCGACGATACCCACGGTTCCAAGGCCGATGTCATTTGCCAAATCCGCGAGATCGCGAGCGAGTGCTGCGGCCAGTTCATTCTGGTGTCCCGCAATCGCTCGGTTAAGGCGTTCAAGCAGTCGTGCAATATTTTCGAGGATGTTGCAGATGTGTTCCTCAGCATGTTGATGGCCCTTGTCTTGATACAGTTGCCTTATAGGAGCGGGATCAAATTTGATTTGATCATGGAACCTAAGCTCACCGACAGGGTTGATCGGGGATTGCGGGTCAATATGGATGGCGTCGAGTTTTTGCATGCTCTAGCGGTACAACAAACTTGGTTCCCAACCTCTTTATCAGTGAGGCATTTTATCCCTCGAATTTCCCGAAAATCCGCCATATTAACGATGAAACTGCGACAGGGGATATGACATGAAATTTGCCAAACCACTGCCTGAGTATCTTGTCCGCCGCTATGCTGGCTGGAAAGCTACCACTCACGCTGAAAACAAAGCTTGGTACCGTCGTCTTGCGGATGAAGGTCAACGTCCACGCGCCATGGTCATTTCATGCTGCGATAGCCGTGTGCACGTAACATCAATATTTGGCGCGGATCAGGGCGAATTCTTCATTCACCGTAATATTGCGAATCTTGTCCCGCCTTATAAGCCCGATGGTCTTCAGCACGGCACGTCCGCTGCGGTTGAGTACGCTGTCACGGCTCTCAAAGTGGCGCATCTGATTGTGCTTGGGCACTCTGGCTGCGGCGGCGTTAAGGGCTGTTACGACATGTGCACCGGACACGCGCCAGAACTCGAAGAGGAATCAAGTTTTATTGGACGTTGGATGGATATCCTGCGTCCGGGCTTTGATCGCCTCAAGGACGGCGACGAGGAAACTCGTACACGCGATCTCGAAAAAGAAGCAGTCTTGGTTTCACTTGAAAACCTGATGAGCTTTCCATTTGTAGCCGAGGCCGTCGAGAATGGCGAACTGAGCCTGCATGGTCTATGGAATGATATCGGTGATGGTACGCTTGAATGCTATCATCCAGGGTCGGGAACATTCGACGCGATTTGACAGAATTTCGGGGCCGATGCTTGAGGGAACGTTCGGCCCCGAAAATTTAAATTCTTAAACTAGGATTGTGAACTTGCATCCGCATTTGCGGCGCGTTCAGCTTTTACTTTTAGAGCTGTGATGCGGCCGAGGCGCGCCTTGGAAGCAAGATTCATAAACATTTTCCACAATTTGATCTTAAATTTCCTTCCGTAGACCGGCGACGGTTGGTTGGGGGGAAGCCGCCGCCGGACCGAGGAAGTTGGTTTTGTAACGGTACCGGATTGGGACAGTCCCGCTACAAGTCAAAGATACTCGTTTGGGTGGAAATATTCCTGTTCACAATTGTATTAAGGGAGAGTTCAAAGGGTGGTTGGCGCTATCCCAATGGATGGATTTATGGGGTAATTTTAAACGTTTTGGTTGTTTTTTGGTAAATCGACCGCACAAAAACAAAAAGCCCCACCCGAAGGCGAGGCTTTTCCATTTGATTCTATCTGAGCGATTAACCCTTTTTCAGGCAGCGCTGACCAAGAACTTCTGCAATCTGTACCGCATTGAGAGCAGCACCTTTGCGGAGGTTGTCTGAAACGCACCAGAAGTTGATGCCGTTTTCAACAGTCACATCCTGACGGATACGGCTGATGAAGGTCGCATAGTCGCCAACGCATTCGATCGGCGTGACGTAGCCACCAGCCTCACGCTTGTCGATGACCATGATACCGGGAGCTTCACGAAGAATGTCGGTCGCTTCTTCCCAGTCAAGGAACTCTTCGAACTCAACGTTGATCGATTCAGAGTGACCAACGAAAACCGGAACGCGCACACAGGTCGCGGTCAGCTTAATGTTCTTGTCGAGGATCTTTTTAGTCTCGGTGACCATCTTCCACTCTTCTTTCGTGTCGCCACTATCAAGGAACACGTCGATGTGCGGGATCACGTTAAAGGCGATCTGCTTGGGATAGACTGACGGAGCGACTTCCTGACCGGGGACGTACATGCCCTTAGTCTGGTTCCATAGCTCGTCGATGGCCTCTTTTCCGGTGCCCGATACGGATTGATAGGTCGAGACGACAACGCGCTTGATCTTGGCGCGGTCATGCAACGGCTTGAGGGCGACAACCATCTGCGCGGTCGAGCAGTTCGGGTTCGCAATGATGTTCTTCTTCGTGTAGCCGACAACGGCGTCGGCGTTCACTTCGGGAACGATCAGCGGCACATCGGGGTCGTAGCGGTAGAGCGACGAGTTATCGATGACGACGCAGCCCTGACTGGCGGCCAGCGGAGCATACTTCTTGGTCGCGTCCGAACCGATAGCGAAGAGAGCAATGTCCCAGCCGGTAAAATCGAATGCATCCAAGTCTTGGGTTTTCAAAGTTCGCTCGCCAAAGCTGACTTCGGTCCCCAGCGACTTGCGGCTTGCAAGTGCGGCGATCTCATCGACCGGAAACTCGCGCTCGGCGAGGATGTTCAGCATTTCGCGGCCCACGTTACCCGTGGCGCCAACGACGACGACTTTGTAGCCCATTGGCCTTGCTCCTTGGTTTAAACGCGCGCCGTATACTGGCAAAGCGCTCCAAGTAAAAGAGCCTTGTCAGTCTGTGCGGTCTTTGGCGAAGAGATAAATCACCAATCCGACCCCAATAAGTCCCGCGAAACACCAGAAAAGAAGGCTATAAGCCTCGGCTGGAGAGTTTGTGGAGGATTTAAACGACTCAAAAAGTGGGCGAGTAGCGAATTGGCTTAGACCTACCGATCCAATGGAAAACAGGTTCACGAGCGTAACACCGCGACCCGTGAGGTGCGGTGGGAAGAAACCGCGCGCATGCGCAACGATCATCGGGAAAGACGCCCCAAAAAAGCCGACGATAGCCAGTAGGACAGTGGCCGTCACGATCCCGCTCGAGGGGAAAAGCGCAAGTCCGATAAGACCGAGCATCCCGATGAAATTGCCGCCCCAGATCACCCATTTGCGCGTACCAAAGAGGCGATCCATCGGTCCGTATGCAAAGTTGCCTGCGATCATAGCAAGGCCCATAGCAAGTGTGATGTTGCCGATGATTGCGGTGTCAGCACCCAGAACCGAAGCTGCGTAGGGGCCGGACCATAGCCCGCGAATACCCGCCGCAGGTATGTAGTTGACAGCGACCATCACAAAGATCGGCCAGAGTACGGGCATCTTCAAAAGATCAAACAGCGAGCCACGGTGTGCTGTTTCTACCTTTTCTGGGTCTTTGATGGTGAAGAACAGAACGATTGCCACGATGACTGTTGCTACGGCGACGATCATCATCGTTTCCCGCCAGCCAATTGCTTCGACGGCCCAAGCTGTTGGGGCCGAGCTCGCGATATTGCCAAGCGAACCAAAGCCAAGTGTTGCCCCTGCGAGTGTCGCGAACATCGCCGGAGGGAAGACACGAGCGAAAATGAAATAAGACGCCATGAGGACGGGCGAACAGCCTACGCCAATCAGGCCCATTGCCACGTTTACGTGCCAAGGCTCGCTTGCCACGCTGAACACCATTGCGCCGCCCCCAGCTGCGAGACCGAGCAAGAGTGAAGTTGTGATCCTTGGCCCGACCCGATCCAGTGCCTCGCCTACTGGAATTTGCATGAGTGCGAAGATAACGAACCACGTTCCAAGCGCTGTCGAAAGGCTTTCGGGCGTTACGCCAATGTCCGAAGATAATACACCAGAAAAAACCGCCAAGAATGCTCGGTAAAACTGGCTCAATCCGTATGCAACGATAAGTACAATAAGGCCTAGGCGCATTCGAAGGCTCCTCCCCGAAACTTCGTATTACGTCGAACTAGCGCAGTTTTTTCAAAGCGCCCGTTCTTTCACGACAGCATCCCAGTCTTTTTGCGACAAGCAATAGCATTTCCAATCTTTTGCAGGTCCGCCGATTTCGAGGGAAGCATCATATTTGAATTTTGCACCAAGTTTTGACGTCGCCTTTTGCGAGCGGATATTATCAGGTGCGATATGAAACCAAATCTCGTCAAAGTACCCAAATGCATATTCATGCATCAGGCGCTTCATCGCAAAATTGGTCGCGCCACCCCAACGGCTATTGGTCAAGAACGTGAAGCCGATAGAGATGCTATTTTCGTGATCGGGAGCGGGATAAAAGCTTGAGGTCCCGATGATCTCATTCGTTGCGGCGTCTCGAATGGCAAGCGCGTTTCCGGTTCCGAGAAGAAAATCGAAGTAAGGATGAAAGACTTCGGGCTTATAGCGCTCTTTTGCCGGATGACCTGCCCAAACCTCTTGGTGAGCCGCGGCTGCAAAGAGCCCTTCGCGGTCGCTCTCACACAGAGGCGAAAGGGCAATCCCATAGCCTGAGATTGTTGGCTGGGCCTTGAAAACGGTCATTCGAATAGTCCTTTGTATTGATCTCTTAGCGCCGCCTTCTGGACCTTGCCCATCGTATTGCGCGGGAGTGCATCAATCAGGATAAGTTTGCGAGGCTGTTTGAAGCGAGCAAGGCGGTTGCCAAGGTTAAGCTGGATCGAGTCGAGGTCAGGCTTTTCATTATTCTTGGCTACAATGACACCCACAGTTGCTTCACCCAAATCGGGATGGGGCACGCCAATCACTGCGCTTTCCAGCACTCCATCTTGTGTGTCGAGCGCTTCTTCGACCTCTTTGGGGTAGATGTTGAAGCCGCCGGAAATCACAAGATCCTTGGCGCGTCCAACGATTGTGACATATCCATCTTCGGCCTGCTGGGCGAGGTCACCGGTGATGAAGAACCCATTTTCGCGCAGTTCTTCACGCGTTTTCTCGGGCATCTGCCAATAGCCCTGGAATACGTTCGCGCCGCGCACTTCCAACGTGCCAATCTCTCCGCGCGGGAGCTCGTTTCCGTCGGTGTCGCACACCTTTACTTCAACACCGGGTAGAGGAAGGCCGACGGTTCCCGGACGTCGATCACCTTCATATGGGTTGGACGTATTCATATTGGTCTCGGTCATGCCGTAGCGTTCGAGGATCTTGTGCCCCGTCCTATCGAAAAAGCGCCGATGTGTTTCAGCAAGAAGTGGCGCCGAACCCGAAACGAAAAGGCGCATATTGCGAGTGAGTTCTTGGGTAAAGCGCGCATCGCCCAGTAGTCGGGTATAGAATGTCGGCACACCCATCATGGATGTCGCCGTCGGCATCCACTTAATCAACGCATCCACATCGAGGCGCGGAAGAAAAATCATCGCACCGCCGGTTAAGAGCGAAATATTAGTTCCGACAAAAAGTCCATGTGTGTGAAAAATCGGGAGCGCATGCAAAAGCACATCGTTTTCGGTGAAGTGCCATTCGGAGCAAAGAACCTCAGCGTTTGAGAGAAGATTGCGCTGTGACAGCATCGCACCTTTTGATCGGCCCGTCGTGCCAGAAGTGTAAAGGATCGCAGCGAGATCGTTCTCGTCGCGGTCAACCGTCTGGAAATCTTCGGGCTTGCCTGCAGCTTTCGCCGCGAGCGAGCCATCGCCATTTGCATCGAGGGTGAGGAACTTTGCGCCATAGCGCGCGGCCACGTCGGAAAGGTTTCCGGCCTTGTCTGGATCGCCGATCAAAAGTCCTGCACCAGAGTTTGACACGAAGTAATCGACCTCATGTGCGGTATAGGCTGTGTTCAAAGGAAGAAAGACGAGGCCGGATTGCGCGCAAGCCGCATAGACGGCAAGCGCATTCGGCGACTTTTCGACTTGGAGCGCGACACGATCACCTGCCTTGAGGCCGAGCTCTGCAAAGGCATGAGCATATCGTGCCGCAAGATTCAAAAATCGCCCGTGACTAAATCGCGATCCATCCTCGAGGATGAGGAACGTGGAATTCTTGCCAATGTGGCGACCAAACAGGCGGTCGAAAAGCGGATTGCTCATTGTGCCCTCTAAACTAACTCGAGGGCGAATATCCTGAACATTTCGGCCAAAACAAGGCTCTTTGAGGCGATGGCGTCAAAGAGCCCTACTGTGTCGTCCTTCGGGCATGGCATATGCGTCAACTTCCTGAGCGCAAAGTCGTGCAATTAAACGTGCGCTTTCATTGAGTGTTATGACGCCGTCTTTGATCTCAAGGAGGTCATGAAACCTCTCGCGCATCGCTGCTGTCATTGCAAAAACCTCGCTCGCAGATTTGTTGTGCTTGGCCGCGAGTGCATTGCAGTCGAGCGCAAACCGGCACATCAAACTTTCGATCATGTCTGAGCGCAAATGGTCGTCTGCCGACATTGTGTGCCCCCGTTCAGTCGCGAGTTGACCGTCTTCGATGAATTGCGCGTATTTAGACGAGGCTGAGACGTTTTGTGCAAAGCCTTGAGGGTAACGTGAAATCGCCGAAGCACCCATCCCGATGAGGACGTCCGACGTATCATCAGTGTAACCTTGGAAATTGCGCCGCATCAAATGCTCGCGGTTCGATAGAGCGAGGCTATCTTGGGGGCGGGCATAGTGGTCAATGCCGATCTCTTCATATCCGTCCCACATGAAAAGCTCGCGGGCTGTGTCGAATAACTCTAGCCGTTGCTCCGCGCTTGGCAATTCTTCGGCGGGGATCATAACCTGACGCTTTGCCATCCAAGGCACATGGGCATAGCCATAAAGCGCCACACGGTCAGGGTTGAGCGATAAGACGCGTTGCACACTGTCGGCCATGCGTTGCTTGGTCTGGAACGGCAAGCCGTAGAGAATGTCCATGTTTAACGAAGTAATGCCAGCCGAACGCAGCATTTCGACGACACGGCGCGTTTCCTCAAAGCTTTGATCGCGGCCGATAGACTGCTGAACGACTGGATCAAAATCCTGAACGCCGATAGACGCGCGGGTCATGCCGATCTCAGCCAACGCATCAATGCGTGCTTGGTCGACTTCGGTTGGGTCAATCTCGACAGAGAATTGAAGATCCTCCGCAAGAGGGCGAAACGCCCGAACCGCAGCGCCGAGTTCGCGGATCATGTAAGGTGGTAGAAGCGTTGGTGTGCCACCGCCAAAGTGAATTTGGCTGATCACAACGTCGTCTCGTAGGGAGTTGCCGACCAGCGCAAGCTCTTTCTTTAAAAGGGCAAGATAAGGCACTAACGGACGATCTGTAGACGTGCCTTGGGTGCGGCATGCACAGAACCAGCAAAGCCTACGGCAATAGGGAATATGGAAGTAAAGCGAAACGCGTGCACCTGATGGAATCGCAGCTATCCACTGTGCCGTTGTCGCCGGGGCGACATCGTTGGAAAAGTGGTTGGCAGGCGGATAGCTCGTATAGCGTGGCGCGCGAGCGTCAAATAGTCCTAACTCACGGAGTCTTTCATGAGAAACCATTGCATATCCCTAGGTAAAATGGATTAAGGTGAAGGCACTTCATGCGCGAATTGAGGGTCACAGTTTGAACATTCCATTGACCAATGAAATCCATTGCGGCGAGTGCCCAATCCGCCATCGGGCGGTTTGTGCGAAGTGCGATGGGGACGAGCTCGAAAAGCTTGAAGCCATCAAATATTATCGAACCTACGAGGCCGGTCAGACGATCGCCTGGGCTGGCGATGAAATGAGCTTTCTCGGTTCGGTCGTGCGCGGTGTCGCGACTTTGAGCCAAACGTTGGAAGATGGCCGCACCCAGATGCTTGGCCTTTTGCTTCCTTCCGACTTTATCGGCCGTCCGGGCCGTAACGCATCTGCTTACGACGTAACCGCCATCAGCGAGGTCACGCTCTGCTGTTTTCGGCGTCGCCCCTTCGAGCAACTGATGGCTGTCACGCCGCACGTCGCCGAGCGTCTTTTGGATATGACCTTGGACGAGCTTGACGCTGCGCGCGAGTGGATGCTCATTCTTGGCCGCAAGACTGCTCGAGAAAAGATTGCGAGCCTTCTGACTATCATCGCGCGTCGCGAGTCTACTTTGTCGATGAGCAACCTTAAGGGACAGATCGAGATCAATCTTCCGCTGACCCGCGAGTCGATGGCTGATTATCTGGGCCTCACTCTCGAAACGGTAAGCCGCCAGATTTCCGCGCTTAAGCGCGAAGGCGTCATCACCCTCGACGGTAAACGCAAGATCCTTGTCGAAGACTTCGAAGCGTTGCTCGCCGAAACTGGCGACGACATGGATGGTGGGTTTGTCGCCTGATCCCGTGGGTGAGAGGTCAAGGTGCATTAGTGCGCCATGATCAAAGGTAACTTCGAGTGCTCGAGCATGTCTCGGGTCGCTCCGCCCAAAATGGACTCGCGAAAACGCGAATGACCATAGGCGCCCATAACAATTGCATCTGCTGAATGCTCGTTTGCAAATCGCGTAACGACTTCGGAAATGCGTGGCATTGTGCGGGCAAGGATAGACACCTCGGCTTTGACGCCGTGACGCGCAAGCATCAAGCAAATCGCTCCACCAGGATCAGAGCGCTCCGGCGAATGCGCAGGTGGATCGACCATAACTATATGAACGCGACTCGCTTGTTTGAGCGCAGGCAGTGCCGCTCGAATAGCTGCGAAAGACTCGGCGCTTTCATTCCAAGCAACGACGATCTGACGAAATGGAACACCAGAGAGAACGGTTCCTTGCGGAACAACAAGAACTGGTGCGCCTGAACCGAATAATTCCGCTTCGAACACCGTGACATGCAGGGGGTTCTTCTCGCTGCCGTAAGGCTTTGCCGAGATCACGAGATCAGAATACCGCGCAAGTCGCGCGACCATCGCTTCGATTCCCATTTGCGGTACGATGCTGGGCACGACTGCGACTGGGCTATAATCTTTTGGCAAAAGAGCCGTCGCCCATTTAGCGAGCTCGTCCGCCGTTTTGCGAGCATCCTCTAGCGCGCTAACCGCGAGGCTGGCAGCGCTCCCGATTGGAATGGCCTCAAAACGAGCCGGATCGATTCCGATACATTGAACATCGAGATGAGCTTTGTTTGCGACGGCAATATTAAATGCACTCATCAATGCGTCGTGATCTGCTTCTTGATCCGTGATCACGACCGAAATCGTTTTGTAAGCCATCGGTCACTCTCCCAAGTCGATGCTAGGCGTGGGGGAATCCCCCAAATGTTCACAAGAAAAATGCCTATCAGAGCCAACGCCCGAAAAACTTGACATGGATCAAGGCAGCGACCTCTCGCGAATGTGAAACCCCTACTCAGAGCTGAACAACCTGCGCACGATTCTGCGTGGGAGAAATAAGGGAACGCTTGTTATGTGGGATTGGATCAAGATCGTGGCCTTGGGCATTATTGCCTTGCTGGCCGCACTCGCCGCGAACTTCGCGCGCGACCTGGCGTATCAGGTCCACGCGTTGATCGTGATGGCCGTCGCTGCTGGCATGTTCATCTGGACTGTCCGCCGCACAGGAGAACCGTCGGTGCCTGCACCGACCGGCTATAATGATGGCGTCATTCGTTATGGTGTTATCGCAACTGCTTTTTGGGGCCTTGCCGGTTTTCTGGTTGGCACCTTTATCGCTTTTCAGTTGGCCTTTCCGGCACTGAACTTCGAATTTCTTCAAGGCTATGGCAACTTTGGCCGTCTTCGCCCGCTGCACACTTCGGCGGTGATCTTTGCGTTCGGTGGTAACGCTCTGATCGCGACGTCGTTCTATATTGTGCAGCGCACCTCGGCGACGCGCCTTTGGGGCGGCAACCTTGGTTGGTTTGTGTTCTGGGGCTACAACCTCTTTATCGTTCTGGCGGCGACGGGCTATCTGCTCGGCGCGACCCAGTCGAAAGAATACGCAGAGCCCGAATGGTATGTCGACCTCTGGTTGACCGTTGTTTGGGTTGCCTATCTTGCCGTCTTCCTCGGCACGATTATCAAGCGCAAAGAGCCGCACATCTATGTTGCGAACTGGTTCTTCCTGTCGTTCATCGTGACTGTGGCTATGCTCCACGTCGTGAACAACCTTGTTGTTCCTGTGTCGATCTTCGGTTCGCGCTCGGTTCAAGTGATGGCAGGTGTTCAGGATGCGATGACCCAGTGGTGGTATGGCCACAACGCTGTGGGCTTCTTCCTGACCGCAGGCTTCCTTGGCATGATGTACTACTTCGTGCCCAAACAGGCCGAACGCCCCGTCTTCTCGTACAAGCTGTCGATCATCCACTTCTGGGCGCTGATCTTCCTTTACATCTGGGCTGGCCCTCACCACCTCCACTACACCGCTCTTCCCGACTGGGCTTCGACCCTCGGTATGGTGTTCTCGATCATCCTCTGGATGCCGTCGTGGGGTGGTATGATCAACGGTTTGATGACGCTTTCGGGCGCATGGGACAAGATCCGCACCGACCCGATCATCCGTATGATGGTCTTCTCGCTGGGCTTCTATGGTATGTCCACCTTCGAAGGTCCGATGATGTCGATCCGCGCAGTGAACTCGCTGTCGCACTACACCGACTGGACCATCGGTCACGTCCACTCTGGCGCTCTTGGCTGGAACGGCATGATCACCTTCGCAGCGCTCTACTTCCTGACGCCGCGCCTCTGGGGTCGCCAGTCGCTCTATAGCCTCAAGCTTGTGAGCTGGCACTTCTGGCTCGCCACCATCGGTATCGT
>CAYWUN010000017.1:0-5129 GCA_964461315.1 uncultured Aestuarium sp.
CTCTTCCGCGAGGAAGCGTTCGGCGTCTAGGGCGGCCATGCAGCCCATGCCTGCGGAGGTGATGGCTTGGCGGTATTTGTGGTCGGTGAGGTCGCCTGCTGCAAAGACGCCGGGGATCGAGGTTTCGGTCGAGCCGGGTTTCACCGAGACATAGCCGCCGTTGTGCAATTCAAGCTGGTCCTTGACGAGTTCGTTCGCGGGGGCGTGGCCGATGGCGATAAAGACGCCCTTGGCGGGGATGTCCGTAATCTCGCCCGTTTTGGTGTGCTTGACCTTGACGCCTTCGACGCCGAGCGGGCTGTCGGTGCCGTAAACCTCGTGGATTTCGTGGAACCAGAGGGTCTCGATCTTGGGGTTCTTGTTGAGGCGGTCGATGAGGATCTTTTCGGCGCGTAGCTCGTCGCGGCGGTGGATCAGCGTCACTTTGGAGGCGAAGTTGGTGAGGAAGAGCGCCTCTTCCACGGCGGTGTTGCCGCCGCCGACCACGATGATTTCCTGACCGCGATAGAAGAAGCCGTCACAGGTCGCACAGGCCGACACGCCAAAGCCGCGGAATTTCTCTTCGGTGGGAAGGCCGAGCCATTTGGCCTTGGCCCCTGTGGCGAGGATCACGGCATCGGCGGTGTAGATGGTGCCGCTGTCGCCCTTGGCGGTGAAGGGACGCTTGGACAGGTCCAGATCGGTGATGATGTCCATGATGATCTCGCAGCCCATGGCCTTGGCGTGGGCTTCCATGTTGACCATCAGCTCGGGGCCTTGGATTTCGTTGACGCCCGGCCAGTTCTCGACCTCGGTCGTGGTGGTGAGCTGGCCGCCCGGCTCCATCCCCTGCACGAGGATCGGGGAGAGCATGGCGCGGCTGGCGTAAACGCCTGCGGTATAGCCTGCGGGGCCGGAGCCGATGATCAGAACTTTGGTGTGGCGCGAGTCAGACATGTCAGCCCCTTTTCATTATCTAGCCGTCCCGATATAGCGCCGCCGCGACCCAAGTAAAAGGGCCGCCCATCGTCACGATAGACGCAAATCGCCGCAACTCTCGGAAAGGAAGTTGCGCGTTTGTGAAATATTGTTGCGCTCCCGAGTGCGTTGACGTAAAGGACATTGAAAAACTACGAGGTGGCAAATGCCCGGCACGAAGCTTGATGAAATTGACCGTATGATCCTTGCCGAACTTCAGGCGGACGGGCGGATGACGAACGTTGAGCTGGCAAAGCGTGTTGGTATTTCCGCGCCGCCCTGTCTGCGCCGTGTGCGCACGCTTGAAGAGCAGGGCTATATTCGTGGGTATCACGCTGACGTGGACGCGCGCGAATTGGGCTTTGAAGTGCAGGTGTTTGCGATGGTAGGCCTTCAGAGTCAGGCCGAGGTTGATCTTTCGGCCTTTGAAGGACGTTGTCAGGAATGGCCGCTCGTGCGCGAGTGTCACATGCTTAATGGCGAAGTGGATTTCATCCTCAAGTGCGTTGCACCTGATCTTCGGACGTTCCAGCGGTTCTTGACCGAAGATCTCCTTAAGGCGCCGAACGTATCGAGCGTGAAGACCTCGCTGGTAATTCGCGGCGCGAAGGACCAGCCCGGCGTGCCCTTTGATGTTCTCGAAGAGCGGCTGGCCCGCGACGCCTGATTAGGCGGCGCTGAACAGATCCAGATCCCTGAGACTGACCCGAGGCCGCGAGAGCGGTCCGAAATCGCTCAGCTCGTTGATGTGCGGGAACATCGTCAGGAAGAGTTCGAGCATATTGCCTCGGACGGAGACGAGATGCTCAGGCCCTGGGTGATAGCTTTCGACCTCGATGCCGCCCACGCTAAGGATTTCGTGGCGATCAAAGGCGAGGTGGAAGACTTGCACAGGGGCTGCGGGACGCATTTCGGTGATCGATACGCCGTCGCAGAAATCTGTCGCGAGGCTAAGCGCAGAGGATTGGCCTGTCACCTGCTTGACTCCAGCAAAGCGGTGATGGATGCGCGCAGCAGGTCCAAAGACCACATCCATCTGAGGACGCATCATGCCGAGCGCGTCGGCCCCGACCCGTACCAAGGGTGCATCATTGCCCGCATTCGGAACGATGAGCATCGAACCTTTCCAGCGTAGCTCGGTCAAACCATTCGCAGTTTCGATAATATCACCGGGCAGAAGGTCTTCGACGGCGCGTGGACCAAAGTTGGTCCGTAAGATCGCTCCACGCGCAAATGCGGAGAAGGCATTTTCAAAGAGTGGCGTCGATGGGGCAAGACGTGTGGTCTCGACGATGTCGCCACGCTGATCAAGGTGGATTGTTTCAAAACGGCGTAGACTTGGCGCGCGCCTCTTGATTTCGGGCTGGGCAATTTGCGTGGCGCGCGCTGCGGCCACAATGGGGGTGTCTTTCATGCAATTCCCTTGCGGTTATTGCACCGTTCGTCGGCCCCCACCGACAACGTGCGGCGCACGTAAATCTAAGTGCACCGTTAAGCGAAATTCGGCTCGGGTCAAATTTTAGGGAATTTTGTATTGCTCGGGACGTTCAATCATGCAGCTCAGAGTTGAACTGTTCTGCGGGTGAGAACGATGCGCGAATCGCTTCAACTTATTTTTGGATATTGAGTTCTAGAATATCCGACCTAAAAAAGGCGGCCCCGGGAGGATGGGCCGCCGTTTTAGTTGGAGTGCAAAACACTAGAGGGGAGGTAATTCAATTAGGCTGCGGCTTTGGCTTCGAGAGCTTCGGCGGCTTTGCGGCGGGCGATCATTGCCTGACGGCGAGCGCCACGTGCCCAAGGCATTTGGGCGTCGCATTTTGCGGCTTCGGCCAAAAGGTTCGTCATCCAGCGCTTTTCCATTTTCTTGGTCATGATCTGCTTCTTTCCTTGCTCGGTTGCCGTTGTTGGCGTTGAACCCAATTTCACCCAGCAACGCGGCAAGAGTTTGACCAAAGCGGAAAAAATGCACTTATTGTTTCCGAAAACTAGCAACATACTGTAATTATTTTATAAAATCACAATTCAGGAAACGGTAAGGCCCCAAAGCGGTGCTTTGTTTCCAAACATTCGGGCAGGAATGGGGCAGATTTTGACGTTAGAGACGGATCGCCGCGATGAGTCGACCGTAGTCGGCTTCTTGCTTGTGGACACTGCGACGGAAGCTGAAGAATCGCTCTGGATCGGCGTAGGTGCAGTGGCGAGTCCATTCGGCCTCTTTGATACCTGCATTGCGCAGGCAGTAGAGGCCAAAGGCAGGTAGGTCAAAGAGAGAGCGGTCGTCGCGTCCCTTGGCGAAGAAGCGCGCGTAATCTTGGTTTTCGTCGATGAACTGATCGACGAATTCGGGGCCGACTTCGTAAGCGCGCTGGCTGATGGTCGGACCGATTGCGGCGGTGATCTCGGTGCGCTCGGCACCGATGTTGATCATCGCGTTAACTGTTTGCTCTAGCACACCCGCGATTGCGCCTTTCCATCCCGCGTGCGCGGCGCCAATGACGCCGTTCTTGGTGTCCGCGAAGAGGACGGGCTGGCAGTCTGCGGTCAGAACAGAGAGCGCGATACCTTGGGTAGAGGTGACAAGAGCGTCGGCTTTGCCTGTGTCCTGCCCTGCCTCGGTGACGTGAACGACATCGGCGGAATGGATTTGTTGCACGCCAACAAGAGCGCCGTGGCCGACCTCCATCGCATCGGCAACGCGGGCACGGTTGATGGAGACGATTTCGTGCTGATCCGAGCTTCCAAAGCCGCAGTTCAAGCCCTGAAAGATGCCAGAAGACGCACCTCCGCGCCGCGCAAAGAACCCGTGTTGCACGGGGCCGAGAAGCTCAGAGGTGATGATGTCGAGTGTCATGCTTCGAGACCTGGGGGCGGAGTGGCGGCGCTGGGATAGACTCCCATCACTTTGAACAAGTCTCCCATTTCCGCAGGGTGGGTCAAGCGCCTATGCGCGACAATGTGGGATTCGAGTGCCTCTCCGCTTAGCCTTGCGGCAAGCGCTTGGGCGCGCTGTGTGATGCCTAAGCGTTCAAGAAAGACACCTTGGGACGTGAGGCGGGTAAATTTGGCGGGCGTGGCGGCGAGGCTCAAAGCCTCGAAATCCACATGCGCGGTCAGATCGGCGGTTCCCGGTGCGGCGAGCGGATCGGTTTTCTCGTGCGCTTTGAGGGCTTGGAGCGTGTCTCCGAGCGAGCGCCAGTCCCCATAGTCGATAAAGATCGCCGCGCCGCCCTTTGACTCGATCCGTGCGCTGATCTCGCCAATGAAAGCGGGGAGTGCGGGACAAGTTTCGACAAGGTCACCGTCTTTGGTGTCCTCAATCCTATAGTCGAGCGCTTTGATCGGGGCGGGTGCCGAGAGGCCAAAGGCAAGCTTGCCCTGATCTATGCCAACCATTCTTTCACGCCATTCTTTACCGTCACGGACAAATTGACGAATAGGAAGTGCGTCGAGGAATTCGTTTGCAACAAGATATAGCGGTATATCGGGGAGGTCTGATACGCGATCAATCCAGCGTGCGGTTGGCACACGCTTGGCTTGCTCGGCACGGAGGGTGGGCGAGGCTTCGATGAAATAAACGTCGGCCGCTGCGTGGAAATTCGGCACAGCGCGGGTCGCGCGAAGGATGTCAGCCATAAGTGTGCCGCGACCGGGGCCGGGCTCTACGAGGGCAATGCGCGAAGTCGCACCTTGGTCGAGCCATGTTTGCGCAAGGCAAAGGCCCAAAAGCTCTCCGAACATCTGGCTGATCTCGGGGGCGGTGATGAAATCGCCTTGGCTGCCGAGGGGGTCGCGGGTCGAGTAATAGCCATGCTCTGGGTGAAGGAGCGCTTCGCTCATGTAGTCGGCAAGCGAAATAGGACCGGTCGCTGAAATCCACGCGGTCAGGATATCGAGAAGCTCGGTCATTTGGTACGGGTCGAGTAGAGGACGAAGGTAAGTCCAAGAAGCAGCATCGGAAGGCTTAGGATTTGGCCCATTGTGAGGCCGTAGTCCCCGAACTGAATTGCGAGGCCAAGCGGGTTGTTCGCTGTTACGAATTGGGCATCGGGTTGGCGGACGAATTCGACGATAAAGCGCGATAGGCCATAACCTGCGAGAAAGACGCCAGTGGTGCGCCACGGTGCCTTGAACGCTTTGGCGCGGAAAACAAGGGTGATCAGAAGCGCGCC
>CAYWUN010000017.1:5229-37454 GCA_964461315.1 uncultured Aestuarium sp.
CCGCCGTGGAAGGACATGCCGCCCAGCCAAACCATCGGAATTTCTGTCGGATGGGCGAAATAATATGCTGGCTGGTAAAAGAGCACATAGCCCAGACGCCCACCAAAGATCACACCAAGGATGATCCACGTGAGCAGGTCTTCTAGTTTTTGCTTGGTCAGCGGAGGGGCGTCATTCCGCCAGAGTGTCGGGCGGTTGAGCGTCGCCACTGCAAGCCGCCAACCCAAGAGAATCCCAACGATATAAGCCAGAGCATACCAGCGGAGCGAAAAATCGCTGCCAAATAAGTGAATGGTGAAAATCTCGGGCGAGATATTCGGGAAAAAGATGGGTCCGGTCATGTTGAAAGGTCTGAGGTGCGGCACGAGCGTTGTCAACAGGTCATGGCCTTGCGAAATCGGGCCTCGCAGCCCATATAGCGGTTAAGCACCGAACTGGAGGGCGTAATGCAAACCCGTAACAAGATTCTCGATGATCTTTCGCAGCTGATGACGAACGCAATGGGCGTGGCTCAGGGTGCAAAGACCGAAGCTGATAACGCGTTCAAGTCGTTGCTTGATCGCTGGCTTGCAGAGCGTGACTTTGTCACCCGCGAGGAATTCGACGCGGTGCGCGCGATGGCTCAGAAGGCCCGCGAGGAGAACGAAGCGCTTAAGGCGCGGATCGAAGCTCTCGAAACCAAATAAGAAACAAGGGCGGTCCTTTGGGGCCGCTTTTTGCATTTTCGGCCGCGCAGGAGGTGCGTGGCCGCGTCGCATTTTGCCAAGAGGATATAATGGCTGCGAACTCCGGTACAAAATCAGTTGCCAGCTATTTCACATATGCAGTTGCATTCACGGTTATCGGTCTTGCGCTGAGCGCGTGGCTTGGTTGGGAAACCTACGGGACCGTCGGAGGGATGCTTAACATCCTCTTTATTGCGAGTGTTCTGGCCGTGCTGGAAGTCTCGCTCTCGTTCGACAACGCAATCGTTAATGCCAACAAGCTCCGAACTATGACGCCGGAATGGCAGCATCGGTTTCTAACGTGGGGTATTTTGATCGCTGTCTTTGGGATGCGGATCGTGTTCCCTCTCGCAATTGTCGTGGTGGCTGCGGATATGGGGCCGCTTGAGGCGCTTCATCTCGCGTCAAAAGACCCACATAAATACGCCGAGATTATCGAAGGCGCAGGGCTTTCTATTAGCGCCTTTGGCGGCACCTTCCTTATGATGGTTGCCCTTGATTTCTTTTGTGACGACGAAAAGCATGTGCATTGGCTTAGCGGGATCGAGCGAATTGTCTCGCGTGTGTCTGGCGCAAAGTTTCTCACCGTTGCTGTCGTGCTTGGTGTTGTTGCTCTCGTTGCTGGACTGTTTGAAGGGCCAGAGGCCTTTACCTTTTTGACCGCCTCGGTCTGGGGGCTTTTGACATTCCTCGTTGTGGATGTGGTCAGCGACTATCTTGAGGGTGATGCGAAAAAGACGACCGCGCAAGTCGGGCTTAGCGGGTTTCTCTATCTCGAAGTCCTGGATGCCTCGTTTAGCTTTGATGGCGTAATCGGTGCGTTTGCGCTTACCCAGAACCTTTATGTGATTGCGATTGGTCTTGGGATCGGTGCGATGTTCGTGCGTTCAATGACGATCCTTCTGGTCGATCGCGGGACCCTCACGGAATACCGTTTTCTCGAGCACGGTGCCTTTTATTCGATCCTTGTTCTTTCGCTGATCATGTTTGCACATGTGCACATTCACGTGCCCGAAGTTGTGACAGGACTAATCGGCGCGGGGCTTATTGGTGCGTCACTCTTCAGCTCGCTCCGATACAAGCGCTTACACTGGGACGAAAGCTGAGATCAACCGAGGCCTAGGTCACTTAGGGCGTATGTCAGAGCGGTGTCGGCGTCTTTGATGTGCTCGGCTACATGGGTTGCATGTGCGAGTGCTGCCTCGGGCGGCAATTCCAAAATTGGCTGAAAGTGCCCGTCGTCTAGCGTGCCGTATGTGAGGCCAGTTCGGAGTGCTCTTGAGACGGGCCTTTGTCCGGATTTGGGCGCGTAATTCTCGCCGCCGATAATCCGAGCAAAGGGGCCAATGACCAGCCCGAGGAAAAGTGGGTCTGTGCAGCTTTGCTCGGGAACAATCATGACCGGCGTATTGCGCCATTTGATAATCTTGAACGGTGAAAGCTGGTTCGATGCGAAACTTATCTCGGTCGCAGGCGCATCACTGAGAACGTCGAGTAGGCTCGGTTGATCCGAGGTTTCGACGCATACAAGAAAATCATGCTCGATCGCTAGAGCTGTTAATCGCGCTTTGATCCTGCTCGCTGTCTTTGGAAGCGTTGCTGGAGGGCTAAGCGTTGCGTAATGTTTGGTTAGGATATGCTGGGCAAGCGCATTATCGCCACCGACGATGCAAGCGCGCACTGGGGCGTATGTTTGAGCCTGAAGCATCCCTGAGCTTATAATCGCGGGGAGCACATTGGGCCGCAAGCGTGACTTGGCCTCTATCCGAAGTGGCCCGAGTTTAAGGTCTTGTGCAAGTACGCGTCCAATCAGCTTGGACACAGGTGTTTTTTCGATCCTAGGGGGCGCGAAGCCAAGAGAGGCAAGCGCCACGGGAAGGTCGGAGAGGGAAACCTTTTTCGAGCTCGGGACGGAGGCAGGCATCGGGGCCTGCGGCATCGCCGCTTTGAGGATTTTACCTTGGCCTGAACCCAAAATTGCGCCGTCTTCGGGGGCATTGCTTAGAAGTGGGCCAAGTTTGTTACCATTAGAAATGGTGTAAAGCGCCTTTGACAAAAGGGTCACTTGGACTTGGTCGGGGACGCAGTCTTTGGTCGTGGCGGCGCGGACTTCGTTTGCGATCAGGCTTGGGTAAACTTCTGCGAGCGTGATCTGATCGGGTATCTCAAACGGCCAAACTTTGATCTTTGGGTGCACGGCCTTGAGGCGTGCAAGCATCGCAATCCCTGTAAGCGATTGGGCTCCGACCGCGCCTGCGCCCGCAAGCTGCCAGAGCGTTTTGGGCATGGCGCCTTCGTGACGCGCCACCACCTCGGTGCGGCGGTAGGTCTCTATTCCCTTCGGAAGAGGGGGCTTGGTGCGAGGGAGGCCTTGGATATCCTGCTTGGTCGTGTTCCCCCAAAAGGGACCATCCCCGTCGAAACTTGCGTTCATCTCGGCCGCGACTTCTCGGTAGTTTGTATAGTTGTCGGGGCCTTCAACGATCCGCGAGCGCAGATAGGACCAAAACGCAAAGGGGTTTGACGTTCCTATCAGCCGATCGGTGAAACCTTTGGGCGCGGAAAGCGCGAAATCCACGCCAAGCAAGAGACGCTTTCCCGTGCTCAAACTGTCTTCGATCAATTGTGAAAGGGCGCTTTCGGCCTCGAGTCTTGTTGGGATGTTGTCCGCACGCGCGCCAGTTTCGTCAGTGACGCAGAGCCAGATCGAGTCCTTGCCGGTTTTGGGTTTGCCAGCCGCGGACCAGTCCAAAATAGCAACGCGGTCAAACTGCATTGGTGCCGTTACCGCTTGTGAGCATGAGGCTGGATTGCGCTACTATTGTCATGGGCGCAACTTTGCCGTGTCATAACGTGATGTTGCAAGAGGCTTTGCGCCTCGCCCAATGTGAGTGGGCGAAGCGTCGCCAATCAGACGATGCCGCCTTGGATGAAGCGCTGGGCGAGTTGACGGAAGCTCTGGGCTTGCGGGCTGTTGGGCTTGGCGACAACTACGGGGGCACCGCTGTCCGACGTGGTGCGGATGTCGATGTGTAGCGGAATCTCGGCAAGAAGCGGGGTGCCGAGGGCTTCGGCCTCGGCTGCGACGCCGCCATGTCCGAAGATATGCTCGGCATGGCCGCAGTTTGAGCAGACGTGCACGGACATGTTCTCGATCAGACCAAAGAGCGGGACATTGAACTTGCGGAACATGTCGATGCCTTTGCGGGCGTCGAGAAGCGCGATGTCCTGCGGGGTCGAGACCACGATTGCGCCGTCGACGATGGTTTTCTGCGCAAGGGTCATTTGAACGTCGCCTGTACCGGGGGGAAGGTCGACGATGAGAACATCAAGCTCGCCCCATTCCACTTGGAACAGCATTTGTTGCAGGGCGCCCATCAGCATCGGGCCGCGCCAGACGACCGCTTCGCCGTCCTTGGTCATCATGCCCATCGACATGAGGGTCACGCCGTGGTTCGACACGGGGATGATCATCTTGCCGTCGCCCGTGGCGGGGCGTTTGGTGATGTTGAACATGCGATGTTGGGATGGACCATAGACGTCGGCGTCGAGAAGGCCGACTTTCTTGCCTTCGAGCGCAAGAGCCGCAGCGAGGTTGGCTGAGACGGTGGATTTGCCGACGCCGCCTTTGCCTGAGGCAATCGCGATAATCTTCTTTACGCCCGGGACGCGCTCGGGGCCTGCGGGTTTTGGGCGCGCTGCGGGTTTTAGATCAGGGGCCTTTGGTGAAGAATGGGCCGTCATCACGACAGAGACGGAGGCCGTGCCAAGTGCTTTGATTTTTGCTTCGGCTTGGGTCTTAGCTGCGGTCATTGCGTCCGCCATCGCAGGGTCGATTTCCAGCACAAATCGCACTGTGTCGCCGTCGACGGTCACTGCGCGAGCTTGGCCAGAGAGATCACCGCCGGCAGGCGAAGGGATCGATTTGAGGACGTCGAGGACGGTTTCGCGAGTAAGAGACATGACGTGGGCCTTTGTCAGAGAGTTGGCCCATAGGTCTGTCTTTCGAGAGCGATGGTCAAGGGGCAGTGCCCCTTAAACCGTGTGCAAATAGAGATCAAAGTCGACATCGGCGACTGTTCGGGCCACGCGCGCGTATTCCGCCGCTTTGATCGCGGTAAAGGTGCGGTGCATGTCCTCGCCCAAGGCACCCTTGAGGAAGGTGCTTTTCTGCGCGGCGCGGATCGCTTCGTGCCAGTCGGTCGGGAAATTATGATCGCCCGCGTCGTCATAGCCGTTGCCCGTAGTTTCGGGGCCGGGGTCGATGTGGTTCTCGATGCCGTGACGGAGCGCGGCAAGGACGGTCGCGCCCACGAGATAGGGGTTGGCATCCACGCCAGCGGGGCGGTGTTCGATCCGGCGGGCCTTGATTGAACCTGCGGGAATTCTGAGCGCAACAGAGCGGTTGTTGACCCCCCAAGTCGGCGAGACAGGCGCATAGCTCTGGTTGGAAAAGCGCCGCCAGCTGTTGGCATGGGGCGCAAAGACGAGCATCGCTTCGGCCATTGTGGTGCTCATCCCACCGATGGCGTGGCGGATAAGGTCGTTCCAGTCGCCTTCGGTCTCTTCGATAAAGACGTTTTTGCCGCTTTCATCGCAGAGGCTTACGTGGAAGTGCATCCCAGATCCTGCATAGGCCTCGATCGGCTTGGCCATGAAACAGGCGGTGACGCCGTGGGCGCGGGCTTGGGCGCGGACGATCCGCTTGAGGCGCATGAGGTCGTCTGCGGCTTGCATGACATCGGTGCGATAATCGAGGGTGAGCTCGTATTGGCCCGGTGCATATTCCGAGATCATCGTCTCGGCGCGGATGCCCGCAAGTTCTGCGCCTTTGTAGATGTCGTTAAACAGCGGGAGCATGCCGTGGAGGTGATCCACGGAATAGACCTCGGTCTTGGACGAGGGGCGACCGTCGAGCACATCGCGGGCAGGGCGGGCCTTACCGTATTCGTCGCGGTCTTTGTCGAGAAGGAAGAACTCCAGCTCGAAGGCGCCAGCGGGGTGATAGCCCATCGCGGCCAGTGCGTTAACCTGACGCTGGAGCGCGTGGCGCGGGTCCGATGTCATCGGGTTTCCGTCCAGATCGTAAAGCGACATGAACACTTCGGCGCGGGGCGGGGTGGTGTTGTGCAAGGGAACAAGGGTTCCCGGGATCGGCCATGCGCGCAGGTCGCCATCGCCCTGATCCCAGATGAGACCCGTTTCGTGCACATCTTCGCCACAGATATCGAGCCCGAGGATCGAGATCGGCATATGACGGCCCGACGTATAAAGCGCCATCAGCTCATGGCGGCGAATGATCTTTCCGCGTCCGATGCCGTTGGCGTCATGGAGCACGATATCCACTGCCTCGATTTCGGGGTGGGCAGCAAGGAAGGCTTCGGCCTCGGACGGGGTGGCACCAGAGGGGCAAGTGGTCATTGGGTCAGGTCTTTCGTAACGTCGGCAAAGGCCGCGATAAGGCGGTCGATCTGGTCGTCCGTCGTAACGGGCGACACCAGCATCATGTTATGGAACGGCGCGATGAGAACGCCCTTGTTGAGGAGCGCTGCGTGAATGGCGGCCTCTAGTTCAGGGGCATGGGCTTTGGCGGCTTCGGCGCCGTTGCGGAGCGGCTTGGGCGCGCAAATGAATTCGACGCGCGCCCCAACGCGAACAGCATGCCATGGTAGGCTCGCAGCTGTGATGGCGTGCGAAAGGCCAGCAACAAGTCGTGCCGCGCCGCGCTCCATATGAACATAGTTTGCGGCGGTCATGACGTCTGAGAGTGTGGCGTGCAGACAGGCAAATTGCATGGGGTTTGCGGAAAGGGTGGTGCCCATTCCCGAATGCCCCGCGTTACGGGTTTTTTCGGTCTCTGAAAAAGCATGGGCGACATGGGGAGCAAGGCCCCAGACAGCGGTGGGCATTCCACCCGCAACACATTTGCCGACCACAAAGATGTCGGGATCAAGGCTATGCACACGGGTGTAGCCGCCCAGACCTGAGGAAATCGTATGGGTTTCGTCGATGATCAGAAGCGCGCCATAACGGGTGGCAAGCTCTCGTAGGCCTGCATGGAAGCCCGCACCGGGAAGGACCATACAGGAATTGGTCATCACGGGTTCAGTCAGAATGGCAGCGACATCGCCTTGGGTGAGTGCCTCTTCGACCATGGCGAGGTCGTTGAACTCGCAGGAAACGGCCGTGTACGAGAGGTCGTTGACTTGACCCACAAGACCGGGACGGTTGGTGGTTTTGCCGTTGGTGCGGACCACCATCGCGTCGTCGATCGTGCCGTGATAGCAACCGTTGAACACGAGCACCTTGGGTTTGCCGGTGACGGCACGGGCAACGCGCAGGGCAAAGCGATTGGCATCGGTGGCGGTCGTTGCGATCTGCCAGCGCATGTCGCCGAAGGTTTGGGTGAGAAGGTTCCCCACTTCAAGCGCTGCGACGGTTGGGAGCATATAGGTCAGGCCTTTGCTCGCCTGCTTGGTAATGGCCAATGCGACAGGTTCGGGAGAATGTCCAAACATAGAGCCTGTATCACCAAGGCAAAAATCATCAAGTGTGTTGCCGTCAATGTCGATCAGGGTCGCGCCATTTGCGTCAGCGACAAGCATTGGGAAGGGCTGGGGCCAGTCCTTCATCCAGTGCATGGGGACGCCGTCAAGGAAATGCGTCCCATGCTCCAAGGCCGCGCGTGTTTTCGGGCGGGCCTTGGTATAGATTTCGGCTTCGCGTTCTCTTAGGGCGGCGATCCGAGCAGGGCTTACCCCTGTCATGCAGAGGCCTCGGCGGTTTTTTCGTCGCGCAAGCGCTGGGCGACTTGGCGTTTGTTGATCAGAGAGAAGCTGATCACGCCGATTGTCACGATGCCGATCATAATCGTCGAGAGGGCGTTAATCTCGGGCGAGACGCCGAGGCGCACAGCCGAGAAGATTTTGATCGGTAGGGTGGTCGCGCCAGGACCTGTGGTGAAGCTCGCGATGACGAGGTCATCGAGCGACAGCGTAAATGCAAGGAGCCAACCTGAGACGACCGCAGGGGCGATATTCGGCAGGGTCACTGATTTGAACGCGTCAAAGGGAGTGGCACCAAGATCAAGCGCGGCCTCTTCTAGGGATTTGTCAAATGAGACAAGGCGCGAGGACACCACGACCGACACGTAGCACATCGTGAACGTAGTATGCGCGAGGATCACCGTGATCATGCCTGCGGAGGAGAACATGACTTTGAACAGCAGAAGAAGCGACAAGCCAAGGATCACGTCAGGCATCACGAGAGGCGCAACGACCATGCCCGAGAAAAGCGTGCGTCCATAAAAGCGCCCGCCGCGGATCATCACATAGGCGGCAAGCGTGCCAAGGATCGTGGCAAGTGTGGCCGTGGCCAAGGCTACTCGGATTGTGACCCAAGCGGCGTCGAGGAAATCCTCGTTCGTCAAGAGCTCACCATACCATTTGGTCGAGAAGCCCGCCCAGACGGTGACCAATCGGCCACCGTTGAAGGAGTAGATCACAAGGATGATCATCGGAATGTAAAGGAATGCGAATCCGAGTGTCAGGGATGTGAGGTTAAACCAGCTAAAGCGTCTCATTGGTCGGCCTCCATTTGCTTTTGCTGGTTACGCTGGAACAGGATGATCGGGATCACGAGGATCAAGAGGAGTACAACCGCCACCGCCGAGGCCACGGGCCAGTCGCGGTTCGAGAAGAACTCTTCATACAGCACTTTGCCGATCATCAGGGTATCCGAACCCCCAAGGAGCGAAGGGATCACAAATTCGCCAAGCGCGGGGATGAAAACGAGGAAACAGCCAGCGACAACGCCCGGACGTGACAAGGGGAGCGTCACCGACCAAAAGGCCGAGGCGCGGGTGCAACCGAGGTCTTCTGCCGCCTCTAGAAGGCTATCGTCGAGCTTTTCCAGTGTCGCGTAAATCGGGAGGATCATGAACGGCAGGTAAGTATAAACGATGCCGATATAAACGGCGGTGTTTGTGTTCAGGATCGTAAGGGGCTCGTCGATGATCCCAAGCCAGAGAAGGCTTGCGTTAAGGAAACCTTCTTTCCCCAAGATACCCATCCACGAATAAACGCGGATCAGGAACGAGGTCCAAAACGGCAGGATTACCAGCATCATCAGCGTCGCGCGCCATTCCTCGGGAGCACGGGCCATTCCATAGGCCATTGGATAAGCCACAAGAAGGGTCAGCGCCGTTGAGATGAACGCGATCTGGAGCGAGGACCAATAGGCTTTGACATAGAGTGGGTCTGTGGTCAGGAACGTGAAGTTCTCAATGTCCAGCTCGGCCCAAAAGTCCTTTATCCCCTGCCAGCCATCGGCGAGATCAAGGGTCGGCGTATAGGGCGGGATCGCAAGAGCGATGTCCGAGAGTGAGATTTTGATCACGATCACGAATGGCACGAGGAAAAACACCAAGAGCCATGCGTAGGGTATCCCGATCAACAAGAGGCGGCGTAGGTTCATCATGCCGCCCTCACTCAGTCAGGATGACGCCAGCCGTATCTGTCCACGACAGCCAGACCTCGTCTTCCCAAGTGAAATCGCGCCGTGCGAGACGGCGGGAGTTGGTCATCTGCGCTGACATCATCTGACCCGATGGCAGGCGCACGTGATAGGTCGAGACGTTGCCGAGATAGGCGATGTCGATGATCTTGCCTTGCGCGTGATTGGCGCGGTCGGCCATCGGTTCGGTCGAGACGGCGATCTTTTCGGGGCGGATGGCGAAGGAAATCGTCTGGCCCTCGGCCACGACGGCATCGGTGGTTGCTTTAATCGGCTCCGCGCCTTCTGCGTAATACAGCTCGAGCGTCCCGTTTGCGACCTTGGCCGCTTTGCCTTCGATGATATTCACGTCCCCAATAAAGTCAGCGACATAAACCGACGCGGGGTTTTCGTAGATGCCTGCGGGCGTGTCCACTTGGATCATCTTGCCGTGATCCATGACGGCAACGCGAGAGGCGACGGTCATGGCTTCTTCTTGGTCGTGGGTCACGATCACAAAAGTGGTGCCGGTCTTTTCCTGAATGTCCATCAGCTCGAACTGGGTCTCATTGCGGAGCTTTTTATCAAGAGCACCGAGTGGTTCGTCGAGGAGTAGCAGTTTGGGCGCTTTGGCGAGCGAACGGGCAAGCGCCACACGTTGACGCTGGCCGCCCGAAATCTGGTGGGGCTTACGCTTGGCGAATTTCTCAAGACGGGTCAGGCGGAGCATCTCGGCCACGCGGTCCCCGATTTGCTCCTTTGGCATATCCGAGCGCTTCAGGCCAAAGGCGATGTTGTCCCAGACCGAAAGATGCGGAAAGAGCGCGTAGCTTTGGAACATCATGTTCACGGGGCGCTTGTTTGGGGGAACGGGAACGATATCCTTGCCGCCCAGAAGGATCTGGCCCTCGCTCGGGTTCTCAAACCCTGCAAGCATCCGCATGAGCGTGGTCTTGCCGCAGCCCGATGGGCCGAGGAGGGCGAAGAACTCGCGCTCGTAAATGTCGATGGTGAGATTGTCGATTGCGACAAAATCCCCGAAACGCTTGGTCACATTCTTGAACTGGATCAGCGGTTGGGCGTTCGGGTCGTTCCAAGGTGCAAAAGCGGTCGTTGCATGTGAAAACGAATTGCGAGGGGATTGCGCCATCGAAAAGGGCTCCGTCAAATAGATAGCCCCGCGCCAAAGAAAATGGCGCGGGGCAATTTTGATTGATTACTGGCCAGACTTAACTTTGGTCCAGAGACGGGTCACGGTACGCTGAACCTTGGCGTCAAACGGAGTGACGGTGTAGAGGTTCGCGAGCGTTGCTTCGTCCGGATAGATCGCGGTGTCGCCGATCACGTCCTCGATGAGGAATTCCTGCGAAGCTTTGTTGCCGTTTGCGTAGTAAACATAGTTCGACGCGGCAGCCATGTTGTTTGCATCCATGATGAAGTTCAGGAATGCATGCGCGCCTTCGACGTTCGGAGCGTCAACCGGAATGGCCATTTGGTCAAACCACATCAGAGCGCCTTCGGTCGGAGCGTTGTAAGCGACTTCGACGCCGTTGTCGGCTTCGGCAGCGCGGTCACGTGCTTGAAGGATGTCGCCCGACCAGCCGAATGCGACGCAGATTTCGCCGTTAGCAAGCGCGTTGATGTATTCGGAAGAGTGGAACTTTTGGATGTAGGGGCGAACAGCGAGAAGCGCTTCTTCGGCCTTTGCCAAAACTTCAGGATCTTTCGAGTCTGGGTCCTCGCCGATGTAAGCGAGAGCGGCCGGGATGATCTCGGTTGGAGCATCGAGGAAGTGCACACCGCAAGACGCGAGTTTTTCCATGTTCGCAGGATCAAATACCAGCGAGAGCGACGAGATCGGAGCGTCTGCGCCCAGAACTTCAGCAACCTTGCCGACGTTCACGCCGATACCTGTGGTGCCCCACATGTAGTTGATCGAGTAAGCGTTGTCGGGGTCATACTGAGCGGTGCGATCCTTGATCACGTCCCAAAGGTTGCCCGAGTTGGAAAGCTTGGAATAATCCAGCGGCTGGAATGCACCTGCTTGGATCTGGCGCTGAAGGAAGGTTCCTGTCGGGACAACCACATCGTAGCCCGAACCACCGGCAAGCAGTTTGGTCTCGAGGACTTCATTTGAGTCGAATACGTCATAAACAAGCTCATAGCCGGTTTCGGCTTCGAACTTGGACAGCAGTTCTTCGTCGATATAGTCCGACCAGTTGTAAACGCGGACTTCTTCTGCGGAAGCTGCAACCGCGCCAAAAGCGAGAAGAGCAGCCATAGGCAGCCAGGATTGTTTCATTGTCTTTCTCCCGTGTTGGTGCAGGGCGTGACCCTTACCTCTAGAATTTGATCAAAAGTTGCGACTAAAGCAACGTTTTCGCGCCCAGTGCTGCAAATATCCCCACATAGGCAACAGGAAAAAACAAGGGGGTGCGTGAAAAAACCGCTTAAGACGAACAGACTAGCCGCAAACAGGTGTGATATGGGCCATTTGGCGGGCATTTCCAGAACGGTTTCGACCTTCGTACTCCTGAGCGGTGCTCTTCGAGATCGATACATCGAATCATTTCGGTTTCTACATCCATCTCGACAGGGCGGGACCACCATTGAAAGTGCGGGTTACTTGGTTGCCACCAGAGGCTGTAGTGTATGCGTGTTGTAAGCCGCTTCGATTGAACCAATTAATTTGATCAAATAGATTGACACTGCCCCTAGGCTTCATATCCTTGCGCCAAATCGAAGGCCCATATGTTGAGCCGCGACTCCTCTGAATTTGCCAGCCATCCCAGAAGGATTGTGCGATGAAAAAGATCACCAATAATACACCAACAGCTGAACTTCAGGCACTTGATGCTGCGCACCATATGCATCCGTTCACGGCTGGTGCTGCGCTCGCAAAAAAGGGCGCTCGCGTTATTACCCGTGCCGAGGGCGTTTGGCTGACGGATAGTGAAGGTCACCGCATTCTTGATGCTATGTCGGGTCTTTGGTGTGTGAACATCGGCTATGGCCGCGACACTCTTGCCGATGTTGCGGCTCAGCAGATCCGCGAACTTCCCTATTACAATACGTTCTTCCAGACATCGCACGTTCCAGCGATCGCGCTGGCTGCCAAGCTTGCTGAAATGGCGCCAGGTGATTTGAACCACGTTTTCTTTGCAGGTTCCGGTTCGGAAGCGAACGACACCAACCTGCGTCTCGTGCGTCAGTATTGGCACGCCAAGGGCAAGTCTTCGAAGCAAATCGTTATTAGCCGCAAGAACGCCTATCACGGTTCGACCATGGCAGGTATGAGCCTTGGCGGTATGGCGGGGATGCACGCTCAGGGCGGTATCATCCCAGGTATTCACCACATCAACCAACCGAACTGGTGGGTTGAGGGCGGTGACATGGACCCAGAAGCGTTCGGTCTTGCGCGCGCTCAGGAGCTTGAAACTGCGATCCTTGAGCTTGGTGAAGAAAACGTTGCGGCCTTTATCGGCGAGCCTGTGATGGGTGCGGGCGGCGTGATTGTCGCGCCGGACAGCTATTGGCCCGAAATTCAGCGCATTTGCGATAAGTATGAAATCCTCTTGATCGCGGACGAAGTGATCTGTGGCTTTGGCCGCACGGGCAACATGTTCGGAAGCGAGACCGTTGGAATCCGTCCGCACATCATGACCATCGCAAAGGGCCTTTCGTCGGGGTATGCGCCGATCGGTGCTTCGCTCGTCTGTGACGAGGTGGCGAATGTCGTCGGTGAAGCAGGCGATTTCAACCACGGCTACACCTATTCGGGTCACCCCGTCGCGGCGGCTGTCGCTTTGGAAAACCTACGTATTCTCGAAGAAGAAAATATCGTTGATCACGTCAAGAACGACATTGGGCCGTATATGGCAGAGCTTTGGCACAGTCTTGGCGATCATCCGATGGTGGGCGAGACCAAGATCGTGGGCCTAATGGCCTCGCTTGCTCTGACTCCGAACAAGGCAACACGTGCGCCGTTCAAAACCGCACCTGGTGTTGTCGGCTATCGCTGCCGCGAGAAGTGTTTTGGGAACGACCTGATCATGCGCCACGTTGGAGACCGCATGATTATCGCTCCGCCGCTGGTTCTGACCCGTGCAGAGGCCGATGAGCTTATCAAGCGCGCACGCAAGTCGCTTGATGAATGCTATGCCGATCTCGTCAAAGACGGGATGTTCGAGGCTCCGTAATGGACCTTTTGACTGCCAATGACCGGCTCGGCGCTTATCCGTCGAGCTGGTACGCCGCGACTGCTGAGCTCCCTGAAACGGAGCCGGAACTCGCAGGTGACATTGCTTGCGATGTTTGTGTCGTTGGGGGCGGATTTACTGGCCTGTCCTCTGCCCTTCACCTTGCAAGGCTGGGCTATGATGTTGTGCTGATCGAGGCACAGCGCGTGGGTTTTGGCGCATCGGGGCGCAACGGCGGCCAAGTGTCGGGTGGGCAGCGGCTCGAGCAGGACGAACTCGAAGCGATGATGGGCAAATCGGATGCCCGCGCTCTTTGGGAGTTGTCCCAGTCTTCTGTTCAGTTGATCCATGATCTCGCGGCGACGCATGAGATTGATTACGAATGGGTTCCCGGGGTCATTCATGCCGACCACCGTGCGCGGTTCGTGAAGCACTCGCATGCGAATGTCGAAAAGCTCCGCGATGAATACGGGTATGAACGGGTTGAAAAACTGTTCCGTGAAGAAATTCGCGCGCGCACAGGTTCGGACTTTTATCATGGCGGGAGTGTCGATTACGGCTCTGGCCATATCCATCCGCTGAAGTTTGCTCTTGGCCTTGCCAAAGCTGCCAGGTCCAAGGGTGTGCGCATCTTTGAGCAAAGTCGCGTAACGGAAATCGAGCGTGGCGAGCCGGCGATCGTTCGGACGGCTAAAGGGTCGGTCAAAGCCCGTTTTGTCGTTCTTGGGGCGAATGGCTATCTTGGCGGACTTGATGGTCAGGTTGCAGCGCGGGTCATGCCGATCAACAACTACATTGTTGCGACCGAGCCTTTGTCTGATGAACAACTCGCAAAGGTTCTTCCGAACAAAGAAGCCGTTGCGGATTCCAAGTTCGTGATCAACTACTTTCGACTTTCCGCAGACAATCGCATGCTTTTTGGCGGCGGCGAGACCTATGGTTATAAGTTCCCTTTGCGGATTGACGATCTGGTGCGACCTTGCATGGCTGAGATTTATCCGCAGCTCGCGGATGTGCGGATTGACTTTGCTTGGGGCGGGACGCTTGCGATTACGCTGAACCGTATGCCGCATTTCGAGCGCTTGTCGGGCAATATCCTCTCGATGTCGGGCTATTCTGGGCACGGGGTCGCGATGGCGACTTTGGCAGGCAAGCTGGCGTCCGAAGCCATAGCAGGGCAGGCAGAACGGTTCGATTTGATGCAAAAGGTTCCGACGCCAAAGTTTCCAGGTGGAGCGCTGTTGCGATCACCACTCTTGGTCCTTGGGATGCTGTGGTTCTCTCTCAGAGACCGTTTGTAGCCTCAAGGAGCGAGGCGCGCACTTGGTCGATCCCTTGTTCGAGATCGGCTTTGATTGCATCCATGACGCCTTGGGCGTCGCCGCGCTTCATGGCGGCAAGGGCATCTGCGTGCATGTCGGGTAGGTTTGTCGTGCCATAACGACCACAAATGACACGCAGGCTCGGCCCCATCCGAAGCCACAGGGAATCCGCGATAGACACAAGGATTTCTGCGCCGGAAACGGCGTAAAGTTGGGCATGGAATTGGTAGTTATAGTAGAGGTAATCGCGCACATCACCGCGAGCGATGGCTTTGTTCAAGTCTTGGTCGATCCGTTCGATAAGGCCAATCTGTTCGACGGTTAGTTTCGCTGTTGCCCAGAACGCAAGCTGCGGTTCAATGGCGAGACGGGCAAAGGCGAGTTCGTTGACCTCGTCCAAAGTGAGGACCGGAACGCTCACGCGGCGGTTTCCTTGGAAAACGAGCGCGCTTTCGGCGGTGAGGCGGCGGATGGCTTCGCGGACTGGGGTCATCCCTGCTTCGAGACGTGAAACAAGCCCTTGGATTGTTACTGCTTGTCCAGGCTCAAGCTCGCCACAAAGGATCATTTCACGGATTTGGCGATAGACCAACTCGTGGGTCGGAATCTTTGCCATTTGTTCGTTCAATTTCTGATCCCCTCCAGTGTTCACAGCCTTTGTAGCGCAAGTCTTGAGACTTGATCAAATTCAAAGACCGTGAGTGCCGTATTTGAGTATAACTGGAACAATTAAGTCCTCTTCGTCAGTCAAATGACGATCAATGAAGCCTGTCAAACGCTCAACATCTAGGCGAAACGCCTCCGCAGAGGTCAGAAGGGCGTTTTTGTCATCGAGCCTTTGGAGAGTGTGATTTGCGCTTGAGACAAAGCCGTTAAGAAGACCGTCTAGCGCATGGTGGTCCTTGTCTAAGATATCGAAGCCGCGCTTGAGACGGCTATCGCGCTCGGAGAGGACGGGGAAATAGTGTTGGTCTTCGATCTGATGGTGGCCGTGGAGCTGCTCTACAAAGATCGAGCCATAACGCGAGATGCGACCCGCAAAGCGCTTCTCATCAAACTTTTTGTCGAGCAAGCCTATGGTTTCATTTGTCATTTCAGCCAATAGGCGGCGGAATGTCAGATGCCGCTCAAGCCAAAAACTAATTAGTCCATTATAGCCAGGATCGTTCTGCCAATCTTTGCGAGGGAAGGTCTCTAGCAGCACGCGGAGCGCATCAGGAAGCCCCTTGCGCTGGGTCAGGTCGAGCATTTCCATAATTAGTGTCTTTCTTGTTCTGGAGATGTCAGTCGTTCAGGCAATAGTATGGGATAAAAACATTGGAACCTAAAGGCACCCCAAGGGTTGTGGTTCATTGATCAAATGACGCGACGGAACTTACCAATTCTCCCCTTGCGTTTTTGATCAAAGAGTAAAAAGTTTCGTTCAGATGCCCGTGGTTATGGGCTTCGATCAAACATGAGTGCGAGTTTGAACTCGCTCCAGTCAGGGAGACTATTCATGACACTTAAGAACACGTTGAAAGCATCCACCGCTGCGGCACTGGTCCTGATCGGTACTGCCGTTTACGCAGAGAGCCACAGTGCAACTCACCCAGTTACCGGCGAAGCGTTAGCCGCCGAACAGGTGTTCACCTATTCCACCATCGACGAAATTCCGTCGATTGACCCAGGTCTTGTTGAAGACGTTGAAGGCTCTGCCGTTGTGCGCGACCTTTTCGAAGGTCTTCTCAACCAAGACGCTGATGGCAACCCGATCCCCGGTGTTGCTACGGGTTACGAAGTGTCTGACGACATGCTGACCTATACCTTCACCCTGCGCGATAACGCTGTGTGGTCGGATGGCACCCCAGTTACCGCCGGAGATTTTGTCTACGCTTGGCAGCGAGCGGCAAACCCAGAGACCGCTTCGCCCTATTCATGGTATATTGAGCTCATGAGCATCGAGAATGCCGCAGCTGTGATCGCTGGCGAAAAGCCGATCACCGACCTTGGCGTGACCGCGATTGACGACAAGACGCTCGAAGTTCGCATCACCCAGCCGCTTCCCTATTTCCCGCAGATGGTTACACATGGCACCACCTTCCCCGTGCCGCAGCATGTGGTTGAAGAGTTCGGTAATGACTGGATCACGCCCGAGCATTTCGTTGGTAACGGTGCTTATGTCCTGACCGAGCGCGTTCTTCAGGAGCGTCTTGTTCGCGAAAAGAGCGAGACCTATTGGGGCAAAGAAAATGTGATCATGGACAAGGTCGTGATGCTGGTCATCAACGACTCGACCCAAGCACTTACTCGCTGGCAGGCTGGTGAAATCGACAAGACTGCTCAGGGTCTTCCGCCGGGCCAATACCCGAACCTCGTTGCAGAGTATCCGACCGAAGCAATCGCAGTTCCGAGCCTTTGTTCCTATTACTACAACATGAACATGCGTGACACCGCGCCCGAGTGGGCCAAGGATGCGCGTGTGCGTCAGGCTCTGAGCCTTGCGATTGACCGCGACATCATCGTCGAGGACGTTCTGTCTGCGGGCCAGTTCCCAGCCTATACCTTTACCCCTGGTGCGACCGCTGGGTTTGAGGTTCCGTCAGTCGAGGTTGCTGGCATGACCCAAGCCGAGCGCAACGAGAAGGCAAAGGCGCTCCTCGCCGAGGCTGGATACGGTTCGGATAACCCGATCTCTCTCGAGATTCTTTACAACACCTCTGAATCGCACAAGTCGATTGCGATCGCTGTAAGCCAGATGTGGAAGCAAACTCTTGGTATTGAAACCACTCTCGCAAACATGGAATGGCAGACCTTCCTTGAAGAGCGCGGCAACGGCAACTTCGATGTCTCGCGTGCTGGTTGGTGCGGTGACTATAACGAGGCTTCGACCTTCCTCGATTTGATGAATTCGAGCTCGGGCTATAACGACGCCGGCTACAACAACGCAGAAGTTGACGCTCTGCTTGCTGAAGCGAAGACTCTGGAAGATCCGAGCGCGAACTATACCAAGATCGAAGAGATCATCTCGGTCGATGTTCCGATCATTCCGATCTATCACTACACCGAAAACTTCATGTTGAATGATGCTGTCAAAGGCTGGCCCTTCGATAACGTTCAGCAGAACTGGTACTCTCGCGAGCTCTACAAAGTCGCAGAATAACGCGACGATTGCTTAACGGTGCCGCGTCCCTTGATTGGGGCGCGGGCCATTGGCATTTCCGTAAGAGGTCCCGAGATGCTGTCTTTCATCGCCCGCAGATTTGCGGTCGCCATTCCGACGATCCTTGTTCTGATCGTCATATCCTTTGTCCTAATGTTCGCCGCGCCAGGTGGCCCGTTCAACGCTGAACGCCCCTTGCCGCCGCAGGTGCTTGCCAACATCGAAGCGAAATACGGCCTAGATCAGCCCTATTGGAAGCAGATCGTTGACTACGTTTGGAACGTGGTTGCCCATTTCGACTTTGGACCGTCGTTCAAATACAAAGACCGAAGCGTCAATGACATCATCGCGCAGGGCTTCCCCGTGACGCTCACCTATGGCTTTTGGTCGTTCGTCGTTGCCGTGATCGTTGGCGTGACCTTGGGGGTCTTTGCCGCGATCCGTCATAATACATGGATCGATTACCTTGCAGTGGGGATATCTATCGGGGCGCAGTCCTTGCCGAACTTTGTCATGGCGCCCATGCTGGTGATTGTCTTTACGCTTTGGCTTGGTTGGCTCCCTGGAGGGGGATGGAATGGAGGTCAGGTTCAGTACCTTGTCCTTCCTGTAATTGCACTTTCCACGTCCTATATGGCGTCGATTGCAAGGATCACGCGCTCGTCAATGCTTGAGGTGCTGAACAGTGGTTTCATCCGCACTGCGCGGGCCAAAGGACTTTCGGATACGCGGATTATTTTACGCCATGCGCTGAAACCTGCGATGCTTCCTGTGCTCTCCTACCTCGGACCCGCTTTTGTTCTAATGGTGACAGGTTCGGTCATTGTGGACAGCTATTTTTCGACCGGTGGGATCGGTGTCTACTTTGTCAACGCCGCCTTTAACCGAGACTATTCGGTGATGATGGGGATCACGATCCTCATGGGTGCGCTGACCATTCTCTTTAACCTGATTGTCGACCTGCTTTACGCGTGGATCGACCCCAAAATCCGTTACTAAGGGGGCACCATGTTCAGTCGCACAACAGCAGACCAGCTCATGGAAGTGGCCAGCAGCCAAGCGATCAAGGGGCGGAGCCTCTGGCATGATGCGTTCCGACGCTTTATTCGCAACCGCGCCGCTTTGATCAGTCTCTTTCTTTTAGGGTTTGTCCTTATCTTTGCGTTCTTTGGGCAGTACCTAAGCTCGCATGAACCCGATTTCGTTGACTTCTCGCTTCGCCGAGACATCAAAAACCTTGGTGTGCCGAGTATTGAAAACGGGCATTTCTTTGGCCTCGAACAAGAAGGGCGTGACCTTTACACTCGTGTTGTTCAAGGTACTCGGATTTCGATCCTCGTCGGTGTGATTGGGAGCCTTGTAGCCGTCGTCGTAGGCACGCTTTATGGCGCCTTCGCAGGATATATGGGCGGGCGAATCGACAGCGTGATGATGCGTATCGTTGATATCCTCATCGCTATTCCGTTCATGTTCGTGATCATCCTTTTACTTGTGGTCTTTGGCCGTTCAATGGTGATGCTTTTTGTCGGAGTGGGCCTGATTTCGTGGCTTGATATGGCGCGTATTGCCCGCGGGCAGACGCTCACCATCAAGAACAAGGAATTCGTCGAGGCCGCAGTCGCAACGGGGGTGAAACCCTTTACGGTGATCCTGCGCCATATCGTTCCGAACCTAGCGGGCATCGTGATCGTCTATGCGACACTTCTCATTCCGCAGTTGATCATCACGGAAAGCTTTATCAGCTTCCTTGGCCTCGGCATTCAGGAACCTATGACCTCGCTCGGGGCGCTGATTTCAGGTGGTGCGAGCCAGCTTGGATTTGGCACCCCTTGGATGATCGGTTTCCCGCTCTTTTTCTTCCTCATCACGCTCTATGCCTTCTTCTTTGTGGGCGATGGCCTGCGTGATGCTCTCGACCCCAAGGACCGCTAAGCCATGAGCCTTTTGCAGATCAAAGACCTTCGGGTTGAATTTCAGACCGGCGATGGCACGGTGAATGCCGTCAATGGGGTATCGTTTGAAGTCGCGAAGGGTGAGACACTTGCCATTGTCGGCGAGAGCGGGTCGGGCAAAAGCCAGACTGCTTTTGCCGCGATGGGACTTCTAGCGCGGAACGGCAAGGCGACGGGGCAGGCGCTCTATGAGGGCAAGGATTTGCTCACTATGTCGCGCAAAGATCTGAACCGCATTCGAAGCAACGAAGTGGCCATGATCTTTCAGGACCCGATGACGTCGCTCAATCCCTATATGCGGATTTCGGACCAGATGGCCGAGGTGCTTCAGCTTCATAAAGGAATGAGCAAGAAGGACGCTGTGAATGAAGCGGCCAAGATGCTTGACGCCGTACGAATTCCGGACGCCAAGGCGCGGATCACCATGTATCCGCACGAGTTTTCGGGTGGGATGCGTCAGCGGATCATGATCGCCATGGCGCTTTTGTGCCACCCTAAACTCCTTATCGCGGACGAGCCGACGACGGCTTTGGATGTGACGGTGCAGGCGCAGATTATGGAACTTTTCGGCGATATCCGTAAGGAGTTCGGCACGGCTGTGATCCTCATTACCCATGACCTTGGGGTTGTGGCGGGGTTCTGTGACCGCACGCTGGTTCTCTATGGCGGGCAGGTGATGGAAGAGGCCGAGACCGAGGCCCTTTTTGCCCGTCCGAGCCATCCTTATACGCGCGGTCTTTTGCGTGCCGTTCCACGGTTCGACCGCAAGGATGAGGCTCTTTTGGCGATTGCAGGTGAGCCGCCTGATATGTCGCGTTTACCAGCGGGGTGCCCATTCTCGCCGCGTTGTGCCGAAGTTCGGGATGTGTGTTTGACCATGAAACCCGCAATTACAGAGGGCGAACATCGCCGCGCCTGTCACGTTCCGACTGAGGAGTTAAGCCATGTCTGATCCCATCCTTTCGGTTCGCGATCTTCAGGTGACATTCGACATTAAACCTTCGGGTGCTTGGCCATGGACGCCACATAAGTCGCTTCATGCCGTTGGGGGCATGAGCTTTGATGTGAAGCCCGGAGAATGTCTGGGTGTTGTGGGCGAAAGTGGTTCCGGAAAATCCACCATCGCCCGCGCTATTTGCGGTCTCGCTCCGATTACGGGGGGCGATGTGCTTTTCGAGGGTGAGAGTCTTTTGCGCATGACGCCAGAGGCGCGGCGTCATCATCGGCGATATGTTCAGATGGTGTTTCAAGATCCGCTGGCCGCGCTCAACCCGCGCATGACGATTGGCGAGATCATTGCCGAGCCTTTGATCACGCATGAGCCAAACCTTTCCAAGGCGGAGGTGCGCAAACGCGTGCAAGACTTGATGGAGCGTGTCGGGCTTTTGCCGAACCTTGTGAACCGTTATCCGCACGAGTTTTCGGGCGGTCAGTGTCAGCGCATCGGGATTGCACGTGCTTTGATCCTCAAGCCAAAGCTGCTCATCTGTGACGAGCCTGTCTCTGCGCTTGATGTGTCTGTGCAGGCTCAGGTGGTGAATCTGCTGAAAGAGCTGCAAAAGGACTTTGGACTGTCGATGATCTTCATCGCCCATGATCTGAGTGTGGTAAAACACATCTCGGACCGCATTGCAGTGATGTATTTGGGGCGAATGATGGAGGTCGCGGGGGCCGAGGTTCTGACCAGTAACCCGCGCCACCCCTATACGCGCGGGTTGATTTCGTCAGTACCAGTTCCCGATCCTGTGCTTGAAAAGTCGCGACCGCGTGCGGTGATTTCAGGCGAGCTTCCTTCGCCGCTCAATCCACCATCGGGCTGTGTGTTCCGCACGCGTTGCCCTATTGCGCGCGAGGCCTGTGCCAGCGCGAGGCCCGAGGAGATCGAGTTGATTGGGGGACATCGTGTTTCCTGTCCATATCACCAAGACAATGCCTTCGGGGATGTGGTCCAGATGGCATAAAAACAAAGGGCGGGATCACACCCGCCCTTTTCGTTTTAGTAGTCTTTTTCAAAGAATACACCGAGGCTGGTTTCCCCGTCCGACGTGGCGCTTCCCCTTGCAGTGAAGCTGTTGGAGAGATCGAGGTTCAGGTCGATCGTTGTGGTTCCATCACTGCTTACTGTTACGTCAGTATAGATATTGTCCGATATATATTTGCCCGCGCGCACGGCTGCGTTGCCGTTCTCGTCCGAGGTCACATCTATATCATCAAGGCCAATGCCTGCGCGTAGTTCATCAACAACGCCCGTGCCGCCTTTGCCGGCGAGCGTGCCAACCGCGGCTGCGAGCTGGACCGCTTGTAGCGGGGTGATCGAGGCGAGGTCGCGACCAAAGATCAACTGCGAGAGGATTTCATCCTGAGGCAGGTCCGGCGAGGACGTGAAGCGAACTTCGGGCTCATTCGCGGGGCCTTCGACGATGATCTTAACGGTTGTTCCTGTGCGCGCCTTGGATGTCGCGACAAGGCGGATAAATGGAACAAAACCGCCCTGCATATAGACTGCGCCTTCATCAAGGTCGAAGCGCTGCTGCAAGATGTTAAGGCGTCCACGGACGAGTTCGAATTGACCGACTGGAATGACGTTGGCTGTGGTGCCTCCTATCGTGAGGCGACCACCGAGCTCGGCATCAAGACCGCGACCACGGACAAAGATCTGAGAAGGTGCGTTAATCGTAAGATCGAGGCCAAAGGGACGGGAACGACCGTTCGATTCAGCCGCGCCGATTTCGACTCCAGCAATGGTAAGGCCTGCGCGACCCAAAGTGGTGCGCACATCACTTGGCGCATTCACGTGTGCAACTTCGGGAAGGTCGCCCAATGCGCTCACAGAGGAAGAGGGAACTCGGATTTCCGCAGTTCCAAGGTTGAGTGTCCCTGCGATCTGTGCGCCACCAGTCAGATTGCCGTTCAATGCGACAGAGCCATTGACGGTGGTTTGGTATAGCTCGGGGTCACGAAGCACGACTTGGCTCAGATCAACGGTAAGCGCCGAGGGAAAGCCTGTTCCAAATCCGATGGAGCCGCGGGCGGCGACCTGACCACCGCTTTCGATGTTTCCAGTGACGTTTAGGCGGGCCTGATTGCCGCCAAGCGTCATGTCCAGCGAGATGTCATTTACCGATTGCCCCAAGGTCGGAGCGCTCAGGCGCGCGCCGCTTGCCGAAACAGACCCGCTCAGCGACGAGAGCGCGGCAGGTCCAGCAACCCTTAAGTTAAAATCAGCAGTGCCTTGGATACGGCGCGGTTCGATAAAGCTATTGGCAATGCCCAAGGCGGCGTTCCCACGCGCTGAAATATCGAGCCGACCAGTCGTTCCGACGCGTCCATTCACGTTTGCATTGGTGCCACCCGGGCCAGTGGCGTCCACGTCGATGAGCCAAGCGCCATCGGTGCTTTGGCGCGCGGTACCGCTCAGGGTCGCCGCGCCCGAAATGTCGGGCGTGATGACTGCGATATCGAGGAAGCGGGCATTGAATTCGGCTATCGAGGTGCCTTCGGCGAGCGTCGCAGACGCCGCTGCGGTGACATTGGGGGCAGAGAAATCTGCGCTAGCCACATTGATTGCACCGCTTTCGTCTTTGGTGATTTTTGCGCTGAGGATAGATGCGCCGCGAAGCAGGGTATCTGCGGCGCTTACACCGACTGCGAGGTTCTGACCACTGGCGCTTAGGTCAATGTCGAATGTGCCGAAGTCGCTCGCGACGTCACCCGTTGCTTTTGCCGAAAGACCGCCATTCAGGTTTTGACCAAAGGCGCGGGCATAGTCAGCCACTTGGGTAATCGCGGCGGTGGCGATCACGTCGAAAGGCATGTCTGAAGACATATCAGCATTGGTCGCTATCAGTGTCATCGTGTCACTGCCACGCGTTACCTCCGCGTTCGCATTAAATGCTTTTTCGGTGCTAAGGGAAGCGTCAGCGACCAATGTTGCTGGCCCAAGAAGACCATTACGAATGCGGCCAAGGTCAGAAATAGCGAGTGTGAGGTCGGCGGAGCTTGCCTCGGAGGTTATCGTGGCGGTTGCGTCTAGGTTTGTGCCCTCGGTGCGGATTTCCAGCTTGGGCAGACGGGTGCCGTTCTCGTCGCGAACAGCTTCTAAGGCGAGCGTGCCTTGACCCGTTGTAAGGCTGTCGAGTTCCTTGATGCCGATTGCAAGGTCTTGGGTGCGGCCATTGGCCGAGATGTCAAAAGCACCCGAGAGTGGCGAGATTTCGCCCGCAACATTGAGAGAGGCACGTCCGCCAAGGTTTCGGCCAACTAGCGTATTGAACCGTTCAAGTGCCTCGGCCTCGACCAATATGTCGGTAGTGATCGCCAATTTGCCCTGTTTTTCGACAGAGGCGGTGCCTTCCACATTTAGACCTGCACCTTTGAGGGTAAGTTCATTGATGCGGATTGGCGTGCCTTCGGCGTAGGTCAGAGCTAATCGGCCAGCGATTGTGTCGCCGAGTGCATCTGCAATACCGACGTCATCAAGCGAAATGCCCTGCGCCGCATAGTCGAGATTTGCGGTGACTTGACCAAGGCCGTTTAGATCGCCGCGCTGGATGATGCCGCCACCGCTCAGATTTAAGGTGGGAATGCCAAGGCCCGGCCGCTCGAAATCGGTTGCGTTTAGGTTTGCGGTCCAAACATCGCCGGTTGCCGCATCATAGGTGATCGTAAGGTCGGCAGACCCAAGGGTTGTTTGCGGTCCCGAAAGTGGGAGCACAACGGCATTTTGGTCCGGTGCGCCAATCTGACCAGTCAGGTCAAAACGTTCAGGCCAACCCTCGGCATCAATCGCGGCGGAACCTTTGAGGGCGACGCTCTGGCCCCTAAGGTCCAGCGTGTCGAGAACAAGGCCGCCTTTGGCAAACTGCGTGCCGCTGGCTTGGAGTGCCACATCAGGGCCGAAGAAGTCGCGATACTGCGGTAAAAATAGACTGGTGACATCGCCGCCGAGGTCTAGCGAATAGGTGCGATCAAAGCTGCCTTCGATTTCCGTTGGCACCGCACCGAGTTCGAAAGACCCTGCAAGGCGTTGGATGTCGTCCGTGGCGAGGGTCAGTTCCGCACTGAAATCGGTGAGCGGCCCCGAACCTTTCAGCGAAAGATCTACGCTTGGCTGATCAGGCAGGTCCAGAAGGCGCGCGGCGATGCCAGCGTTGCCTTCTGCGAGAAGGAGGTCGAGGTTCAGAAAACGGGTCTCGTTGATGAAGCTGCCAGTTAAGCTGAGCGTGCCCTCCGCACCATCAAGGCGCGCGGCATTGAGGGAGGCATTTCCTTCGCCATCTGCGAGTGCGGCGGTTCCATTCAACGTAAGCGCAATCTCTTCGCCGAGAAGCGTCTCGCCAAGGGTGACGCGTCCGATCTGAAGTGTGCCGAGATCGACAGAAACGGGAAGCTCGGGAAGTGAGAAGGGAGTGGCTTCGGGTGATGGTAGGCTTTCGCCCGCAACTGGCTTGCGGTGAATGATGAGTTCGCTTGCCGATAGCTCTTCGATGCTGATCGCGCCGCGGAGGATCGCCGCACGGTTCCAGTCAAGAGTCAGGCCTCGCGCGTCGAGCCAAATCCCTTCGGCGTCTGCGATGGTCAGCCGCTCGACTGTGGCTTTGGAACTTAGTGCGCCTTGGAAGCCAGAGACGAGAACTTGCCGGCCCGCGCTAGAGAGCGAGTTTTCGATCAGGGTCGTGAGATAGCCCTTGTCCGCCTCTTCCTGTGCTGTGTCCTGTGCGAGGATTGGCGTTGCGATAAGTGCGATTGAGCAAAGAGTAAGGTAGCGCATCAGAAAGACTGCCCAATCCCGACATAGACGCTTAGCGCTTTGGCAAAACGTCCACCGTTTGCAGGGGTCGCAACATCGAGACGGATCGGTCCAATGCCCGTGTCATATCTTAGACCAAGGCCCGTACCAGAGTGCCAGTTGCCGTTGCGCAGCGGGAGAGCGTCCGCGCCGACATAACCAATATCAAAAAAGCCAACGGCCCCGATTTTGTCCGTAACATCATAGCGTGCTTCGAGCGACGCAGCGGCGAGAGACATGCCGCCGATTTTGACGTTGTTGGAGAGCGTGGTGCCCAGAGACTGATAGCTTTGGCCGCGCACGGTATCGCTTCCTCCTGAGTAAAAGAGATAATCAGCGGGCGTGCGCTGTGCTGTCGACCCTGCGATCGAGCCAAGCTGGCCGCGCGCTGCAAATGTGAGGCGGTCGTTTTCGCCAAAGCTCTTGTACGCGCGCGCATCAACCTGCGTGCGGATGCCGCTGTCTACAGCACCGATGCCAAAGAAGGGCATGGCCGATGACTTCAGATAATAGCCAGAGCTGGCATCCAGAGGTTTGTCGCGCAAATCCCATTCAAGGCTAAAGGGAGCGTTGAGAACCGAATAGCGGCGGGTTCCAAGATCATCGCGCACCTCAGCAGAAGACGCGCCAACACCTCCCGAGAGTGTGAGGTTATTGTCAAAGCGCCTGCTAAAGCCCGCTTCGACACGCACCTGCTTTAGGAAATAGCCGGGGTCGTTTAGTACTTCGATCGCGCCGTTCGAATAAAAGTCGGTGCGGAAAGGTCCGGTCTGAGGCCGTAAGAACTCGTAGCTGAGAGTGTAGTCGAGCGTAGAGCCACCTTGTGTGCTGATGCCCGAAATCTCGCCTTCAACGCGGAAGCTTTCGGCCCCGCCTAGGAAGTTGCGATGGAGCCAATAGCCGTTGAGCACCAAACCGTCTGTCGAAGAGACTTCGGCACCAAGGCCAAAACGGCGGGGCGTCGCTTCGTCAACTTGAATGATTGTCCCAAGCGTATCGTTTGGGCCAACGTTTTCAGCTTCGGTAATTGCGACAGAGCTAAAGGCCCCACTACGACGCAGGCGATTGGCAGCGTCCTCTATGGCTTTGGGCGAGAATGTCTGGCCCTCGGGGATACCGGCGATGTCTCGAATACGTTCGGCGCGGATTCCATTGTTGCCTTCAACTTCGACGGGGCCAAAGGACAGCTGTGCGCCTGTCCCGACCGAAAGCACAGCGTCGAGCGTCTGAGCGTTGTGGTTTGCGCGAATATTCTGGGCGCTGATGTTTGCTTTGGCAAATCCATCATTGCGCCACCCATCTACGGCCGCTCTTGCGGCTTCTTTGATCAGGCCACTTTGCGCAACTTCACCATTTGTAAATCCAGCAGGCAATACGGTGCCTTCGGCGAGTGGGGTAACGGTTGCTGTATCGAAGCGAAAAATCGGGCCTGGGTTGACGCTGATCTCAATGGTATTGATAGCATTTACGCGCTCAAGCGGGGAAATTCCCGAGGCCTCGGCACCATTGATCTTTATGGAAACGTTCGCTCCGTAATAGCCAGTGGCGTAAAGCGCAGTAAGGATGCGGCGGTAGTCGGCGCGTGCTGCGGCGATGTAATCTTGGGGGATTACTGTGGTTTCGGTCACAAGCGACATTGTGAGCGAAGCGCTTTCAATGGCGGAGCGAAGGTCGGAGAATTCGTCGGACAGGCGAAGCTGGACCTCTTGCGCAGTTGCAGACGTCATCACCGCGAGAAGGGCTGCGGTGGTCAAGGTTCGGTTTAGTTTGCCCAAGGCACGCTCCGTCGTTTCCGATGGGTCAACGCCCGTCAGTTATCTTAGGTTCCGTTTATCCGAAAACAATCGGGAAGTGAATCCGCCTTGGGATTTGGGCGGCGCTTTGCCTAAGGCGTGGTGAAGGGATCGTCGGGGTATCCGACGCCAGAAAGATAGAGACCTTCTGGGGGGCAAACTGGGCCACAAGCCGCGCGGTCTTTGGCCTCTAGCGCGTCACTCACGTCATCAGGGGTCCATGCGCCAGAGCCGACACGTTCGAGGGTGCCGACAAAGCTCCGTACTTGGTTATGAAGGAACGAGCGTGCACGCACATGAAAGCGGAATTCTTGACCGTCTGGGCGCGAGATTGCCTCAACACGAAGTTCATCAAGTGTGCGTATCGGGCTGTCCGCCTGACAAATCGACGAACGAAATGTTGTGAAATCGTGTCGGCCAAGGAGGCGGTCCGCTCCTGCCTGCATCATCGAGGCGTCGAGCGGGTGTTTTACCTGCCACACTAGGCCCGATTCATGGGTGAGCGGAGCGCGGCGACAAACCAGACGAAAGGTATAGCGGCGCTCAACCGCAGAAAAACGAGCATGCCAGTCGTCTGCCACTCGGGCAGCGCGAACAATCGCCACTGGGTTAGGCTTGAGATGAAAGTTAAGCGCTTCGGAAAGCCGGAAAGGGTCCCAGTCTTGTTCCATGTCGCAGTGCGCGACCTGATGGGTGGCATGCACCCCTGCGTCCGTGCGTCCAGCTGCTGCGATGGTGTGCGCGCGCGGCTCAAGTTTCGAAAGGGCGTGCTCAATTGCGCCTTGAACCGAAGGCTGATCGGCCTGCCTTTGCCAGCCAGCAAAGGGAGCACCATGATATTCGACTTGAAGTGCATAACGAGGCATATGCGGCGATTAGGTCCAAACCCTTTAAAAATCAATCCCTACACAGCGCGGGTCTGAGTGCCTATCTATGGTTCGCAAAGCGAGAAAGGGACTGCCTTGCGGATTGATGATATTGCTCGTGAACTTGGACGTGGAATTGAAGCGGTCGGGGAAACTCTGGTTTCGCCGTTTTCCGATCCGGTTATCCGTATTGGTGTGACGGGACTTTCGCGCGCAGGGAAGACTGTGTTCATCACGGCATTGGTCGCAAATCTGCTAGATCGCGGGCGAATGCCTCAGCTTTTGGCAGCGAGCGAGGGGCGGATTCTGTCAGCCTATCTTCAGCCGCAACCCGATGACACGATCCCGCGGTTCCCCTTTGAAGACCATCTTGCGGCGATTACTTCGGACAAGCCGCGCTGGCCTGAAGGAACGCGCCGTGTGAGTGAGCTTCGCCTATCACTTAAAGTTGCGCAAAACGGTCTTTTGGCGGGGCTCTCAGGGCCGCGCACCGTCCATATCGATATTGTGGATTACCCCGGTGAATGGCTGCTCGATCTCGCGCTTTTGGATAAGAGCTTTGCTGAATGGTCGTCCGAGGCGCTGGGCCGTTTGCGCAAGCGTCGCGCAGGGAGCGATTATGCGGCGCTTGTTGCCAATATCCAAGATGATGCACCCCTCGATGAAGAGCGGGCACGGTCTTTGGCGCTTGGGTATCGCGATTACCTAGACGCCGCGCGGATGGATGGGTTTTCGGATCTGACGCCGGGCCGGATTTTGTTGCCCGGCGATCTTGAGGGCTCGCCCGTGCTGACATTTGCGCCGCTTGATAAGCCTAGTCACGTTGCAAAGGGCTCGCTCTATCAAGAGTTCGAGCGTCGCTATGAGAGCTATAAACGCAACGTTGTTAAGCCCTTTTATCGTGAGCATTTCGCGCGGATCGATCGGCAGGTCGTCCTTGTCGATGTGCTCGGTGCTTTGAGCGATGGGCCGCAGGCTTTTGATGATTTGCGCCAGACGATGGCGGATATTCTGACCGCTTTCAGACCTGGTCGGAACAATTTTCTGAGCCGTATTCTGACGGGTCACAAGGTGGAGAAGTTGCTTTTCGCCGCGACAAAGGCGGACCATCTCCATCACACCCAGCATGGGGCGTTGACTGCGTTGACCGAAGCGCTCCTCCGCGATGCGAAGGATCGAGCGGACTTTGCAGGCGCCGCCACAAGTGCGATGTCAATTGCCGCTTTGCGGACCACGACAGAAGACACTGTCGAGCACGGGGGGCAGCAGGTGGATGTCGTAAAGGGGCGCAGGTCAGACACCGGTGCAAATTCTGCCTCCTATCCAGGCGCGTTGCCTATTGATCCGTCGCATCTCCTTGCGCCTGCTCGGGCAGGGGCGACCGAATGGGCGAGCGGCGGCTACAAAGTCATGGAATTTGCTCCTGCGCCACTCACGTTGCGCCCTGGTGAGGGTCCGCCGCACATTCGTTTGGATCGCGCTGCGCAATATTTAATCGGAGACAGGCTATGAACCAGAAAACAGGTCCGCTTCATATCGATCTTGATGACGACCATGATCAAAGCCCTGCCGATGCCCCTCAAATCATTGATGAGCTCAGCTATGCGCAGCCTATCGCGATGACGACGGTGAGCGCTGTGATGGCGAGGCGTGGCTCTTCTCTCTCGCATTGGTTCTGGGGACTGCTCGTTTCGCTTACGGGGTTCATCGTATCGCTTGCGGCGTGGGATTATGTAACCGGCCTCTTGGCGCGCAATCCTGTTCTTGGCGTGATTGTGACCGTTCTTTTTGCCGGTTTTGTCTTAGTGCTATTGATTATCGGGTTGCGCGAAGTTGCTTCTTTCCGCCGCCTCAAGAAACTGGACGATATTGCGAAGCGTGCGGCAAACGCTGGGGCCACCAATGACATCAAGTTGGCACGAGGGGTTTTGCGTGAAATCACCTCTTTGTATTCGGGCCGTCCCGAATTGGCCGCTGGTTTAGCCAAGGCTAAACAAAGTGAAGGCGACGTTTTCGATGCCGACGGTTTGTTAGGCGTGGCAGAATCAGAAATCCTGCGCCGTTTAGACGACGAAGCATCAGCGGCGGTGCGCGCTGCGGCAAGGCAGGTCGCGACGGTCACTGCGGTGGTCCCTCTGGCCTTGGCAGATGTGGTGACCGCTCTGACCGCAAACTTGCGTATGATCCGACGCATTGCCGAGATCTATGGCGGGCGGTCAGGAACACTTGGAAATTGGCGATTGGCCAAGACTGTTTTCGCGCATCTTGTTGCGACGGGTGCAGTCGCTGTTGGAGACGACCTCATCGGATCAATCGCGGGGGGCGGCGTTCTTTCAAAGGTTTCGCGCCGCTTTGGTGAAGGGGTGATCAACGGTGCCTTGACCGCCCGTGTGGGTGTCGCAGCCATTGAAGTCTGCCGGCCGCTTCCATTCGTGGTCGGTAAGAAGCCTCAAGTCCACGACCTTGTTGGGCGCGCTCTGACGGGACTTTTTAGCAAACCAGGTTAAAAGGTAGGCGGAGTGTCTACCGGACGGCTCGCTTCTTCGACACCAAGCCGAAGGCCGCGTCCGATGCGATGTGCAAGAAGGGACCATGCGCTAGCGGTCATTGGTGTGAGTTCTCGGCGCAGCACAGAATCGAACAGTCCTAGCCACACGTCGAAGTGCTGAGCTCTTACGTCGCGCGCTTCTATATGGGCCTTCATCGGATTGCCCGTGTAGTTGCGTTCGAACATGATCGCATTTCGCCAGAAATCGATAATTTTGGCTTCGTGTGCGTCCCAATCGGTCACATGCCGATTGAAAATTGGGCCAAGCCCAGGATGTGTGCGAACAACTGCATAAAACTCGTGAACAACGCGGGTGATCTCTTCGTTGGAGATCGGAAATCGTGGTGAGATTCCGGTCATGTGCGTTCTCCTATATTGGCTAGTGTCATTCGACTGCATTGCAGCTGCAAGTTGCCAAGCTGACGCAGGTAAAACGCCCCACTTTACCCTGCCGCGCCTGCGTCCTATAAGCCTGCGCATGATGGAACCGAACCTGATCATCATTCGAATTATATCCCCGGCGCTCTGACGACCAGAGACGCCGGGCAAAGGTGTTTGAGACCTCGCACTGATATTCCCGATATAATGATGATCTGCCAAAAGGACGCCCCTTATGTGCGCCGATACGCTTGACTACAAAGACACACTGAACCTTCCTGAAACCGAATTTCCGATGCGTGCGGGTCTTCCGCAGCGTGAGCCAGAATGGCTTGCCCGCTGGAACGAGATCGGCATCTACGACCGCCTGCGTGAAAAGCAGGGCCGCGAGCCGTTCATCCTGCACGACGGCCCTCCCTATGCGAACGGCCATCTGCACATCGGCCACGCGCTGAACAAGATCCTTAAGGACTTCATCGTCCGCTCGCAGCAAATGCTGGGCAAGGATGCCCGCTACGTTCCGGGCTGGGACTGCCACGGTCTGCCGATCGAATGGAAGATCGAGGAAAAATACCGCGCCGAGGGCAAGAACAAGGACGAGGTTCCCGTCGTTGATTTCCGTCAGGAATGCCGCAAGTTCGCCGAGGGCTGGATCGACATCCAGCGCGAGGAGTTCAAGCGTCTGGGCATCACCGGCAACTGGGCCGATCCCTATCTGACGATGAATTTCCACGCCGAACGCGTGATCGCCGAAGAATTCATGAAATTCCTCATGACAGGTACCCTTTACCAAGGGTCCAAGCCCGTCATGTGGTCACCTGTCGAAAAAACCGCATTGGCCGAAGCCGAGATCGAATATCACGATCACAAATCCCACACGATTTGGGTGCCGTTTAAATTCCGCACAGCGCCTGAGGCAATTGCCAATGCCCGCGTGGTGATCTGGACCACGACACCTTGGACGATCCCGTCGAACAAGGCCGTCGCCTATAACCCCAAAATCGCCTATGGCCTGTACC
>CAYWUN010000018.1:0-36427 GCA_964461315.1 uncultured Aestuarium sp.
CGCATCAGCGCCGCCGGTGAAGGGGCTTCTACGGCCACCAACACGGAGTCGCAAGTCGATTCTGGAGAAAAAATGCAAATTTCGTCAAAAAACTTTTACATATAAATAAATTCAATGGGTTAGACGGTAAAATACCCAATTCAGCCCCTAGATTTCGCGATTTATCTCTGGCGATGCACCCACAGATACCCAACTTTACGTAGGCCGTGAGGGACCCCTTATACTATATTATATAGCTCGCTCTCGGCGACGTGAATTTGACTTGCGGGAATCCGCACTAAACTCACCTTTAGACGCTCAGGAGGCCCTAATGAAAATCACTCGTCGTTCAGCGGTTGCATTCGCTTTGGCTAGTCTAGCCGCCCCAAGTTTTGCCGCCGGATCAAAGGTTCCCGATGTTGCTTTGCCGAATATCGACGGCGGAGAGCACCTCACACGTGATTGGGCGGGGCATCCTGTGCTGCTCGTGAATACGGCATCGCAATGTGGATACACACCGCAGTATTCGGCGCTTCAGAAACTGCACGAGACATATGGTCCGCGCGGCTTGATCGTAATGGCCACGCCGTCCGACGATTTCAGGCAAGAGCTCGACGATGCGGCAGCCGTCAAAGAGTTCTGCGATGTGAACTACGGCCTCACCCTTCCGATGACGGATATCATCAAGGTCACCGGCGGCGATGCGCACCCGCTCTATCGCTGGCTCAGGGCGGATTATAACTATCAGCCGCGCTGGAACTTTAACAAAGTGCTCATCGGCAAGGACGGGACGGTGATTGAGACCTATCGGTCTGGAACCAAACCGGATGACCGCGCGATCCTTGCGCTGATCGAAGGGCAACTCACCTGAGCTATTCATTTTCTGCATTGCAGCATTGAAAAGACTCGGACTACTCAGAAGAGCTGTTAGTGCCGATATTCATCCTATCAGACGGGCCCAATACGGGGCCACATTCGAAAGGAAATATCACATGGCACTTCAAATCGCACTTCCCGCATCTGGCTTTGGCGCTTCTAGCCTTCGTGAAACGGTTTCCAACTTTATGGCACGCCGCGCTGCATACCGCGTTGCCTATAACGAGCTCAACTCACTCTCCAATCGTGAGCTTGCTGACATTGGCATTTCGCGAACAGATATAGTCTCTATCGCGCGCCAAGCTGCAGACGCCAAGTAAGGCGCTCGCTTAAAAGCTGGAAAATCCAAGGGGGCCAATCGGCCCCTTTTCTGTGTTGGGGTTCCAGTTCCCCAAGTTTGCGCTTATTGGCGATGCATTCCAATCGCTAAAATGGTTCATCAAATGCGTAGCTTAAACCTTGCCCTTATCCTTGCTCTGACCGGCGGTATCGCCTCGGCACAAGACACCCTCTATTTCTCTGCGATTCCCGACGATGACGAAACCAAGCTTGTCGAGCGTTTCGGCAAAGTTGCCAATTACCTCGAAGCGCAGCTTGGCGTTCCCGTCGAATATGTTCCGGTCAAAAGCTATGCCGCTTCGGTCACCGCTTTCCGCAACAACCAGATTCAGCTTGGTTGGTTTGGCGGACTGTCGGGCGTTCAAGCCCGTCTCGCCGTCGAAGGTGCACGCGCGATTGCCCAAGGGGCCGAGGATGAGACCTTTGTCACCTATTTCATCGCCAACACAGAAACCGGACTTGAGCCGAGCGAGGATTTCCCCGCTGGCGCCCAAGGCATGAGCTTTACCTTTGGTGCGCAAACCTCGACCTCGGGCCGCCTTATGCCCGAGTTCTACATTCGTCAGCACACGGGCATGGCCCCAGAAGAGTTCTTCTCCGAAGTTGGTTTCTCGGGCGATCACGGTCAGACGCTCCGTCTTGTGTCATCGGGTGCCTATCAGGTCGGCGCTTTGAACTTCACCGTTTATGACAGCGCACTCGGCACAGTTGATGCGGAAAACACCACGCTCTTGTGGAAAACACCGCCCTATCCTGACTACAACTGGACCATTCGCGGTGACGTTGACGCCACCTTTGGCGAAGGTTTCGCTGACAAGGTCCAAGCCGTGCTTATCGGCATGACCGACGCGGATCTTCTCGCGTCCTTCCCACGCTCGGCCTTTATCGAGGCCACGAACGAGCTTTATGCGCCGATCGAAGAGACCGCGCGCGAGCTTGATATTCTCGAATGAGCGCACCAAGCGTGATGACAAAGCTGAGCAACGAGACGCTCGGCTGGGGAGACGCCCCCGTCCTTCGGGATGTCACGCTTGACGTTAATACAGGCGAACGGATCGCTCTTTTGGGGCGGTCCGGCACGGGCAAAAGCACCCTTCTTGGTGCGCTTCGCGAACGGATCGAAACAACGACCCACCGCGCAGCCCTCGTCCCCCAAGATCTCGGCCTCGTCCCGCAGCTGTCGGTTTTCCACAACGTCTATATGGGCCGCCTTGATGATTACGGCACGCTCCGCAATCTTGGCACCCTGATTTATCCCCGCGCAAGCGACCGTGCCGAGATCGGCGCTATCCTCGCATCGGTTGGGCTAAACGATATGCAACGCAAATCAGCCGAGACTCTGTCTGGCGGTCAACGCCAGCGCGTCGCCATTGCCCGCGCACTCTATCGCGGCGGCGAAATCGTATTTGCAGACGAACCCGTTTCGGCCGTTGACGTCACCCAAGGACACCGCCTGATCGAGCACCTCCATCAGAGCTTTTCGACATCGATCATGGCGCTCCATAACGTCGATCTCGCCCGCGCCCATGCAACCCGTGTCATCGGGCTTCGTGGCGGCAAGGTCGCCTTCGACCTCGCAGCGACGGACCTTACCGACAAACAGGTCCAAGAGCTTTACGCATGACCGCTGCCTCCGCGCGCAAATATGGCCTCTGGGGGTTTACGGTCCTCAGTTTGATTGCGCTCGGCTTTTCCGACCTGAGCAGCAATCGGCCCGATCCGTGGAACACGCTCGTCGCCTTGGGGCACGGGTTGATCACGCCAGATTTTACAACTGACGGCCTTCTCCTCGGCGCAGCACTGACGGTGGCCTTTGCGCTGGTCGGCGTTCTTTTTGCCGCCATAGTTGGCTTGGTGCTCGCCCCCTTTTACGCCAATCCAGCCATTCGCGGGCTATGCATCGCAGTTCGTTCGATCCACGAACTGTTCTGGGCGCTCCTTCTTATGCAGGTCACTGGACTTAGCCCGCTCACGGGACTTCTTGCCATTGGCATTCCGTATTCTGGCATCTTTGCACGCGTCTTTTCGGACCTGCTCAGCGAAACCTCCCATAACGCGGCAAGCGCCCTCCCGCGCGCAACGCAACCGACATCGCTGATCCTTTATGCAAAGCTCCCGCTCGCATGGGACCAGATCAAAGGCTACACGCTTTATCGCATCGAATGCGGCCTGCGCTCATCGGCAGTCCTCGGCTTTATTGGCCTCCCAACGCTAGGCTACTTGCTCGAAACCTTTTTCCGTCAGGCGCACTATTCACAAGCCGCCGCCGTCCTTTACCTCTTTTTCGCGCTGATCCTTCCGGTGCGTTTCTGGATGCGTTGGAGCCTCGCACCGCTCTATCTCATCGGTGCAATCTGGCTCCTTGCCGTTCAGAAATTCCCACCGATGGGTGATGGGGCGCTGATTAGGTTCCTCACCCAAGACATCGTTCCCGCGCCTCTTAGAAACGGGGGCGAGATGCTCCCTTGGCTTGCCAAAATACTCAGCACCCAAGCGCTCCCCGGCACTGTCACAACAGTGATCCTCGCGCAGGTCGCCTTGGCCCTTGCTGCCATGATCGCCGTCATTGGGTTTCCCTATCTTGTCCCTCGCGTTGCGGGAACAATCGGCGCAAAGCTGGCACATGGCGGCTTTGTCGTTCTCCGCTCGATCCCCGATTACATGTTGGCCTTTGTGTTTCTGCAAATCCTCGGGCCATCGCTGCTCCCTGCGATCCTTGCACTTGGGCTGCATAACGGAGCCATCATCGCCCATCTTTTGGGTCAACAAAGTCGCGCCCTTCCACTGCGCCCCGATGCACCAAGGGGTCTCTCGCTTTGGGGTTATGAACTCCTCCCCCGTCAGAGCGGCACAATCTGGGCGCTTTGCCTTTATCGTTGGGAGATAATTATCCGCGATTCCGCCATCATGGGCCTTCTTGGTCTTGGAACACTAGGTTTCTTTATCGAAAAGAACGTGCAAGAGCTGCGGCTCGACCGCGTCGTGGTGCTTTTACTGGTCTCTGCACTGCTCACACTCTTAGTGGATTACATTTCGACCAAACTACGAAGCTCGATGCGCCTCCGGCTCGGGCCCCAAACTGAAACGGACTAGGCGCAAAGACGCCGCGTATTCGACCCAGTCGCCTTGCGTCCATCGCTCCCAAGACTACAATGATCTTAAGCTATCGGATCAAATCGCTTATGAACCCCATTCACGACCACAGGGACCGGATTTCCCCAGACGGGCTCATCGCATGCCCAACCTGTGACGCGCTCCATAAAGAATCCAGCGTTCCCGTTGGCATGACTGCGAAATGTGTGCGCTGCGGCCATGTGCTACTTCGCCCGCGCAAAAGCGCGATGACGCAAATCCTGATGCTGGCGGCTACGGCCTTTATTCTCATGTGCGCAGGCATTTTCTTTCCGTTTCTCGAACTCCAAGCGGGCGGACGCATCACACGATCCTCGGTCTTCGACGCAGTCTTGGCGTTTTCAGACGGCTATATGATGCCCATCGCGTTTCTATTGGGCGCACTCATCATCGTCGTTCCTCTGATCCGATTTGTGGCGCTGATGTATGTCTTCGCGCCCATGTCACTTGGTCACCACCCCGCTCAATTCGCACCTGAGGCCTTTCGCCTCGCCGAGCGCCTCTCACCATGGTCCATGGCCGAGATTTTTATCGTTGGCGTCGGCGTCGCTTTGGTCAAAGTCACGGGTCTCGCAACTGTGCTCATCGGGCCCGCTTTCTGGGCTTTTTGCGGCCTTGTCGTCGTCACCGTCCTCAAAGACACCTTTATGTGTAAGCTGACTGTATGGAAAACGCTGGAAAACCGACGCCGGTCCTAACCGCCCGCGAAGCGGGTCTTGTGGGATGCACCCGTTGCGGTCGCGTCCACGAACAAGACGTGACTTCCTGTGTCCGCTGCGGATCAACGCTTCAAAGCCGTGATACCCTTGCGCTACAGAAGGTCTGGGCGTGGTGGCTGGCGGGTCTCATCGCCTACATTCCCGCGAACATCTACCCGATGCTTCGCATGATTCAGTTTGGCCGCCCACACGAAAGCTCGATCATGGGTGGCGTGATCGACCTTGCACAGCACGGAGACCTTTGGGTCGCATTTGTGGTCTTTTTCGCCTCCATCATCATCCCAATTGGCAAATTCGTTGCTATCGCATATCTCGCTTGGTCTGTTAAAAAAGGCGTCCAAACACGCGACATTGGCCGACTTCACATGTATGAAGTCGTCGAATTTATCGGACGTTGGTCAATGATCGACGTATTTGTCGTTGCGATCCTGACGGCGTTGCTCCAGATGGACTTTATTGTCACTGTGTCGCCAGGCATCGCGGCCTTTTCGTTTACGGTTTCGGTTGTCTGTACGATGATCTCGGCCCAAAGCTTTGACCCCAGAACAATCTGGGACGCACATGAAAGAGACGCCTAGTGTCTGATCAACTTCCTTCTGAAATGGATATCCAGCCGGTCAAGCGAAGCGTTTGGCGCAACCTGTCGCCGCTTTGGGCTGTGCCGTTGCTTTCACTCGTTCTGGCTCTCGGCCTTGCGTGGCAAAGTTTCAGCGACCGCGGTGTGTTGATCGAAATCCTTTTCGAAGAAGCCTCAGGCGTCACCGCCGGCGAGACCTTGATCAAATATCGTGACGTGACAATCGGAGAGGTCGAGCGCGTCGACTTTACCGACGATCTAACAAACGTGATCGTCTATGCACGGGTGAGCAAAGCCGTCGTTCCCTATCTGGATGAAGACGCAACCTTCTGGGTCGTGGAACCCGAGGTGAGCGCGCGTGGCATTTCCGGTCTCTCGACCGTTCTGTCAGGCGTCTACATCCAAGGTGCTTGGGACGATCAAGCAGGCGTGGCGAAAACCACTTTCCAAGGCGCAAATGAAGCGCCATCCGTGCTCCCAAATTACAAAGGCACACGGATTACCCTTCGCGCCACTGACGGCCAAGTCGTAAGCGCAGGCGCTCCGATCTTTTATCGCGGCCTAGAAGTAGGCCGTCTTGGCACGCCCCGCCTCACCAGCGCGGGGGATGCGATCTTAATCGACGCTTACATCGACGCCCCGCACGACAAACTCCTGAATTCCGCTACCCGTTTCTGGGACACCTCAGGTTTCTCGGTCTCCTTCGGCACGGGCGGCCTTGCACTGAATGTAGAGAGTATCGCGACAATCCTTTCAGGCGGTATCGCCTTTGACTCGATTTTCGAAAACGGCGGTTCGATCAGCACCAGCGCTGTCTTTGACATCTACAACGAAGAGGCCGAAGCGCGCCGTTCAATCTTTGTCGGCCGCGTCCAAAACGGCGTTGCTGTTTCAGTCGCATTTGGCGAGTCGGTTAGCGGCCTCACACCGGGTGCACCGGTTCAGTTTGGCGGCATCGAGGTCGGTGAAGTCTCGGAAATCCGTGCCCAAGTGAACGACGAAAACCCAGATCAGGCGATCACGCTTCTTGCTTCGCTCAACCTTGATCCGTTGCGACTTGGCCTTCCGAATGATGCAAGCACCGAGGAAACGATCGAATTCCTGCGCGTTTCGGTGGAAAACGGGATGCGCGCTCGACTTGCGACCTCAGGTATCTTTAGCTCATCGCTCATCGTCGAGCTTTCTATGCTCGAAGATGTTGCGCCTGCATCTCTCATTATTCGCGGCGATGACGAGCCACTACTACCTTCGGTACGCTCGAATATCCCCGACTTTACTGCTACCGCCGAAGGCATGATCGAACGCATTAACTCTCTTCCGATCGAAGAGCTGCTTGATCAAGCGATCAAGACCATGGCCAGCATCGAGGACCTAGCCGCCGATCCCGATCTTCGGACTGTGGCCCCCGCCACCCGGACTTTGCTCGAAGACACCAGCGCATGGATCAACAGCCCTGATCTTCAAGCGATTCCTACCGATCTGCGCGCCACCATCTCGGATCTTCGCACAATCACCGAAGAGCTACGCACCGCCGATGTGTCGGGCACACTAACCCGTGCTCTGAACGCGGCGGAAACCACGGCGAACAACCTTTCGACCGCCTCCGAAAACGTCCCCGCTCTGATCGAGGAACTGCGCACCCTCACCGCCAAGGCCAACAGCCTGGAGGCAGAGGCGCTGATTACCCAAGCGACCACTTTCCTTGCTTCGGCTGATGCGGTGATCAATACCGACGGCGCACGCGCCCTGCCCAAGTCGCTCACCGATGCGCTCGACGAAGTCCGCCTCGCCGTGGCCGAGCTTCGCGGCGGTGGCGCAGTGGACAACCTCAATGCCGCTTTGAACTCTGCTCAAGCGGCTGCGGAATCCATCGACGTCGCGGCCGAAGACTTCCGTGTGACCATGGCCGATCTACCCCGCCTCAGCGAACAGCTCAAAGGTGTTCTCGCCACTGCGGAACGGGTCATTGCCAGCTATGGCAACCGGTCGGACTTCAGCGATGAAACCATCAAAGCCCTGCGTGATGTGAGCGACGCCGCTCGTGCTGTCGAAGCTCTGTCACGTCAACTCGAACGCGATCCCTCGTCGCTGCTCCTCGGGAGATAAGATCATGAAACGCCGCATTTTTCTTCTCTCTGGCCTCGCACTTGCTGGCTGTGGCTCTGATCCTGCGCTCTATCTCGTGGAGCCGCCCGCGCCGGTCAAAGCTGTCCGCATCGCCGTAAGCTCGATCGAGGTCAAAGACACCACTCTGCCCGCCTATGCAGAGGCCTCCGAGATCGCCTACGAATCCGAAGACGGCTCGATCCGCACAGTGACAGACACCCTTTGGGCCGATGATCCGACTCGCGCATTCACGTCGTCTCTCGTCTCGCACCTTTCCCGCGCCACAACCGCCCGCGTTGCAGCGGAACCTTGGCCGCTTGAAACTTGGCCTCAGGCTGAACTCACCGTCCGCGTCGACAAGATGCTCGCGCGCGCCAACGGCAACTTCCAGCTCTCAGGCCAATTCGCGCTTTCATCCCCTGACGGCGTAATTTCCGACCGCATGCGCAGCTTTGATATCCAAGTGCCTCTAAACGGCGAAGGCTCTGCCGCAATTGCAAGCGCAACAGGCCGCGCAATCGCAGGACTTGGCGCCGAGATCATCGCCGCGCTCTAATCCGCTCACTATAAGCGCACAATATTTCCTCACCGCGCCGATTTGCTCAAGAATTCGGCGCGATTCTTTGCGCTTTCCCTAATTCGTACTGGAACGCAGCGCCTCAGAGTGTAAACACCACGTGACATTTCTTTTGGGGGATTTGCCATGTTTGATCTTATTTCCATGCGCGCTGGCCTTGCCGAGCATTATGACCTTGCTCCTAATCCTGAGCTGGCTGCTTCCATGGCCGACATTTACGCACGAATGGACCGCGTGGTCTCTCCCGCCGATTGGGCCATGGCAGCGCCCTATGTCGCTGCGATCAACAAGCTCAAGAAAGAGCGTAACGCGGTGATCCTCGCGCACAACTACATGACGCCTGACATCTACCACGGCGTTGCCGATTTCGTCGGTGACAGCCTCCAGCTCGCGATCAAAGCGACCGAAGTTCAGGAACAGGTCATCGTTCAGGGCGGCGTCCATTTTATGGCCGAAACCTCCAAGATCCTAAACCCACAGAAAACGGTCCTGATCCCTGACGTTGCCGCTGGCTGTTCACTTGCCGAAAGCATCACCGCCGCAGGGATCGAGGAAATGCGCGCCAAATACCCTGGTGCGCCCGTTGTCTCCTATGTGAACACCACCGCCGAGGTTAAAGCCGCCTCCGACATCTGCTGCACCTCGTCCAACGCGCTCCAGATCGTCAACGCGATGGAGTCGGACACGGTTATCATGACCCCCGACCAGTATCTCGCTCAGAACGTTGCGAACGAAAGCCACAAGAACGTGGTCTATTGGCCCGGCTCCTGCATCGTGCACGAAGAATACAAAGCCGAAGACCTTCGCGCATACCGCGAGATGGTGCCTGACGTGAAAATCATCGCTCACCCCGAATGCCCGCCCTCGGTCGTTGCCGAAGCGGATTACTCGGGCTCGACCTCGGGCATCATCAAATGGGTTCAGGACAACAAGCCTGCCAAGGCGATGCTTGTCACCGAATGCTCGATGGCCTCGAACATCGCAGACAGCCTGCCCGAAGTGGACTTCGCCAAGCCCTGCAACATGTGCCCCTACATGAAGAAGATCACGCTCGAAAAAGTGCTCTGGTCGCTTCACACCATGACCGAAGAAGTCTTTGTCGACCCCGAAGTCTCGGACAAAGCCCGTCTTGCGGTGCAACGCATGATCGACCTCAGCGTTAAGCTGGGCATCTAAGGAACCTTCCATGCAAGAGATCAGCACTGATCGCGTCGTTATCATAGGCGCGGGCCTCGGCGCTCTTTATGCGGCCCTTCGGCTTGCCCCGCGGCCTGTGTTGATGATCTCGCCCGAAACCCTCGGGATCGGGGCAAGCTCTGCTTGGGCCCAAGGCGGCGTTGCCGCGGCGATGGATTCGGGCGACAGCCCTGCTAACCACGCGCGCGATACCGTAGTGGCTGGTGCGGGAACCGTTGATTGGAATGTCGCAGACCGCGTCACCCGTGAAGCGCGCGAACATATCCTTGATCTGACCAGCCTCGGCACACCCTTCGATCGCACTCCTGACGGCGGCTATGTGATGAACCGCGAAGCGGCGCACTCTTATGCCCGCGTTGTCCGCGTCAAAGGCGACCAAGCAGGCGCCGAGATCATGAAGGCCCTTATCGCGCAGGTCCGTGAAGAACCCGCCATCCAAGTGCTCGAAGGTGCTCTGGCCACTGGTTTCATCATGGACGGCGCTCGTGTGAATGGCGTTCAAGTTGTGTCATCCAAACCTGAAGGCTCTGCGCCAATCGTCATCAAAGGCCCTGCATATCTTGTCGCCGCTGGCGGCTCTGGCGGGCTTTTCGCACTGACGACGAACCCGCCGCGTATCCGAGGTCAGGTCATCGGTATGGCCGCCCGCGCAGGTGCCGTGATCGCCGACCCCGAGTTTGTGCAATTCCACCCCACCGCCATCGACGTGGGCGAAGACCCTGCCCCGCTCGCGACCGAAGCACTCCGCGGTGAAGGCGCAATTTTGATCAACAAGCACGGCGAGCGCTTCATGCTCACCGAACATCCCGATGCCGAACTGGCTCCTCGGGATGTTGTCGCTCGTGCGGTCTATACCCAGACCCAAGCAGGCCTACGCCCCATGCTCGACACCCGCCAAGTGCTTGGCGCGCGTGTGAAAACTCAGTTTCCCGCAGTGGCCGAAGCCTGCGCTCGCAACGGCATTGATCCCGAAGTTGATGCAATTCCCGTCGCCGCCGCCGCGCATTACCACATGGGCGGCATCGACACGGACGACAAAGGTCGCTCGTCTCTCGACAACCTCTGGGTCTGTGGTGAGGCCTCCTCAACTGGTCTGCATGGCGCGAACCGCCTTGCCTCCAACGGCCTGCTCGAAGCGCTCGTCTATGCCCGCATCTGTGCCGACGGCATCAGCGAAATCATCGCCGAATCCGAGGCCCCCAAGATCGACGTCACCTTCGACGGCCAAGGCGACACACCTGACGAAAACCTCGTCTTAGAGCTGCGCCGCACCATGACCAACAATGTCGGCGTGGTCCGCACTGGTGAAACACTCGTGACCGCACTCCGCACCATTGCCGCACTCGAAGAGCAAAGCACCTCAGAAACCTTCCGCAACATGACCGCAACGGCGACGCTAATCGCCGCTGCTGCCCTCATACGCGAAGAAAGCCGTGGCGCCCATTTCCGTACTGACTTCCCCATCTCAGACGGCGAAGTCGGCACCCGCACCCGTATTACTCTGACCGAGGCGCTCGCCCTCAGAGACAGTATCGCACAGGAGTGAACATGAGCAATTTCGCCACCCTCCCCGACCTGATCCTCGAACCACTGGTGCGTTCGGCCCTTCTCGAAGATCTTGGCACATATGGGGATGTCACCACCCGCGCTGTGATTCCCGCAGCTACCACTTACGAAGCTCGCCTCAATTCCCGCGAAAGCGGTGTTGTCTCGGGGATGCAAATCGCCCGCATCGCGTTCCACCTCGTTGACCCCACCCTCGAAGTCGTCACCCACATTTCCGACGGTCAGCCCTGCGCCAAGGGCGATGTCCTCATGACGATCAAAGGCTCCGCCGCCTCGATTCTCTCGGGAGAGCGTGTCGCTCTGAACTTTGCGGGCCGTCTTACGGGCATCGCGACCCTCACCGCAAGTTTTGTGGCAGAGACCAAGGGCACCAACACCCGCATCACCTGCACCCGCAAGACAACTCCGGGTCTTCGCATCGTCGAGAAACAAGCCGTTCTCCACGGCGGCGGCTTTAACCACCGCTTCTCGCTCTCCGATGCAATCCTGATCAAGGACAACCACATTGCCGCCGCTGGTGGAATCGCCGCCGTGCTCAACGCGACCAAAGCCGTCGCCTCGCATATGATGCGCGTTGAAATTGAAGTGGACCGCCTCGACCAGCTTGCAGAGGTCCTTGAAACGGGCGGCGCCGATGTCGTGCTTCTCGACAACATGGACACCCCGACCCTCATCGAAGCGGTGAAAATGGTCGATGGCAGGATCAAGACCGAAGCCTCGGGCAACATGAAGCTCGAACGCATCGCCGAAGTCGCGGCAACGGGCGTCGATTATATCTCGTCGGGCGCTCTCACCCATTCGGCCAAAACGCTCGACCTAGGGCTCGACTTCTAAAATCCGCTCAGGTCGCTCAGGATCGGACAATCGGGCCGATCATCTCCGGCACAACAACTGACCAGATGCGCTAGCGTGTTGCGCATCTCCTTCAGCTCTTCCAACTTGCGATCAATCTGCGCGAGCCGCTCCTTGGCGAGCTTTTTCACATCCGCGCTCGCCCGCGTGCGATCTTCCCAAAGATGAAGCAGAGTTCGGCAATCCTCGATCGAAAATCCCATGTGTCGCGCCCGTCCCAAAAACGCGAGCTTGTGCAAATCGCTCTCTCGGAACTGACGATAGCCGTTTTCGGCGCGAAGCGGCTCCACAAGCCCGATGTCCTCGTAATAGCGGATCGTCTTGGTCGGAAGCCCCGACCGTTCTGACACTTCACCGATATTCATCGCGCCCACTCCTTTTGAACCTGCGCCACACACTCAAGCATCAACATCGCGCCCTTTTCGATAAGAGCCTCGGGAAAATCATAATCAGGACTATGAAGCGCCGAAACATCCCCTGCCCCAAGCAGCATTATCGCCGCTTTGCCTCGCGTCCCGAACCAGCCAAAATCTTCTGACCCGCGTAGTGGAAGAGGTCCTCTAGTATTCTTGAAATTTAACGATTGGGCAGAGTTAGAGACTATTTGTACCGCCTCAGGATGGTTTTCAGTGGTCGGAAAGACATCGTGATCTTCATAACTCACCCCCAGCCGATGCTTTGCGGCAACCTCTGCAACTTTGGCTTTGCTCTGCTCCAAAATCTCGCTCATCCGCGCGTTGGTGAGCGCCCTGAGTGTGACGAAAATCTCGGCCATACCAGGCGTCACACCAAAGCTAGGCTCGCCCACGCGGACATGTGTCACCGTTGCGAGCGAAAACAATGGATCGCTCTGCGGATCTCCCTTGGCAATCTGATCAAAGAACGGAAGAAGCTCCGCCACAGCCAATGTTGGCGCCCTCGCAAACTCTGGCTCCGATGCATGGGAGGTTCGCCCTTCGAGACGGATCAAAAGCCCCTGTGAAGCGCAAAAGGCTGGCCCTTCGACGATCGCAACTTCGCCCGATGGCACTCGCGGCCAATTATGGATTGCAAAGGCATAGTCATATTCCACCGTGGCGAATTTTGGATCGGCTAGAACGGCCTTGGCACCTACCCCGTTTTCCTCGGCTGGTTGGAACATGAGGATCACTGCACCGCTCTCGGGCCTCTGACGCCCTAGAACCCGCGCGACAGCGGCAAGGATCGTCATATGCCCATCGTGGCCGCACAAATGCCCCTTCCCCGCGATTTGCGACCGATAGTCCGCACTGCTCTCCTCTTGGATCGGAAGCCCATCAAGCTCGGCCCGAAGCAACACGCGCGGCCCTGGTTTGCCACTCTCAAACACCGCAACAACACCGTGTCCGCCAATCCCGCTGATGACTTGATCGGGCCTATGCGCAGCAAGCATCGTCAAGACGCGCTTGGCGGTCTCCGCCTCTTCGCCCGAGACTTCGGGAAACTGGTGTAATTCCCGCCGCCACTCGACTAGCGAAACCATATCAGCGTTACTCAGTCGCATATCGCATTATGCCTTATTAGACTCTAATTATACCGAACCAACGAACCGAAGACGCAGCGCATTCGAGAGCACAAAAACACTCGATAGCGCCATAGCCCCAGCAGCCAACATGGGCGACAACATCCCGCTTGCCGCCACCGGGATCAAGAGCACGTTATAGCCAAAGGCCCACCCTAGGTTCTGCTTGATATTACGCATCACTGCGCGCGACAGGTGGAGCGCCGTAACAACCCCCTGCGGGTCACCACTCATCAGCACCACATCCGCGCTCTCCATGGCAACATCGGTGCCATTGCCCACAGCGATCCCAACATCCGCGGTTGCAAGCGCAGGCGCATCATTGATCCCGTCCCCGACAAATCCCACAGGCCCAGCTAGCGTCCCGATGGCCTTGACCTTGCCCTTGGGCAGCACCTCGGCCACCACATGATCAATCTCAAGTACCCGAGCAATCGCGTCCGCAGTCGCCTGATTGTCACCCGTGATCATCGCGACCTCTACCCCTTCGGCGTGTAGCGCTTTGATCGTGGCCTTTGCCGCCGCCTTTACGGGGTCCGCCACCGCAATCACGGCAACCAACTGACCCTCAATCGCTGCATAAAGCGGTGTCCGCCCCTCAAGCGCCATGGCCCGCCCCCGCGCCTCGAATGCGCCAAGCGGAATACCCTTTTTCACCATCAATCGGTCGGCACCAACGTAAACCTGTTTGCCTTCAACTTTCGCCTCAAGCCCGTAACCCGTCAGCGACTTGAACGTCTCGATGTGTGGAAGCGGCCCCTGATGCGCTGCAACTATCGCGCGGGCAATCGGATGATCTGACCCACTTTCAACCGCGGCCACGATCCCAAGCACGTCTTCCCGCTCAAACCCATCCTTCACTTCAAAATCGGTTAGCGTTGGATGCCCTTCGGTTAGGGTTCCTGTCTTGTCAAAACCAACCGTTTTGAGCCTTGATAGAGACTGAAGTGCATCGCCCTTGCGAAACAGAACCCCAAGTTCGGCAGCCCGCCCTGTGCCCACCATGATCGACGTAGGCGTCGCAAGCCCCATTGCACAGGGACAGGCAACGATGAGCACCGATACGCCGGCCACAAGTGCATGTGTGAGCGATCCGTCAATGAGCAGCCAACCAAAAACCGTAAGTACCGCGAGCGTCATAACAGCAGGCACAAACCAGAGCGTCACACGGTCTACCAGCGCCTGAATCGGGAGCTTGGCCCCCTGCGCGTCCTCGACCATCCGTATGATCTGCGAGAGCAGTGTATCCGCACCCACGTTCACCGCGCGGAAGGTCAATAGCCCCTCGCCGTTCACCGTCCCGCCCACGACATGCGCCCCTGCCCTCTTAGAGACCGGCACAGGCTCGCCAGTAATCATGCTCTCGTCGACATAGCTCTCACCCGAGACAACATCACCATCGACCGCAATGCGCTCTCCTGGGCGCACCACAACGAGATCTCCTACAACAATATCCTCAAGAGCAACTTCGACTTCGGCTCCATTCCGGCTCAGACGGGCCGTTTTGGGGCGCAATCCAATCAGCTTGCGAATAGCCGCGCCGGTCCGCCCCTTGGCACGTGCCTCCATCATGCGCCCCAGAAGGATCAGAGCCACAATCACCCCTGCTGCTTCGAAGTAGACCGCCCGCGCCTCCTCGGGCAGCAGGCTCGGCGCAAAGGTGGTCACAAGCGAATAGCCATAAGCCGCAGTCGTTCCCACAGCCACAAGGCTGTTCATATCCGGAGCGCCGCGCAACAGCGCGGGATAGCCCTTGAGATAGAACTGGCGACCGGGCCAAACGAGAGCAGCCGTCGTCAATGCAAACTGAAACAAGCGTGAAGTTGGTTCGCCAAGCGTCATCGCGACCCAATGATGGAACGGCGGATAAAGATGCCCACCCATTTCAAGGATGAAAACGGGCACAACGAGGATCAGCGCGATGACCAAGTTGCGCTGAAGTAGAGCCGCTTCTGCCTCTTTTCGAGCACCGGTATCCTCGGCACTGGACCCACCTTCAAGAACCTTCGCAGGATATCCGATAGAAGCGGTCGCAGCTTTCAGGTCTTCAATTTTGGTCACGCCCTCTAGAAATGTCACAGAGGCCGTTTCAGCGGCAAGGTTGACCGAGGCCGAGGTGACACCCTCCACCGCCTCTAGTGCTTTATCCACGCGCCCCACGCACGAGGCACAGGACATCCCTTCGACAGCAAGAACCACACTCAATGTGCGCGCCGGATACCCCGCCTTATCGAGCACGGCAGCGACCTCCGAAACGGCAAGTGTGTCAGGCACGCTTAATGTTGCCATTTCGGTTGCAAGGTTGACCGACACCCCTTGGGCACCGTCAATCGAGCTCAGGGCCTTGTCCACGCGGCCCACACAAGAGGCACAGGTCATCCCCTGCACCGAGAGCTTAATCTGTTTGGTCATCGCAATGCCTTTCCGTGCTATTGCGCTCTACATAAGCCTTCCAGTAACTGGAAGGTCAAGACTTGAGAGCCAGCGATCCTCAGAAACTAAAACCTTCCCCGCGGGGAAGGTTCCATGTGGCGCGATGGCAGCTTGACCTTCCCCGCGGGGAAGGTTTCACCCTAGGCGTCAAAGGAGACTCACATGACCCGATTCCACATTGCCAATATGAGCTGCGGCCATTGCAAAGCCGCCGTTGAAAAGACCGTGTCCGAACTTGATGACGAAGCGGAGCTCGACTTCGACATGGAAACCCGCGAAGTCGAGATCGACAGCAGCGCCTCCAAGGACGCTTTGGTCAGCGCGTTGACCGCGGCAGGCTACCCACCGACCGAAATCTAGATGGCTGCGGACCAGTAGCGATAACGCCGCTGGCCCGTCACTTCCTTGACAAGCCCTAGACGGGAAAGAGCGTCAAGGTTTCGCTGAACTGCGGCGCGGCTTGCACCCGTACGAACTTCGGCCATCTCTGCTGAAAGCAGCGGGACTTCCTGCAAGGCCGCTATCAAAAGCTGCGGCGTCCGCCCCGACATCCCTTGGGTCTTTTGTGCCGCAAACTCCGCCCAGACCTGAAGGCGATCGAGGGTGAGATATGCCTCTTGTGCGCCATTTCGAATAGCCTCGAACCACGGCAAAAGTCGCTCTTCCGTTGTCCCGCTCGACCGAATGGCACGCATCCCAACTGAAGCCATCGGCGCAAAGGGCAGGGCGCGAAGCCCCGCGCCAGCGACCCTCATTGCCAAAGTTGCCGCCTCGAGCACGCTCTCTGGCCCAGACAATCCAATGCGCTTCCAGTCGTGAAACGCCATCGCGGCTGCCGTGATCGGATGAAGCTGGCCGCTCTGGATCGACGCAATCCAATCAAGGCCATCTTCCCCGCGGGGAAGGTTTTGCTCCTCAAAGCCGAAAAAGGCCTCGACGTCCTCAGGTCCAATCGGGCCCACCAAACGCCGCCGCGCCCAATCCGCAAGCGCAAGATCACGCGCATCGTCATCCGCATTCGAAACCCGAAGTTCGGCATAGAGCGCCAATCGTTCAGGCGCGATCCGGCGCCCATCAAACCAACTGAGCGCAGAGGCCTCGCTCAAAGCGATGCGCTCCGCAGCACCCCGAACTTGAGCGACCTTCTCATCGAGCCGCGCAATCGCAGCGCAGGCCTCGGCGAGCTGCCGCCCCATAGACGCCTCGGCTCGCGCCCAATCAACGGACCAACCTTTGGTCGGAAGGGGAGCAAGCGGGGCAGGGAGATCCGTCGGCGCCGCATCTTCAAGCGGGGCAGGGATGAACCATAGGTCATCTTCGTCGTCTTCCGGTGTGTTTTCGAGGTCATCAGAAAATTTCATGCTCTCAGATATATCACAGTTGTTATGCGCAAAATACCTCTGTTTTGCGCATCACTTGGATTATGCCTCGGAAGGGCCCAAAACCTTCCCCGCGGGGAAGGTCAAAAGAAAAAGGCGGCCCAAAGACCGCCTCTTGCCCTCAATTGCCACCAATGGTCACTCAATCTGATTGAGCATCGCGCGAACGGCTACTTCTAGCTTGCGACGATCAATCGTCGAAAAGTCGCGCTCAAGCCGTATTTCAAGGCGACCATTGCCAGCGGTGCACTTTGCGACACCATGCGGGCGCTCGATCTGAAAGGTCGTCTTTGCCTTGGTAGGCGCAGCACTGGGAAGTTTGTCTGACTTCTTTGCGACAGGCATGCCAAAGTCATCCTCAGTCTCTTCGGCGTATTTGCGCAGAACTTCGAGTTCATCCCGAACCGAGTAATTGTCCCAACCTTCGAGATCATTTCGAATTGCAGAACGAAGCCCTTCAACCTCGGTCAGTCGCTTGGAGAGCGCAAGGCCAAGACGACGCGGTATCTCTTGCGGGAACTTCAGGATGCCATCCAAAGCCTCGACCAACGGGATGAACCCACGGATATATGAACGCTTCTGATAACCGGCAGAAGAGAACAGCGCCGCGACAGCTTTATCAGGGTCTATTTCAGCGGTACTAGGGTCTTTTGCATAGTCCACGGCAAGTTTTGCCATCTCTGCAAAGGAGATATCTTTGCGGACGAGGTTTTCGTCCACCATCTTCCTATATAGAGTCTCAACGCTTTCGCCCTGAGCAATGATTCCGGCTGGAATAGAGCCGAATTTCTCGGTATCGCCCGTTTCCTCGAGAAGCTCTTTAAACGCCGTCCACCGACGATAGCCTTGGATCAGCTCGAACCGACCATCTCCACGCGGTTCTACGCGGATAGGGTTCGAAAGACCGATATCCTTTATCGAGGCCTTGAGTTCGATGATCTCGAAATCAGGGCCCTTACGCCGATCCCGAACAAGCTTGTGCGTATCGATCAAATCGAGCGCAATCATATCAACGATGAGGCCAAGCTTTTTCAGACGCACATGTTCATGGGCGAGAGCGTCGTTCTCGGCCCGAATGGTGGCCTCGATCTCTTGACGTTCACGCAGGCTCCCCGCGGTTTCGGTAATCGCAGTCGCCATAGGACCGCGACGCTTACCTTCGTCTGAAGGAGTCTCGACCTTCCCCGCGGGGAAGGTTTCTTGAAAATCGTCCTCAGGAATGTCGATGTCGAAAACGCGACGCTTCTTACTCATTGCTCATCCTCCAAGTTCTTCCATGCGACGAGCACGGAGTCTTTGAATTCCTCATAGGCCCGATCGAATGTCGCGCGCGCACGGCGCCACGTCTCGCGGGTCATGTCCCGATAGTCGATCTCATAGACCGAACTTAGGAAGCGGCCCGACTGTTCGACGGCGCGCGTCATCTCAATCGGGTGCTCTGCTACATGTTCACCAAAAACCTTTCGAAATGCTTCGAACATCGCACGGTGCAACTCGTTCCCCGGCTCGTATCGGGTCATGAGGAAGCGCACATCTTGGAACACTTTGGGGAGCTTCATCTTCCCCGCGGGGAAGGTTTGGGGATAGCTGTGCGCCAGATCGCCGAGTGCTTCGGCAAGCTGACCAATAAACGAAGTGGTCGAGTCATACTCCCAATAGCCGGGGCCAGAGGGGATATAGAGCATGTCGGCGGCAAAGACAGCATTCATCGACTGATAGCCAATCGCGGGCGGGCAATCGAACATGATCAGGTCATAGGCGTCGCTCGGGATTGCATCGAGGTATCGCGACACCGCGCCAAAGAAGGTCCACTCGGGGTTCAGGTGACGATACTGAGCCGAGGCAAATTCCACGAAGGCCGCGTTGGCACAGGACGGGATGATGTCGATGGTCGGCCAGGCAGTTGGTTTGATGAAGTCAGCAACGCGCAGATCACCAAGTCCAAGGTCACGGATCGAAGCGGGGATACGGCGCTGGGGCAGGGCGGTGCCGGACTCTGCGCCCTGAACAGCCGCATTCATACGGTCCGTCTCGCGGATCAAATCGCGAGCCATGATACCCCAGACGGTGTGATCCTCGGCCACATCATTGAGACCCATGGAGTGAGAGAGCGTTGCCTGCGGGTCAAAGTCCACGACAAGAATGCGGTAGCCATCCAGCGCAGCAGCATGCGCAAGGTGCAGCGCGACGGTTGACTTACCCGCGCCACCTTTGAAATTGGCAATGGCCACACGGAAGGCGCGCTTGCCCGCGGGGCGCTCGGGCATGAGAGACTTGCGGTTGATCTTCATCTTGCGGCGCAGCTCGTTGATCTCTTCAAGGCTGAACCAACGCTGACGACCATCCTCCTCAACCTCACCACCAGGCAGGTCGGGTTCTGCGGCCAGACGGCCACGGAAGGTAGACTGGTTGATCTTAAAAATGAGTTCAGAAACCTCCCAGCTCGAGAAGCGACGGAGCGTCTTTTCCATCTGGGGGCTGAACGTCTGACGGCGGATCCAGGTCTGCATCTTGAGCGACTGCGCCTGAAGGTTTGCCAAATCCTCGTGGGTAAACATGCCTGCGGTCTTTCTTATTGGACGTAAATTTTCCTCTAAATCGGAAATACGCTGAATTTGCCAAAAATGCAAAAGTGAAGTTTAGTGAAAATGCAAAAAGTGCAAATCTCGCATTTAGGCATGAAAATAAGGCCAGAAGCGATTCGGAGGGCTTTAGGTTCAAAGTCGAGGTGAGGGCACTCTAGGCGGGCAGATTTAGGGGGACACCTCAAAGCGATCTACTGCAATTGGGGTGACAAAAGTTCAATTTAGGGTGACAGACTGAATGTCCCCCATTACCTATTTAACCTAAAAATCCATTCAGATTTTGGTATTGGGGCCGACTTCTCTCGGGCACTCAGAGTCAAAGCGCTTGACAGAATCGAACATCAGGACGCAAATAAGCCAACTGACCGGAAGAACGTTGTGATCCGGCAAATGGGACGAACAAGATCCCGAACAGAGGCGAGGCCGAAAGGCCAAACGAGGAGCAGCATGGTGCAGGTTGCCAAACCAGTCGGACGTTCAGCGTCCGTCAAGAAATATGACATACTCTCTGCATTGGCTGCCTTTGGTCTGTCTCAGGACAAGCATGTTCAACGACAAGTGCTTCGTCTGATGTCTCTCATCACCACCCGATATAATTGGCAAAAAGACGAGCTGACGATCGGTCAGAATGAAATTGCCAAACTCTGGAGTTGCGACACGCGCACCGTAAAGCGCGAGATGTCGAAGTTTCGGGCGAGCGGCTGGCTCGTTGAAAAGCGCGGCGCTGCAAGAGGCCGCGTTGCTGTTCATGGGCTTTGTCTTGAAAAGATCATGAACGATAGCAAATTGGTTTGGGAAAATATCGGGCCCGACTTTGTTGCGCGTGCCGAAGTTCCGCTTGAGGCCGATGTGCCGAGCAATGTGGTCAAGTTCGCGCCCGCCAAAGTTCAGGCTCCAAGCGATGACGGCACCATTTGGTCAGTAATTTGCAAGACGTTCTATGACGATGATCCGGCGAGTTTCGCGGCGTGGATGTCGCGGCTTGATCCTGTTGGCCGCGAAAACGACATGTTTGTGATTTCCGCGCCGACGCGGTTCCATGCAAACTATGTCGAAAGTCACTTTGGGGATCGGCTGTTGCGAGAGATGCGAAGACTTGATCCATCGGTCCGTTCTGTTCGGATCATACACTAGTCAATGATTGCTTAGGGCTTAGGAGCTTTTTCTGACTTCGGCCTCGCGTTTGTATGTCGTGATGCAAACGGCGAGGTTCAGCGGCTTTGGCGCTTCATTCGTTGACCATTCGCAGGCTGTAAGTTCGCCGGTTGCTACGGCATGAAGCGCGACGGACCAAAGCGAGGGCGCGTTCGGGCAATGCGCGCCGATGCGGAGTAAAAATTTGCCTCTCCCCGAAAGCGCGAGCGTGAATTGATCCGCGCCTGTGTGCACCTACCGTTGGGTCGGGTGAAATAGGTTGATATAGGCCGCGAGGTCTATTTCTGCCCCTTGCGCAAAGTTGAGTGTATCGCCATCGCGCCTGACACCAATGGTTCGGGACCAGAACAATGCCTCGTCCCCGAGAATATCGGGTTCGGGGAGGGCCAGTCTTTGAAGAACTGTTGTCTGGCTGTCCACGTTTGGCCCCGCTCTCGCTGCATTCACGCGACTCTTGCGGAATGCTTATCAGAGTTCAAGCGTAACAGCGTTTAGATTGGATTAACCCCATTTCGACAAAGCGGCGGCGAGTTCGGGGTGATCTTTGGCATAGTCGGCAAGCTCTATGTCAGCGGCGGCGCTATCCCATGCTTGACGGATTGCTTTGACGCCGGCGGCCATGCCCATCGGGTGACCGTGCACGCCGCCGCCTCCGAGGTACATCAGATCAAGCGTGCGGCCCGTTTGGCGATAGGTATCTAAGGCTTGGCCGCCCCATTGACCCGAGCAGACCACGGGAAGAGGGCGGTCTTCGTCCTTGAAGATCGGGGTCATCACATCTTTGAACGATTGGATGAAGCTTTCGTCGGGTTCCCAGTATTTTGCTCTGATCCCGTTGATCTGGAACTGGTCTACGCCAAGGAGACGCCAGATTTTCTGATAGGCGGTGAAGTCCATACCCAGTCCCGGATGTCGGGTGAGGATGTCCCACCCATTACGATGCGCATGAAGGCAGAGCGCCGACCGTTTGCGCAGGAAAGACATGCCGCCATAGCCGATGGAGTTGATGTTGATCACAGCCGCATTGCCACCGTTCTCGACGACGATATCGTGGTTGCGCATCATCGTGTCGGGATCGGCGGAGGAAATACCAAAGGCATACATCACGCGCTTGCCCGTCTTTTGTTCGTGATCTTTGATTACGGGCATAATGGCTTTGACGCGGGCTTCGAACGGGGAGTAGCCTGGGTTCATTAGCTTTTCGTCGTCTTTGATGAAGTCGACGCCTGCTTCGCATAGTTGACGAACGATTTCTGCCGTTTCATCGGGAAGAAGGCCAAGCGAAGGTTTGATGATCGAAGCAATCATCGGTCCATTTTGCACGCCCATCAAAGCGCGGGAGCCTTTGATGCCGAACTGTGGCCCAAGGTGACATGACCATTCTGGAGGCAGGTGGATGTCTTTGACGCGGATGCCCGTTGCGCCGCGAACGGCAAAAACACCACCGACCGCGATGGTCATAAGCGCGGCAATGTCCGTCCCGATGGCTTCGAGCGGGTAGGCGATCGTGACATCCGCGCGGTGATAGGGGCCATCGCCATTCGGGTCAGGGAAGGAGGGCGTTTGAACATTGTCCAAGCGGGTGATGTCTGTCACCACAGCGGCACAGCGCGCGCGCAATTCGTCGGTTTCATTGGGAAGCGCGGTGAACGTACCCGTAGATTGGTCCGAGGCGATCTTGGCGGCGAGTTTCTCGATTTCCCCTTTTGTTTCAAGTCGATAGGTGACTTCGATTACGCTGCGCACCATGGATGATCCCTTTTGTGATTTGGGCCGAACGTAATACTGATCATACCAGTTGGCAACGCGTTACTTTCTCGTCAATAATGGGTATGAGAGCGCAGAGACCTGATGCAAAGGAGACGGCAATGAGCCTGACAGCCAAATCCAAGACGGACCAAGACAAGATTGTCCGCCGCAAGCTGTCGGACCAAGTTCTTGATCGTTTGCGCGATATGATCCTTTCGCGGGAACTGGCGCCTGGGGATGTGATGCCGTCCGAACGTGCTCTGATGGAGCGCTTTGGCGTGGGACGTCCTGCGGTGCGCGAGGCGCTTCAGTCTTTGCATAACAGCGGCCTGATCAGCATTAACCATGGCGAGCGTTCGCGTGTGAACGAAGTGAGCGCTGCGACGGTCCTTAACCAGTCCGATTCAATTGCGCGGATGGTGCTGAGTGCCGCACCTGCGAACCTTGAGCATCTTAAGCATGCGCGCCAGATGTTCGAGCTTGGGATGATCCGAGTTGCGGCGCAAAAGGCGACGACCAGCGATGTAGCGGATCTGCGGACAATTCATGCGGAGCAAGTGCGCGAATTGGGCAACGCGACGGCCTTTATCGAAGCGGATATGAAATTCCATATCAGGCTTGCGCAGATGACGGAGAATCCGATCATTGTTTCAGTTGCCGAAGCGATGTTGAGTTGGCTTTTCGAATATCACCTCAGCCTGCTGCATTGGTCGGGCAAAGAGGATGTGACGCTTTCTGAGCATGCCGCGATGATTGATTTGATTGAACGACATGATGCGGATGGAGCCGTTGCGCTGATGGAGCGGCATCTTGCTCGTTCTGCTGGTGTGTTCGAAGCAAAGGCCTAGCGCGGGCCGCCGCCGTCTCTGATCCAGCCAAAGAAGTCCATGCTTCCCATTTGGCCGCCCTTGAGTGCGATTTCGAGACCATCATGATGTTCACCGCCATACCCAACGCAAAGCGATGCGCCAGGGATGGTCGGGGCAATCGCTTTGAGTGCCTTGAGGCCAAGGGCACGCATGCCGTGCCCTGAGGTGTCACCGCCCGAGATGACCGCCCGCCTGATGTCAGTGGATTTGAGGATGCCGTCGAGGATTTGACCAAGCGCGATGCCGATCGCTTTGTTCGCTTCGTCCATTGGGATGCTCCTCTTTGCGACCGTCGCGCGGACCTGAGCAACGGCGGGATCTTCGGGACCAGTCGCCGAGCAGACGAGAGGGCTTTGGCCGTTCCGCACAGCATGCAGCGCAGATTGGATTGCGGTTTGGATCAATGCTTCGGTGGAAGATGGCGTCTCTAACATGGCGGATGCATCAAAACGAATGATTGCAAAGCCGTTCTTTGCGGCCCAATCGATTTGCTGCGCCGTGCTTGGAGAGACCGAACCAGAGACGACTGCAATTTGTTCGTGCTTCCCTGCGGATTTGGGCGCGTGGGCAGGCGGAATGAGGCCGATATTCTGCCAGTGACGCACAAGCGCGAATTCGACGCCCTGAGACCCGATGGCAAAGGATAGCGTATCACGGTTTTCCCAGATGAGCTTGCCCGCGGCGGCTTCGCTTCGCTCTTCCATGCTGTCGATGGAAATAATGCGCTTACCTTGGTCGATGAGCGCCGCCAGTTGCGGGGCGGGATCAGACCAAAGCGACTCTAGGTCTATGAGGCCCGAAGGAAGGTCCGTTTGCGCTGCAATATGGAGTGCGAGATCAGCCTCGGCCATCGGGGTTACGGGATGGCGCGACATGGCGGGGTGTCTATCAAGGCGGAAAACGCCATCGAAGGTCCCCGCAAAGAGGTTTCCGAAAGCTTGATAGCGGCGCATTTGCGGCGCAGCGGTCAGCAATGGTGCGGCTTTGGCCCCTGTCACTCGGAGTCCTATTTCGGCAGCGCGGCCGATGTTGCCTGAGTGCGGCGCCGAGTCGAAGGTTGAGCAGACTTTGTAGTGCAGGATCGGTGCACCAGAAAATTGAAGAAATTCAAACGCCTGAGGGAGATTTGCATCCATCCATTCAGGGCCTTCCGTCCGCGCGGTAGAGGCGATGCCGATTGCGCCACAGTCTGCGAAACGGGCGAAAAGATCGCGCTCGGGCGTGTCGGAAAAGAGCACTGTATCAATGCCTGCAAAGGCGAGAACTTCCATGACGGCGGCGGCTCCGGTGAAGTCATCACCGAACCAAGTGATTAGTGGGGCCATCGTTCTGTTCTCCGACGCATTGACATTCTCGCTCCATTATTATCTCATCATACCAGTTGTGCAAGATACCCCTAGGAAGGGGATTTGAGGAGAAATCAGAATGACTAACGTTGCTGTGTTCGGCGCGGGCGGGAAAATGGGCGTGCGCTGTTCGCTCAATCTCGCGAAAACTTCTTTCAATGTGTCTCACGTAGAGGTCAGCGAAGTCGGCCGTGCGCGACTTAAGGAAGCCGTTGGCGTAGATTGCGTTGATGCAGATATCGCGATTGCAAATGCGGATGTTGTGCTTCTTGCTGTTCCGGATACGGCTATTGGCGCAGTTGCCAAAAGCATCGTGGACAAGTTGAACCCCGGCACGATGGTTGTCATCCTTGATGCTGCGGCTCCGTTCGCGGGTCATTTGCCTGAGCGTGCGGACATTACCTATTTCGTGACGCACCCGTGTCACCCGATGATCTATCACAACGAAGAGACCGAAGCGGCACGTCTTGACCGTTTTGGCGGCGTCGCGCATCCCCAGGGCGTTGTGAATGCACTTATGCAGGGGCCGGAAGAGCATTATGCAATCGGTGACGAAGTCGCCAAAGCAATCTATGCGCCTGTCCGCACCACCTATCGTGTGACTGTCGAGCAGATGGCTTACCTCGAGCCAGGTCTTTCCGAAACTGTCTGTGCTTCGCTTCTCGTTGTAATGAAGCAGGCTATGGATGAAGTCGTAAAGACCGGCGTGTCCGAAGAATGTGCGCGTGATTTCCTTTTGGGTCACATGAACATTCTTGGCGCGGTGATCTTTAAGATTCAGGACGGTGTATTCTCGGATGCATGTAACAAAGCAATCGAGTTCGGCATCCCTGCTCTTATGCGTGACGATTGGAAAAACGTGTTCGAGCGTGACGAGATCATGGCTTCGATTAAGCGTATCACCTAAGAGCCGCTTTAGGTCTGGAATTGCGCCGCGCGGGTCACTGCGCGGCGTTTTTTATTGGAGAATGAAGTCGCTTACGCGCAAAATCATTTCATCCCGTGCGGGGCCATTCTACGTGTCAAAGGTATGGTTCGCGTCGGGCCAGATCACGAGCTCTGCACCTTTGATCAGAGATTGCGCATAGGCGGCCGAAGTCACCGGAACGCTTTCGTCTTTTTCACCGACGATGATCAGCGTTGGAATATCGAGGCCGCGCAAAAGGCTGGTTTGGTCTTGGTCGAGCATCGAGGACCAATAGCGGTGCGGATAGCCAAGGGTAAAATCGCTTAGGCTATCTGGGGAAGAAGCGACCTTTGTGGTTAGGTTATCAAAGGTCGGCTTGGGGAGCACTTGTTCAAGCTCTTGGCGCTGCGTTTGTCCGCCTGCGCCGATCAGCACAAGTTTGGCGGTTTCGGGGTGCGTTGCGGCAAGCGCTGCTGCAATCGGGCCACCTTCGGAGGTGCCAATGATGGAAATTGCGCTGTTTGGATGCATGTCTTGGACGGCGTTCAAGGCGATTGTGTTCCGCTCTAAGAGCGCGTCAAAATTGTAGTTTTCCCAAAACCTATCAGCGAAACGCAAGCCAAGAGAACCTTGGGAAACGCCTTGTTTATCAAGCGCTTAAACCATTATTTCGGGACTTAGAGCATTGAAATATGGGGCGAGGTAGACGCTTAGCGAGGCACATCCAGAACCACCTATAAAGAATGCAATCTCGGAAGGCGTTTCGCTCTGTTCGATTTTATAGAGGTCAAAGCGCTCGTTCCCGTCTGTGAAGGGCAGTGCTGTAGCCGAAGTGGAAAGGGATTCTTGCAGGTAGGTCGAGGTCTCGCCGCAAGCGGTTAGAGCGGCAAAAACGCATAAGGCACTCATCAATCGCAACATTTGAATTCAATCCCAATATCAACTTTTGGAAGAGTTTCACTTTTCAATTGAAATGAAAAGTTGTCCCTCAAGCCTGATGCGGATTGAGGGGATTTTTGCTTAGGCTCCTGTCACGCGCCAGATCACGTCGCCAACGTCATCGGCCATGAGGAGCGATTTACCGTCTGGACCAATGGTAACGCCCACAGGGCGACCATAAGCGAGCTTTTCATCTTCGGAGAGGAAGCCGCTCAGGATATCGCGGGCGGGGCCGCTTGGCTTTCCGTTCTCAAAGGGCACGAAGATCAGCTTGTAGCCACTGAGCTTGGAGCGGTTCCACGATCCATGTTGACCGATAACCATGCCGTCGCCGAATCCCGGAAGGGTGCCTTTGGGCATCCAGCACAGACCGAGTGAGGCGGTATGGCCGCCGAGGGCATAATCAGGCGTAATTGCGCGTGCGACCAATTCAGGATCTTGGGGCACACGGTCGTCGATGGTCTTGCCCCAATAGCAATAGGGCCAGCCGTAAAAACCACCGTCTTGCACAGAAGTGAGGTAGTCTGGCGGGGTTTCATCACCGAGGCCGTCGCGTTCATTGACCACGGTCCAAAGAGCACCTGTCGTCGGCTCCCATGCCATGCCGACCGCGTTACGCAGGCCCGAAGCGAAGATGTGCGCCTTGCCTGTAGTGAGGTCGAGCTCCCAGATCGCCGCGCGGCCTTCTTCGGCGTCCATGCCGTGGTCGCCAATGTTGGAAAGCGAGCCTACGCCCGCATAAATCTTGGTTTGATCTGGAGATACGATAAGGCTGCGAGTCCAGTGGCCGTGGGGTTTGAATTCGACCAGACGTTTGCCTTCGCCCGATAAGGTGCTTGTCGCGGCATCGTAGTCAAACTCGACAATTCCGTCCGTGTTGCCGAGGTAGAATTTGGTGCCAACAAGCGCCATGCCGAAGGGCTGGTTCTGGTTTTCGATAAAGATCTCGCGGACCTCGGCTACGCCGTCGCCGTCGGCATCGCGCCAGAGCGAGACGCGGTTGGCGCTTATCCCGATGGCTTTGACCTTTTGCATGGTGGCTTGGGCGGCGTGGTCGAGGAGCGTTTTGGGCGGGCCTGGTTGCTCTTTGGATTCGGCGACGAGGACGTCACCGTTCGGAAGAACTTGAACCCAACGGGGATGGTCGAGACCCGCTGCAAAAGCGTTGACCATGAGACCCGGCGCGCAGGTCGGCACGTGATCGCCCTTCCAGCCCTCGGCAACAGGCATCTTGAGCGTCATGATACCTTGTTTCTTTGCCTCTGGGATTTGCGGGGCTGTGCCAAAGGCTTGATGCTTAGGTGCAGCAAAGCTTCGCGTAAATGCGATTGTGCCGCCGACCAGTGCGGTCAATTGTGCGAGAAGTTTCATGAAATGTCCCCCTTAGGTTGGGGGGTATCCTACTAGAGGATTGGGAAGGCTCAAGAGCACAACATCGATTTGTGCTCTTGAGCAAAGTCTAATGTGCGTTAGGCGAGTTGTTCGTCGCGCTCTGCTGCCGCTTTCCGAATGGCGTTGACCAATTCAAGAACATCGGCGGGGCCAACGAGAAGGCGGTAGCCCTTGTCACGGCATTCGGCCCAGTTTCCGCGTGCACCAGTGATAGAGGCAAGTGCGATGTTATTCTCGCGAGCCGTGGTTTCGATCCGCTCGAGCAGGTCTTGGACCGGTTGCTCGTTCAGGCGGCGCAGGTAACCGATGGAGCCAGCGAGATCGTTCGGGCCGACAAAGATCATATCCACACCGTCAAGCGCGGCGATGTCCTTGAGGTTCTCGACCGCGATGTGGTGCTCGCACTGGAGCATCAGAAGTAGATCGTCACGCGATTCAGCGAGGTAGTTTTCGTTGATCGAGTATTTGGTGGTGCGGCCAAGAGGCGAGCCATAACCGCGACCGCCGCCGTGACCGGGATAGATCGCAGCGTCAAGGATCACGCGGGCTTCTTCCACAGTGTTCACCATCGGGATGATGAGCGAGCGGAAACCGTGGTCAAGAACGCGCTTGATAAGGGTCGGATCACCGCTCGGCAAACGCAGGATGTGGTTGCCACCAGCGGCCTCAACGGCGCGGGCCATATGCATCCAGTGGTCAAGATAGCCGATGCCGTGCTCGCCATCGATAACGATGGTATCAAAACCAGCGTAGATCATGAGTTCAGCGCAATCTGCGCTCCCCATTTCCGCCCAAGCAGCGGTAATGAGCTCACCTTTGGCGAGGCGTTCCTTAAGCGGGTTCATAGGGGGATCTCCTGATCGCAAATGGTATACCGAATGCATATCTTTGCAGAAAGCATCTGAAAAGGGGCAACTAAATCGATTATCTTTATTGGGATCGATAAGCGTTTATGCGGTGAAGATACCCGAGAGATAGGCCATTAGCTCTTTGATATTGATTGGCTTGGCGAGAATGAGCCCAGCACCAGAATTGCGGAACCGTTCCATGTCATTGCCCACAGCAGCAGCAGTTAGGCCGATAATCGGAAAATCGTAGCCTTCGGCGCGAAGTGCACAAGACTTTAACCGTCGTTGACGCCTATCAAGGATAGGTGAACTATTCGACAAGTTACACCCGCACTTTCGATCAGATATTCAGGTCCTTGATCAGTCTACCATGTTTGCGCATTTCGCTGCGGAGCTGTTCGAAGGTTGACAGCCCACGGGCGCGGCACATCTCCATCATCTTGAGGAAGGCCAATGCCGTTGCCTCGGTGTCGCCCATCGCGGTGTGGCGAAGTTCGGGCGCAATGGTAATTCCAAGTCGCTCGCAGATTGCGTCGAGAGTGTGCACTTCGTCCTGACCAAAGAGGATCGCAGACAAAAGCACTGTGTCTATGACGGGATTGTCAAAGGCGTGGCCGATGTCGTTTTGGTGTTTGCGCAGAAACGCAAAGTCGAAAGGTGCGTTATGTGCCACGAGGACTGCGCCACGTGCAAAGCTATGAAAATTTGAGCCAGCAATCCGAATATCTGGTGCGCCTTTGACCATTTCGTTGGTAATGTGATGAATTTTGGTCGCGCTTGCAGGAATGTTTCGCCCCGGATTGACCAAAACATCTAGCTGTTCGTTTTCGGCCATTTCGCCTCCAACAATACGCAGGGCAGCAATCTGGCAAATTTCGTCGCCTTTATCGGGCTCGAGGCCAGTCGTTTCAGTGTCAAAGACGACGTAGCTCAGCGAATTGAGATCAGCCGTGTAAACATCTGGGGCAGGGGTCTTGACCATGAGATCAAGGTTGTAGGTGAGACGCTTAGGCGATGCAGGTGCCGCCCGTTCAGAGGGTGCGCGGCGCAGGGGGAGCTTGATCACGTGGCGCCCAAACGGGGCTTTTTCGGTCCAAGCATCGGTTTGAAGAATCTCGAGCATTTGAGAGCCTGAAAGCTCGGGATCGGGCATGCAGGTTTCAAGTAGACAACGATCAAGCTCTCGCGGACGCATGGACTTTCCGCTCCACCCCACCACGAGGCAGGCCCGATCCTGATCTATAGGTGTGACGAGCACCGAAAGCGTGCTTGCCTGAAATTCTCTGTGCAGTTTGTCGAGAATCTTGCAGGTGAGCGGAACGACGAGCGCTGGAATAGTCTCGAGTTTGTCGACATCGACGCTGTCTGCTGAAATCTCTGTGGCAGGGAAACGCGCCGCGATTTGGCGCGTCAGATCGCTCGCGCGGACATCTTCGGGCTCTAGAAGAGGCAGGGGCACGCGGTTTGGAAGAGAGCTTCTTGGGCGACCATTCAGCAAAAGGTCCGCGGTCCGTAGAGAAAGCGCAGCATCGTCTTCGATGGTTTCGATGTTCCGCTGGGGCCGCAGGGTAAGGATATAGGCGGGCCGAACGTCCTGTTCTGCGGGAAGATGAACGAGACGCATTTGCGCGATCAGCGGGCGCGAGTCTTCGAGTGCCGTCAGAAAGAGGTGTGTCTGGTGGAGTTCATCGTCATCCAAAAGACGGTCGTATGCGGCTTGGATCGGTGCCGCTTCGACATAGTCAAAAATCGAATGGTCGAGACCCGGTGCATGGGCTGTATCAAGAAGAACGTCAGCCTGTCTGTTGTATAGGGCGATATGGTGAAGGCCCGAGCAGAGCACGACACCGAACGGGAGGTCCGCCATGAGGTTCGAAAGGCTGGACCGTTCCGCTAGAATTTGGCCCGTTTCCGCAGAAACAGACTCTTGTAGAGCGGCGCGGGAAGAGGCGAGTGCGTGCCGAACTGCATCGCTTGCATGTGCTAGATCACCAAGGCCTTGGAAGGTTTCGAGTTGAAAGGGGGCTTCGCTAGATTGTGCTTGGGCGCGGAGCGACGACGACAACCGATGGAGCGGTTGTGCAAAGCTCTTGTCCACGCTCATCCACACCCAGGTTACCAGCCCAACCAAGAAGAAGCCTGAGACGGCGCCCCCGAGGATAAGGCTATTTGTTCCGCCAGAACCTTTTGCTGCGCCGACCCAGAGACCCGCGACTATCGCGACTATTGCCCCGACTAGCGTGATTGCGAACCAGCCAAAGATGCGGAGCCTGATGTGACGTGCGGAGTTCATGCCTTTGTGCCTCCTTTTACAGCGGCCAAAAGTGCGGCTCGGTCAAAGGGTTTGGCAAGTAGAGCGTCCAGTTTTGTGGATTCGACGCGGGTTTGTGTTCCGATGTCGGCGTGGCGGGCCATCAAGACGATGCGGAGCGCCGGAACATTCGCTTCGCGAGCCTCTTGTGCCAATGTTGCGCCGCGGACGGAACCTATTTCGTGGTCGACCAAAAGCACGTCGAACTCTTCGGCTCCCAGATAGGCAAGAGCTTGGTCAGGATCTTTGTGCCATTCATGCGTGTAGCCTTCGATCTCGAAGATTTCTCCGACTGCGTGGGCCAAGGCTTCGTGGCTGGACGCGATCAAGATACGCATGGTTGGGTCCTCTTATTTCTCGCAGGCGGCTTTCAGGAGCGGATCATCTGCCTCGAGCGCGAGCCAGTCGACTTTTGTGAACGCTGTTTCCATGTCGGTTGGCAGTCCAAGCGGGAAATCTGCGCGCTGTGTCGCATCGCAATCAAAGACGGTTGGAATTTCGAGTGCGTTTTGCCAGCGGCTTACCAAAATGATACCAGCAGAGACTTTGCCAGATGCCACGGATTCAACATTGGAAATCGCGATAAAGCGAGAGGTCTGCGGCCAGATATATGTCCAAGGCCGATAGAATTTGCTCTCTTCTACCTTTTGGGCGACTTTGGTGCCGTCTGGCAAGTTAAGCTCGGTGTTTGTGAACCATGCGTATTCGTTGAAAATCGTAAAGCTAAGCATGCCAAGGCCAACGCTCGCGGGGACGGCCCATTTGGGCAGACGGCTGCCTGTCAATTTGTTGAAACCGATAACGATGCCTGCGACGCCGACGCCGAGAACAATCGTTGCGATGAGGTCGTAGAGCATAAAAGGTCCTTATCTGACGACAGAAGCGCCGAGCGTCGATTGCAGCGACCGCACAACGACAAAGGCGTCACGTAAGTGGCTGCGCTCGAACGCGGGAAGGCTGGAGGGCGTGAGGAAATTGTCGGGCTTTTCGCCGCGACGGATTTGATTTGCTTGGTGTTCAAGCCTTGTGGTGGCAATCGTGTCGTAAGCTGCAATGAGGTCGCGTCCACCGGAGCCGGAGAGGAGGCCAGTTTCTACCGCTGCATCGAGGCGCGCGCGGGTATTGACTGCACTCAACTTGCCTTTGAGCGCATAGATGCGGCCAATGTCTACCACAGGCACAACGCCGTTCATCTTGAGATCAAGCTGGTTACGATGTTCGCCCGATTTGATCGTTGCAAAGCCGCGAAGGAGCGAAAGGGGCGGCGTATGGGTCAGCGAATTGCCGATCATATGGGAGACAAAGATCGAGTTCTTTGAAGCGGCAGCCAATCCTTCGCTTTGGAGCCGATCAAAGAGCGTGCTGTCCCCTGCGATGGGGCGTAGATCGAACATAACTGAGGCGAGCATCTGTGCCTCTGGGTCGGGAGAGGATATCCATTTACGGAAATACTCTAGCCAAACAGCAAGCGGCTGACGCCAGCGCTTGGCCGTCGCCATCATGTCACCAGGGCAATAGACGTATCCGCAGGCATTGAGCCCATCGCTCACGAATTTTGCCAATCGTTCGAAATAGACCATGTCATCCGAAGTGGCGCTGTCGTCGATGATGAGACAGTGGTCTTGGTCTGAAACGCCGGTCTGTTCGCGGCGTCCCTGACTTCCGCAGGCGGCCCAGCAAAATGGAACAGGAGCGGGTCCGAACTCTGCTTCGGCAAGTTTGACCAGACGGCGGGTTACGATGTCGGCCACATCCGTAATTTTTCGGGTGACGACATCATGGGCAAGATGGGCGCCCACGAGTTGAACGAGAAGTTCAGGCAGGCGTTTGGTCGAATGGGCAAGCTCTTCGACGCTTTGAGATGCACCAAGGTCGGCGACGATCTGACTTTGGCTTGCGGCTTGGTGCCGTGTCAGGTCGCTTTGCGTAACGATCCCGACAAGCTTGGTGCCTTCAACGATGGGAAGGTGCGAGATGTTCTTTTCGACCATTGCATGAAGGACATCGGACCCAAGCGAGGCAGGGGGGAGTGTGACCGGTTTTGGCGTCATCACCTCGCTCACGGGGCCTTTGGGGTCGCGGCCTTCGGCCAAGACGCGGTTTGTCAGATCGCGGATCGTGAGGATGCCTGTTAGGTGGCCGTCATCTTCAATCCCAAGGCAGGAAATCTTTTGATCGCGCATGAGGCGCGCGGCGTTCTCGATGCTGGTGCTCGACGTACAGGTGATCGGCGTGCGCTTGGTCAGTTCGCTCACAGGAAGAGTGGTCAGGCCGCCAAGTTGGTTTTGACGCGGCTGCCCACGGCGAAAATAACGGGCAAGTGTCTCGTGTTCCGAGAGCATCTTGAGAAAAAACGAGCGCGGAATGCGAAGCAGTGAGGCTTGGGACGAGGTCTTGGCCGTCGTTGCAGCAATACCGTCGCGCAGAGCGCCACGTTCACCGAAATGGTTGCGCGGCTGAAGGATCGAAACGAGAGCACCGTGGCTGTCGGAAATTTCGACTGTGCCTTCCTCGATAAGGTAGATGTATTCGCAGACTTCACCAACAGAGAATACCGTTACGCCGGCGGCGAGAGCTATATGCTCAAATCTGCTCTCGATGGGAGAAAGTTTTTTGGGATCAAGGAGATCGTATGGGTGGGTGCTTCTGAGAAAGCGACCGATGTCTATAGAGGTGTCACCCAATTTTGCCTCCGTCCCTTGAGTGAAGCGGGCCGCGTGGGCCCGCTTCTGTAGTATGGAACGAGGCTGGCCCGAAGGCCAGACCGTTTAAGCTTAGTGGTCTACTGCGGAACCTGCGCCACGGGGAACGCGGATGCTCTCTACGAGCTCCTGAACGTCGGCCGGAACGTCGTCGGTTGCATTCGAGACAAGGTAAGCAACAACAAAGTTGATCAGTGCGCCAACCGAACCGAACGAAGTCGATTTGATCGAGAGGAGCAGCGGATCAGCATCGGTGAAGCTATTGGTGCCAGGAATGAAGAACCAACCCTTGTGCAGGAAGATGTAGACGATCGTCACAACCAGACCCGCAAGCATACCTGCAACGGCGCCCTTGTTGTTGATACGCTTCGAGAAGATGCCCATCATCAGTGCCGGGAAGATCGACGAAGCTGCGAGGCCGAATGCAAGAGCAACGGTCTGAGCTGCGAAGCCCGGAGGGTTAAGGCCAAGGTAGGTTGCAACTGCAATTGCCACACCCATCGCGATACGAGCGGCAAGAAGTTCGCCCTTTTCCGAGATGTTCGGGTTCAGCTGGCCCTTGATAAGGTCGTGCGACACAGCGGACGCAATCGCCATCAGAAGACCTGCAGCGGTCGAAAGTGCTGCTGCAAGACCACCCGCTGCAACCAGTGCAATCACCCAGCCCGGAAGCTGTGCAATTTCAGGGTTTGCAAGCACGATGATATCGCGGTTCACAGTGAGTTCGTTTGCTTCGCCGTTTGCGACATAAGCGATGTTTCCGTCGCCGTTTTTGTCGTCAAACTTGAGAAGACCGGTCTTCTCCCAGTTGCGAACCCAGTCGAGAGCTTCGTTGTTCTGGATTTCTTCCAGCGACAGCGGAGCTTCGGTGGTGCCGTTCGGGTAGAAGGTGGTGATCAGGTTCAAGCGAGCCATCGCACCCACAGCCGGAGCGGTGAGATAGAGAAGCGCGATGAACACGAGCGCCCAACCAGCCGACGAACGCGCGTCCTTAACGGTAGGAACCGTGAAGAAGCGAACGATAACGTGTGGCAGACCTGCGGTACCGATCATGAGCGATACGGTGAACAGGAACATGTTCAGCGTGGTGTCATGCTGTTCGGTGTAGGTTGCGAACCCGAGATCATCCAGGAGGCCTTCGAGGGTGGTCAGAAGCGGCTGGCCTGAAGCGGTGTGCTCGGAGAAGAGACCGAGTGCCGGGATCGGATTGCCGGTCAGCTGAAGCGAAATGAAGACCGCCGGAATTGTGTAGGCGATGATCAGAACGACATACTGAGCAACCTGAGTGTAGGTGATGCCCTTCATACCGCCGAGAACGGCGTAGAGGAACACGATTGCTGCGCCGATGTAGAGACCGGTTGCGTTCGAAACTTCAAGGAAGCGCGAGAATGCAACACCTACGCCGGTCATCTGACCGATAACGTAGGTAACAGAAGCTACGATGAGGCAGACAACAGCAACCATGCGGGCGCTGCCCGAATAGAAACGGTCGCCGATGAATTCAGGCACGGTGTACTTGCCGAACTTGCGAAGATAGGGCGCAAGAAGCATTGCAAGAAGCACGTAACCGCCGGTCCAACCCATAAGGTAAGCCGAGGTGTCATAGCCACCGAATGCGATGATACCAGCCATCGAGATGAACGACGCCGCCGACATCCAGTCAGCGCCAGTCGCCATACCGTTCATGACGGGGTGAACGCCGCGGCCAGCAGCGTAGAATTCCGAGGTCGTGCCTGCACGCGCCCAGATTGCGATACCAATGTAAAGAGCGAAGGTCGCTCCTACAATGAGAAGGTTAAGGGTAAACTGATCCATTGATGCCTCCCTTATTCATCTACGCCATGCTCGCGGTCGATTTTGTTCATGCGCGAGGCATAAGCAAAAATGAGCACGAGGAAGACAAGGATCGAACCTTGCTGGGCGAACCAGAAACCAAGGTCAGTGCCACCAACGGCGATGCCCGAAAGGAGCGGGCGAAGTAGAATTCCAAATCCGAACGAGCAGATAAACCAGATCACAAGAAAGATCTTGATGATCCGCATGTTCGCTGCCCAATAGGCGTTTTTATTCGAGTTATCCGACATAGCGGTTTCCTCCCGTTAAAACGAGCGACCAGCATGCTGGCCTGCCCCTCCAGACAGATGCTCCCACATCTGCCTCCCTTCCCTGAGTTCCCAGGGTTCTGATGGCCGTTCAGCATTGTGAACGGCGATCAAATTCACTTTGCCGCATTATATAGCGAGTTAGCAATAAGTTCTTCCACAACCGACGGGTCAGCGAGTGTTGATGTGTCGCCTAGGCTGCCAGTGTCGTTCTCGGCGATTTTGCGCAGGATGCGGCGCATGATTTTGC
>CAYWUN010000019.1:0-34850 GCA_964461315.1 uncultured Aestuarium sp.
CAGGTCATCTCGCAGGTATAACAGCGGATGCAGATTTCTGGGTCGATCAGGTGTTGCTTAAGCGGCTTGTTCATTTTCACTTGCCCTTAGATTTGAGCACGGTCGTTGGGACGGTTGCCAGCTCGAACGCTGTCCAGCAGGAGCCCTGACATTTCGGGCAATCAAGACAGATGCCCGATGTGGGTGAGTTAGCAGTCATTGTCGTCACAGTGCGAGTGATCATGATGTCCTCCTCCCTTGTTTAATGGGGCGGACCCTCCTAGGCCCGCCCTAATGCCTATCAAGCCATGTGTAGCTTGACGTATTCGAAGTCGCCCGGCTTGTTGTCGATGCCAACTTTAGGTGCGGCAATCCACGATGCATATTTGCCAGGCTCAGTCACCGGCTTCATGAGCGACTGGATGAAGTCACCGTCCGCCTTGGTCGGAAGCCAGTCCTTCATGCCCAGATCATAAGTCTCTTTCGAGATCATCTGACCTTCGGGGTTGAAGGTATGACCTGCAAAGACGCCGATTTGACGGTGGAAACTCTCGTGCGGAAGCTTGAGTTCAAACTGAATCCCAGCCTTTTCGATGATCTTGTTCCAACGGCCTACGCCGCCAGCTGCATCACGGGTGTAGTCATCGCGAAGACGCATGTTGATCGCGGTCAGTGCGGGCACTTCTTCGCGGACGAGCTTGCCGTCAACAAGGTTCCAGACCGGATAGGTCGCGCCCTGAAGCTTGTGGTCGTCGTCGATACGGCTTTCCATGTAACGACCCTTGATGCCTGCGTTGAACGCATTGGCGGCGTTGGTCGAAACTTCCTGACCAAAGAGATCGAGCGATAGCGTGTAGTGGAGATTGAGCTTCTTTTGAATGGTCGGAAGATCGATCACACCGAAGGCGCGGATTTTGTCGATGTCATAGGGATCATCGATGCCGTTTTCCTTCATGACCTGAACGGTCTTTTCGATCGTGCGGCCCACACCTGTTTCACCCACGAACATGTGGTGTGCTTCTTCGGTGAGCATGAAGCGGCAGGTGCGCGACAGCGGGTCAAAGCCCGACTGAGCCAAGCTTTCCAGCTGCATCTTGCCGTCACGGTCGGTGAAATAGGTGAACATGAAGAACGAGAGCCAGTCTGGGGTCTCCTCGTTGAAGGCACCAAGCATACGAGGCGCTTCTTCCGAACCCGACGAACGGATCAGCATTTCATCCGCTTCTTCACGGCCATCTTTGCCGAAGTATTTCTGGAGGAGGTAGACCATCGCCCAGAGGTGGCGGCCCTCTTCCACGTTAACTTGGAACAGGTTGCGCATGTCATAGAGCGACGGCGCAGTCAGACCGAGGAAGCGCTGCTGCTCGACCGAACCCGGCTCGGTGTCGCCCTGAATGACGATCAGACGCTTGAGCATGTTGCGATATTCACCCGGTACTTCCTGCCAAGCTTTTTGACCAGCATGCTCACCGCAAGGGATCACGCGGTCTTCAACTTGCGGCGCAAGCAGAACACCCCAGCGGTATTCCGGCATCTTCACATAGTCGAACTTTGCCCATCCCTTGGGGTCAACAGAGACCGCAGTGCGCAGGTAAACCATCGACTTTTGGAAGTTCTGGGGAATGAGGTCGTTCCACCAGTTGATATAACCAGGGTGCCACTTTTCCAGAGCTTTAAGGACTTTCTTGTCCTCGCTAAGACCCACGTTGTTCGGGATCTGGGTGTCATAACTTACGTTGATGAGATCAAGCATCGTTCTCTCCCTTGTGTCCGGTCCAATCCCGCCGGACGAATGAAACGGGCGGACACCATAGCCCGCCCGTGAAAATTACACGCGTTGCATATTGTAATCGCCGCGAACACCCGTGCCGTAGCGCTGAAGCGCGCCGTCTGCACCCGTTGCGTTGGGGCGGTTAAATATCCAGTTCTGCCAAGCTGTGAGGCGGCCGAAGATACGGGTCTCCATCGTCTCGGGGCCGGCAAAGCGGATGTTTGCTTCCAGACCCGTCATCGCATCAGGGCTGTAAGACGCACGCTCTTCCATGAAGATGCGAATTTCGTCATCCCAGTCGATGTCATCGAGGATCATCGTCACAAGGCCAGCCTCGTCAGCCTCGGCTGCTTCAAGAGCTTCACCGACCTTACCCTTGAGCATTTCGATCGTGTCGGCCTCGTCAAGGAAGCGGGTCTCAAGACGGGTGAGACCATTACCCATCGGGTATTGACCAAAGTTTGTTTCGGACAGCGTTACGGTCGCAATGGGGCGATTATCACCATCAAACTCGTCTTCCATCATGTAGCTGCGATCTACCGACCAAAGGAGTTCAGCCAGAACGCCGGCGTAACACGAACCATGCTCGACCAGCGCAACCATCGAACGCGAGGTCACGTCGATCCGCTTAAGCAGGCGCTTCCAGTACTGGAGGATTTCATTGGCGAGCCAGTGATCCTTGCTCGCAGTCAACAGCGCTTCGTGAGCCGCAAGAAGCTCGGGATCGCCTTGGGTGCGGAACACCAAAAGACCAAGCTCCATTTCGTTCAGGCGCAGGTGAAGGATCGCATCATCAAGCTCGCGCGCCAGACGGAGCATATAACCCTGATCACCCTGAGCTACGACTTCATCCATTGAAGAGGCAGCAGCACCATCGGGACCCGACAGCGTAATGGTTGCCTTACGACCTTCACGATCGATAGCAACATCAACGAGCGAATAAGCGATGCCAGCATCCGAAACCAACTTTTGCAGCGGATTAAGCGAGATGCCTGTGCCCGTCGCCTTGGTTGAAGCTGCGGCGAATTCCTTGGCACGGGCGTCCACGGTTTCATCGAACTTGGAAGTCGCGATGACTTCGTCGACCAATTTCCAGTCCTTCGCACGCTTGCCTTTCACGCCTTCTTCGATTGAACAGAAGATGTCGGCGCGGTCGCGACGCACCTTGCGCTTGTCGGTGACGCGGGTCAGGCCGCCAGTGCCCGGAAGAACAGCAAGGAGCGGAACTTCGGGAAGCGAGACAGCAGAAGCGCTGTCGTCAACAAGCATGATGTGGTTGCAAGCGAGTGCCAGTTCGTAACCGCCACCAGCACAGGCCCCCTTGACCGCTGCGATCCATTTTTGACCGCTGTCGGCTTCGGCCGCTTCAAAGGTGTTGCGGGTCTCGTTGGTGAACTTACAGAAATTGACCTTGTGCGCATGGGCCGCACCGCCAAGCATGCGGATATTCGCGCCGGCGCAGAATACCTTTTCCTTACCCGACTTCATCACGACGACTTTGACTTCGGGATGCTCAAAGCGCATGCGCTGGACCACATCGGCAAGCTCGATATCAACACCAAGATCATAGGAGTTGAGCTTGAGTTGATACCCTTCGAACAGGCCGCCATTCTCGTCGACGTCCATAGTAACAGTTGCAACATCACCGTTAAAGTCCACACGCCAGTGGCGATACTTGGACGGGTCGGTTTGAAAATCGATAACTTGGGTCATGATGCCCTCCCCTGAGCTTCGCGTTGGAGTGTTTGTAGTGCATTCTAATGCACAGGTAAACAATAAAGTGCACAATAGTGCAGATCAATATCTTTACGTTGTAAACCAATGATTTAAAGAGATTGGTAGCAGCATTAATTGCAAGATAGCTGCACTATAATGCATAAGTTTTATTGAAGTTAAAGCGTCTCGGCCCACAAAGCGACTCGTTTCACATCCACCCCCAGAACAACGGACCCTGTCCGACTGGCCTCGATCAGGTGGGCGCGCGCAATCACAGCGATGCGGCGCGCAGCATCTGGACGGGCCATCGCTTGCTTGAGCTTTGCGTTGGCGATCTGGATAAGAGCCTGCGCCATCGATCTTTCCGCAGAATTCGGCGGGCAGGCCATCCAAACGGGCTCGAGAACCTCATGGGCTTCCCAGTAGAAACCCGTTTCAAGATATCTCAACCCGAAAAGCATCGCGTCGCAGCGCGCCAACTCCGAAACATCGGCTCCCGCGTGTACCGTGTCGCGCAAAACGTCAAACGCCCCGTCCAGATGGCGGGGCGTTTGGCCAGGGATATAGGCGTGGGTCGGGATCACGCGATCTCGACCTCGACCGCCTCGATCCGTTCTAGCCGCGCACAAAACTCGGCCATTGCGGAAAGCACCGCCTCAGGCTTTTCAAGATGGGGGGAATGCCGGCAGTCATCGATCATCACAACATCGACGGGGGCATAGGAACGGTTCTCGATCTCATCGATCTGGGCCTTGGTTCCGTATTGGTCGGCGACGCCCTGAATAGCGAGCGTCGGCACCCGCAGATAGTCGATCACATCGGCGACATTCCAAGACTTGAACCCCTCGGCCAGCCATGCGCCGTTCCAGCCGAGAAAGGCGTTTTCGGCGTCCTTATGGTATTTACCAAGCTTCGCGCCGAGGTCAGTTGTTTCATACGCGACTTTCGCTTGAGCGATCTCAGCAAGCCCCATCTCTTCGGTAAAGAAATGCGGCGCCACTACAGCTAGACCGCGGACGCGAAAGTCTTCGATGCTCCCTGCATAGATCGACGCAATCGTCGCACCATCGGAGTGACCAAAAAGAACACCCCTCTGAAAGCCAATTGCGTCGAGCACCTCGGGCAGCACGTCGACCGCCTCTCGTGTCATATAGTCGAGAGGACGCGGGAGCTCGGCAGGATCAGATTGACCATATCCTGCGCGGGAGTAGGCAATGACACCGAAACCCGTCGCGGCCGCCAGCTTTTCAGGAAAATCACGCCAAAGCGCGACACAGCCAAGGCCCTCGTGCAAGAGAACGATGGTGGGCGTAGCGTCAGGCGCAGGCCCCCAGCATTTGTATTCCAAACGCTTGCCGCCCGCTGTCAGGACCCCTTCACCCCAAGTCATGCCAACTCACGCAGCTTGAAGCGCTGGATTTTGCCGGTTGCGGTTTTGGGAAGGTCTTCGACAACCTCGATCCAGCGGGGATACTTCCACTTGCCGATCTTATTCTTAACAAATTCTTTGATGTCCTCGGGAAGCAAGTTGCCACCCTTGAGCACGACAAAGGCCTTAGGCTTTTCGAGCCCTTCCTCGTCGCGCGCTGCAACAACAGCCGCTTCAAGAACATCGGGATGAGCGATCAGCGCCTGCTCGATTTCAAAGGGACTAACCCAGATGCCAGAGACTTTGAACATATCATCGGTGCGCCCGCAGTAGATAAAGCGACCCGCATCTGTGAGCTCGTATTTGTCTCCCGTGCGCGTCCATTCGCCCTCAAAGGTCGCACGCGACTTTGAACGCTGGTTCCAATAACCTTCGGCGGCAGAGGGTCCGCGCACCAGAAGTTCGCCAACCTCTCCTACACCAACATCGATACCTTCTTCATCGACAAGGCGGAGGTCATACCCAGGCACTGCTTGACCAGAGGTGCCGTAAACCACATTGCCGTCACTATTCGACAAGAAGATATGGAGCATCTCTGTCGATCCAACACCGTCAAGAATATCGACACCCCAAAGTGTTGCCCATTTCTTACCGATCTCTTCTGGAAGAGCCTCGCCAGCTGAAATACATCGACGCAGAGGGGCTTCTGGATGCTTACCCTGCTTCTCCCAGTGGTGAAGCAAAGCGGCATAGAGAGTCGGAACACCGCAATAAACCGAAGGTTTGAACTCGGTCAGCACATCGGAGACGCTATCGGGTGTTGGACGACCAGAGAGAAGAATGGTGGTCGCACCAACCGAAAGCGGGAAGGTCATCCCATTGCCAAGACCATATGCAAAGAAGAGCTTAGCGACAGAAAAGACCAAATCGTCTTCTTTTACCTTGAGCACATGCTCGCCATAGGTGTCAGACGTTGCCCTGAGGCTTCCATGGACGTGACGCACACCCTTGGGGGTTCCTGTCGAACCCGAAGAATATAGCCAGAAAGCGGTTTCATCTGCACCAACTTCTATGGCGGGAAGCGCTTCAGCGCCGGCCATAAATCTGTCCCAACTCAGGGTGTTTGGATAGCCTTCGCCACCGATCACAACCACATCCCTCAGATCGGGGCAATTCGCCAGCGCAGGTAGCACGGTTGGCAACAACTCGACCGAGACGAAAAGAACTACGGCGCGGCTGTCACGCAAGATCGCCTCGTAAACCGTATCCGAAAGAAGCGTATTGAGCGGAATCGGGACAACGCCCGCCTTCATCGCACCGAAATAGATTTGCGGAAATTCGATCTGATCGAGCACGATCATCGCGGCGCGTTCTTCGCGGCGCACGCTGAGTTTGCTCAGCGCACCCGCAACGCGCGAGGTGCCTTCTGCGAGCCCGCCATATGTCAGCGAGCGCTTTGCCCCAACTGCCTCTTGAAAAGCGACTTTATCGCCGCGGCCTTCAGACAGGTGGCGATCAACGAAATACACTGCAGCGTTTTGATTTTGCGACATGAGAGGTCCTCCCCGACCTATTGTCAGCTGACAATCGACCTAGCGGCCGGTGAATTCGATTGCCCCCTCAGGCAAAAGATAAACGACGTAAGCATCCCCATCAGTAACCGTAGGATGGTGATCAGAGCCAGGCGCATAGACATACCAGCCCGCATCGAACCCATCGAATTTGGGATCGCCGTCGATTGGAATGATTGCCCCGATTTCTCCGGTGGTGTGAATGTGGTGCGGGCCTTTGACGTCTTTCATGCGGACAACATCGACACTGAACTTTCCTGCATGCGAGGCAGGCTTGATCGGGCGACCAAACTTGATCCCGCCGTGTTCACGCGCACAGAGCCAACCTTCGGCTTGCCCAGCTTCACAGAGCCCCGCGAGCATGTGAAAGTCCTCTCCCCCCTCGGGAAAAGCAGAGTTCAGCTTGTTTGCTAAAGCCCCATCCAATGGGTCGTCGCCAATAAAGGCCGCGACACGCGACATCAGGTAGTTGAACGCATCAACCGACATAGAGTCCTCCCAAACTTCGAGTCGTTTGCACTATTATGCATCATTATGCACATGATGCAAGATAATGCTAAACGCATTCGAAGATTTATAGGGCAGCGTCGAAAATCGCCTTGGCTACAGGGAAACGGCGCGCGGCAACCGCTGCGAGACGTTCAATACGCTCAGGGTCAACGTGGCTCGACATCCGTGCCCGCAGACGCCCCCAAACGATTTGATGCACCAACTCTGCTGTCAAAGTCATAAAGGCCATCGAAATGGGCGTCGGATCGGCCAAAGCCGCGACGCGGTTCCGTGCCTCTTGCCAATCCAAAAGAAGATCGGGACGCTCCGATGCAAGATCAGCGAGAGCGTCCATCGGCCCACCAAGGCGCATCAGACGCGTCGCCAAAGCTGCGGCGTGGATACCGTTCGCACCCTCGTAAATCCGAGTGATCCGCGCATCGCGGGCGATTTGCTCCATGCGATATTCTTGAAGATAGCCATAGCCGCCAAGGCACTGAATGCCGAGGTCTGCGGCCAGAGAAGCCCCATCGGTGCAGAACACTTTGGCAATCGGTGTCAGCGCTTCAACGAGGTTTGGGTTCTCTCCTGTCTCCATTGTGACCAACGCCAGATGCGCGATTGCTCTGCTCCCCATGGCGAGCACGTCCATTTCGTCGAGCATACGCGCGACATCCGCGTGCTGATTGATCGGGCGTCCGCCTTGGACCCGCTCCGCAGTGTAGGCACGCGCAATGTCAGCTGCTCGGGCGGCAAGCGCGGCACCTTGGAGTGACACATCAAGGCGGGCGTGGTTCATCATCGTGAACATGGCCTTGAGACCGCCACCAAGTTCACCAACTAGTTCCGCCTCTGCCCCATCAAAGGCAAGTTGACAGGTGGGCGAGGCGTGAAGACCCATCTTCTCTTCGATCCGTGTGACCGTGATCGCATTACGTGTTCCGTCTTCACGCTCTGAACGCGCAAGGAAAAGCGAAAGCCCCTTGATCCCATCATCAGATGTTCGCGCAAGAATGAGATGGAACACGCCTACGGACATGTCCTGATCACCGCCAGAGATGAAAATCTTCTCGCCCGTGATTTTCCAACCGTTGTCCTCAACAGCGCGGGTGCGAACACGAGACAGGTCAGAACCAGCGCCCGGCTCGGTCAGGCACATTGTGGCAAGCCACTCACCCGAGGCAAGCGGCGGGATATTACGCGCCTTTTGCTCATCGGTGCCAAAATGCATCAGCGTGCGGACCGCGCCCGGAACCAGCCCCGTGACCATCTGGAGAGAAATATTCGCGCCGGAAAAGATTTCGGATGTGACGCCGAGCACAGCTGCACCCATCCCTTGCCCGCCATATTCCTCGGGCGCTGTAAGGCCACACCAGCCCTGCTCGACATAGGACTGATAGACGGGCTGGAAACAGGGCGGCATACGCACGCGTCCGTTTTCCAGAACCGCGCCGATACGATCGCCCTCTTCATCGACGGTCGCGATTTCACCTTCCGCAAAACTTGCAAAGTGCCCAGCCAACTCGGCCACAAGTTCGCCATCCCACTCGGGGATGCGCTCTGCGCCCATGGCATTCAGTGTAAACAGGATGTCATCGACAGGCGCAGAAAACGGTTTCATTCCATGAACCCCAACAAGCGAGCGGCATTGTTCTTGATGATATCGGGACGGATTTCGTCCTTGATCGCGATCTTTTCAAAGTCCGAGAGCCAGCGCTCCGGCGTGATCATCGGCCAGTCCGAGCCAAAGAGCACCTTTTTCTTGAGGATCGAATTGCAGTACTTCACCAGAATTTCAGGGAAATACTTGGGCGACCAGCCCGACAGGTCGATGTAGACGTTCGGTTTGTGCTGCGCGACGGCCAGCGCCTCTTCCTGCCAAGGGAAGGACGGGTGGGCGAGGATGATCTTCATATCGGGGAAGTCCACCGCCACGTCATCCATGTACATTGGGTTCGAATACTTGAGCCGCATGCCGTTGCCACCCTTCATCCCCGACCCGACACCGGTCTGACCGGTGTGGAACAGCGCGATGCCGCCCTCTTCGGCGATAGCTTCGTAGAGATCATAGGCAAGGCGGTCGTTCGGGTAGAAGCCCTGCATCGTCGGGTGGAATTTAAAGCCTTTGATGCCAAAATCCTTCATCAAGCGACGCGCTTCGCGCGCACCTAGTTTGCCTTTGTGCGGATCAATCGAGGCGAAGGGGATCAGAACGTCGTCGTTTTCAGCGGCAAGGGCGGCAACTTCTTCGTTCTTATAACGGCGGTAGCCCGTCTCGCGCTCTGCATCGACGGGAAAAATCACCGCGGCGATGTTCTGGTCGCGGTAATGCTGCGCGGTCATCGGGATCGTCGGCGGATGGCTCCACGGAGCACCGAAATACTTTGCCATCGTCGCCTGAAGGTCATCATAGCCGTCGTCGGCGTGACAGCCGCAAGGCTCTTCGGCGTGGGTGTGAAAATCGATGGCGCGAACTTTGGTAATATCGACCACGGGATTTCTCCTTAGATGTGGATCACAGCGGGGTCGTTGTCGTCATAGAGACGATCGAGCAGCCCAGCGCGGCGAACTTGAATTTTGCGGAAGTTGAGGTTGCCCTTAGCGGTGATCTCACCGTCGGCGATTGAAGGCATTTCGTTCAGAACGCAAGCGCGCCAAACCTTGGTGGATGAGCCTTCGTCAGCGCGAGCATGGAGACAAGAACGGATTTTGTCGCTGACTTCGGGAGCAACCAAAAGACCGTCTTTGTCTACCACACCACTGGTATTGCGAAGCGCATCCGTGGGGAAAATCATGAGTCCAATCTGGTTGCGATCTGCACCCGTAATCACGATATCAGAGGCAAGGGGACCGAGTTTCTTGAGCAGTTCAAGCCGAAGGTTTGCCGCCCGCACCCAAGTTCCTGTGAGAAGCTTAAAGTCCTCGGATATACGTCCATCGAACTTGAGGCCCTTTTGAATATCGGCATCATCCACGAACTTCATAGCGTCGCCCGTGATGAAATAGCCTTCTTCATCGAAGGCCTCGGCCGTCTTGCCGGGTTCTTTGAAATAGCCCGGCATGATGGTCGGACCCTTGACGCGGATTTCGCAGCGCATCTCGTCATCTGGAATGAGCTTGATGCTTAGACCTGGAAGCGGCACGCCGACGATGCCAGAACGATCTGTCGGTTCGTGCTGGATCAAACACGCTGGCGCGGTCTCGGTCAGGCCCCAGCTACTGGTAAATAGAGGAACGTCCCCGCGCACCTCACGAGCCATGTCTTCCAGATCGGTCCACACGTCCTGCGGAAGAGAGGCACCCGCGTAAAAGAGCATATCCATCTCGCGGAAGTAAGTCTCGCGCAGGGCGGCGTCGGCCTTAAGTGCATCGCGGAGCATCGCGAAACCAACAGGCACGTTGAAAGCAAGGGTTCCAGAAACCATGCCAAGGTTCTCGATTGTCTTTCCCACCAAAGCGGGCGTCGGCTTGCCGTTGTCGACATAGAGCGCGCCACCGTTGGCGAGCATCATATTGAAATTGTGCGAACCGCCAAAAACATGGTTCCATGGAAGCCAATCCACAATTTTCGGTGGTTTGACTTTGAGAAATGGCAACGCAGTGCGGAGCTGCGTCTGGTTGGTGCACATCATTCGATGCGTGGTGAGCACACCTTTGGGGCTACTGGTGGAACCGGATGTCATTAGGATTTTGGCGACAGTATCAGGGCCAACCTTAGCCAGCGCCGCGTCGACATCTACATCTGCACCACGAAGAAGTGTGTCGAACTGAAGCGCACCAGGATAATCACCACTCGCAATCAACTTGAGGCAGCTATCGAAAAGCGGAAGGTCGAGCGCATCGAAAAAGCGCGGATCCTCGGCAAAAACCATCGCGGGCTGGATCAAGTTTTGGATGTGGTCGAACTGAACACGGGCGGCGGGAATTAGGGCGTACTGCTCGGCAACTGGAACGATGGGCGCTCCGATATATTGAGCCGCCAGCGCCAAGAGCCCATGATTAACCGAGTTGCCAGAGATCACGAGGATCGGCTTGTCCGGACCAAGCCCCTGCGCCAAGAGCCCAGCCGCCAGCACGCGGATCATTTCCAGTCCTTGAGCATATGTGATTTCACGCCATCCTTCGCCGCTACGTTCAGCGATCATAACAGCGTTAGGAGTCTTTGCGGCCCATTCAACAACCCAGTCAATCGTACGATCAGCAACCGCTTCAAGCGGGAGATTCGACGTCAGCAGAATTGCCCCACCCGAGCGCATCTGCTGTGCGATATCATGCTTCTGGTAACGATCCATTGCCATCAGTCTCTCCTCCGGTTTTGCCGTTTGCTTCGATGCGGCGAAGCATGGCGATCAAGGCTGCACGATCCTCGCGTGTCAGCCCTTCTGTCAGTCTGTCTTCATGTGCTTCCATTGCCAGAAGCGCCTCGTGATAGAGCGTCTCACCGGTTTCGGTGAGACTGAGACGATAGGCGCGACGATCAGCAGAATCTCGGTCGCGGTTAATCAGATCAGAGCGTTCAAGCTCATCCAGAAGCACGACCAGGTTTGGTCTCTCAATACTCAGGATGTCCGCAAGCTGGCTCTGCCGAAGGCCTGGATTGCCATGGATCACCGAAAGCGCCGACCACGTCACGAGCCGAAGGCCAAACGGCACAAGCGTTTGGTTCACATCCGCCTGTATGACGTTGAATGCACGCTTGATGTTGTAACCACAAAAAAGGCGAAGACCCTGATCTTGTTCTGACATAATTAACTAAACGTTGGGTTGCGCTTTTCAAGAAACGCAGCAAGTCCCTCGACAGCATCGGGGCTGGTCTGGGTCAATGCAGCGCAGAGACTTTCTGTAAAGAGGCCGTCTGCCTTGGACATATCTTCGATCCGCGATAGCGCTTGGATCATAACATAATTCGAAAGCGGAGCGTTCGAGGCAATCTTGCGAGCAAGGTCCATCGCCAAAGGCAGGGCCTCACCCTCGCCTACGCTGTAATGCGTCAGGCCAAGGTTCAACCCCTCGCTCGCGCCATACTTACGGCCCGTAAGCATCATCTCAATCATACGGTCCGCCCCAAGGATGCGGCCAACGCGCACCGAAGCTCCACCGCCCACGAAAATACCGCGACGACCTTCAGGAAGTTGAAAGATGGTTGAAGGCTCGGCGATACGCACATGCGTCGCCGTGGCGAGCTCCAGACCACCGCCGATGACGGCACCAAACATGGCCGAAACCACTGGAAGCCCGCCATACTGAATTCGATCCATGACCTGATGCCACGAACGTGAGTGGCGCATCGTCCCTTCGGCGTCGCGCTGTTTGTGCTCGGAAAGATCGAGCCCAGAGCAGAAATGTCCTGCTGTACCCGTTAGGACCACGACCTTGACCTCGGCAGGCGGCGACGAGAAGAAAGCGTCGATCTCACGCAGAAGATCATCGGACATCGCGTTGCGTTTGTCCGGACGGTTCATGGTGAGAACAGCGATTTCGCCGTCGATTTTGATATCTACTAGAGCCATTGGATTTCCTTAGCGGGGCGGGAGACGTGTCGCGCCATCAAGACGGATCACCTCACCATTCAAATAGGGGTTGGCGATAATCTGGCTTGCCAAAAGAGCGAACTCCTCGGGGAAGCCAAGTCGCGCTGGGTGTGGGATATTGCGGACGATGGCATCCGTCACCTCCTGCGGGAGGGTCTCCATCATCGGGGTCGCAAAAAGCCCTGGTGCAATTGCAGTCACGCGGATGGCAGACTGCGCAAGCTCGCGCGCAAGCGGCAAGCACATCGACGCAATTCCGCCTTTAGACGCCGAATATGCGGACTGACCAAGTTGTCCATCCTGATAAGCGGCAGAGGCGGTATTCACGATAACACCGCGCTCACCGTTCTCCAAAACGGGAAGCTCAAGCATTGCTCGGGTCGCATAGGACATCACATTGTAGCTGCCGATTAGATTGACGCGGATCGTGCGCTCGAAAAGTTCGATCGAGAGTTTGCCTTCACGGCCAACCATACGCGCAGCTGTTCCAATCCCAGCGCAGTTCACAACGACCCGAGGCGCACCGATTTGCGCAACGACTTCACCAATAGCAGTTTCAACACTTGCGGGATCACCAACATCCACCTTGACTGCGATACCGCCAATTTCAGCAGCAACGTCATTGGCACGAGCCAAATCAAAATCGAGGATGGCAACCTTTGCGCCCTGACTAGAAAGCTTACGAGCGGTAGCCGCCCCAAGGCCGCTTCCACCACCAGTCACGACAGCTGCAACACCATTAATGTCCATCGTGCCACCTCAAAAATAGATATCCAACATAACTATTATGTCGGATATCCAATTTCAGTCAAGTTTTTTGATCAGAGCAAGAACAGCGTGATCGACGGAAAGGCGACCAATAGAACCACTCGAACGATGTCCGATGCGACGAAGTACATGACAGCCTTGTAGGTTTCGGACATTGGCGTCGTCTTCTCCATCGCGTTGATGATGAAAAGGTTCATTCCAACTGGCGGTGTGATCAGCCCAACCTCAACGACGATCAGCACGATAATACCGAACCAGATCGACACCTGCTCGACGGATAGTCCACCCCAATCCATACCGATGATCGCGGGATAAAAGATCGGAATGGTCAGGAGGATCATCGAGAGTGAGTCCATCAGACAGCCCATCACAAGATAAAATACCAAGATGATGATGAGCACGACGATCGGAGAGAAACCCTGCGCAATAACCCAGTTCGAGAGTTCTTGCGGAACATTCGTTCGTGCAAGAAAGCCGTTATAGGTGCCCGCACCAAGTACGATGAAAAAGATCATCGCAGTAGAGCGCGCGGTTGCGGTAAAGCTCTCGAGTAAGGTCTTGAGCGTTAGGCCGCCATTCACAAAAGCGATGATTGCAGTGCCCATTGCGCCCACTGCGGCGCCTTCGGTCGGAGTAAAGACGCCAAGGTAAATACCACCGACAACCGCAGCGAAGACCAAAAGCACCGGCCAAACATCTACGAGCGCACGGAAACGTTCGCTGTAAGGAACTGCTTCACGAACACCGGCGGAACCGGGGTGCATGCGAACATAAATAGAAATCGTGATGATATAGCCCAGCGCGGCGAGCAAACCCGGCACAAAAGCTGCTAGGAAAAGCTTTGCAATGTTCTGCTCTGTCAGGATCGCATAGATAACGAGCACGACTGATGGCGGAATTAGGATGCCGAGCGTGCCACCCGCCGCGAGCGTAGCGGTCGAGAAACCGCCTGCGTACCCATAATTGCGCAATTCAGGCAGAGCCACGCGGCTCATGGTTGCAGCGGTCGCCAAGGACGAACCACAGATCGAGCCGAAACCGGCACAGGCTCCGATTGCAGCCATCGCGACACCGCCCTTGCGGTGTCCAAGCCAGCTTTCGGCAGCCTTAAATAGGGCCTGAGACATGCCCCCGAGCGTCGCGAAATACCCCATGAGCAGGAACATCGGCACGATTGAAAGCGAATAGCTCGAAAACGTCGTGTAGCTTTCAGTTTTGAGCTTTGCGAGAGCAACGTTGAGCCCGCCCGGAAGCAGCGATAGTCCGACGAAGCCCGCAAGGAACATCGCAAGACCGATTGGCACGCGCATGAAAATAAGCGCCATCAAGATCGGGAAGGACCAGAGTCCGATTTCAAGAGCGGTCAATGGTCTGCCTCCCCGCCTGCTTCAACAATGACGGTATTGGTGATTGCCTCTACGATGCGCACGAGCCCCATGTAGACGCCAACAATTGCCGCAACGGCCGCGCCAACGAGAGCGCCTGCGTAGGACCACCAAAGGGGGAACTGCAACAAGAACGTGGTCGTTCCCGAACGCTGTTTGGAAAGCGTGCCATCATAGAGTTTATATGCGATAACCACGAGCATGATCGCGAAAACGACTTCGATCACGGCGCCAAGCCAACGCTGAACAACCGCTGGGAATGCATTGGTCACGATATCGACCGTCGCGTGACCCGAAGTCACTTGGGTCAGAGGGATGAAAGCGAAAATCGCAAACGCCATTAGGGCTTCGACGATTTCATAATCACCGTTTACAGGACCAAGACCTGCCTCGAGCGACCAAGTCGCGAAGCCAGAAGCATAAGTCTGGAGCAGATCAGAGTGCATGATCGAAGCACCCGTCCGACCGATGATTGAGAGACAAACAATTAGGATCATAGACGCAAGAGCAGCCCCACCCAAGAGGGCAAACAACTGCGCCAAACCCAGCATGAAACGTTTCATGTGTTTAGCTTTTCCTAAAATCGGAGCGATGAAAAAGGGCCACCGCGATTACTCGGGTGGCCCTTCTTTCAGCGATTAGTTGTTGGCTTCGTATTCAGCCATCAGAGCGCGCGCCTCGGCAATCAGAGCCTGACCATCGATGCCCTTGCCCTTCATATCTTCGATCCATGTGTCATAGATTGGAGCTACGAGATCACGCCATTCGCCCGTATCCGACTCGGCGATGGTGATGATGTTGTTGCCAAGATCAACAGCAACCTGACGTGCAGGGCCGTCAGCGTCCGACTGAGTACCACCAGCAAAGACCGAGAAGTCGAGACCCGAGTTCTGGTCGATCACTGCCTTCAGATCATCCGGAAGACCATTGTAGACGTCATTGTTCATCGCGAGAACGAAGGTGAGGTTATAGAGTGCAGGACCTTCGAATTCGGTGTGGTTCTTTACGAGCTCAGGCACTTTGAGAGCGAAGGTAACTTCCCACGGAATTGTCGTACCATCGAGAACGCCCTTGGAGAGAGCTTCTGACACTGCGGGCACAGGCATACCAACTGGGGTTGCGCCAACGAGTTCGAGAAGCTGGTTCACAAGACGCGAACCACCACGGATGTTCAGACCCTGAAGGTCAGCGGGGTGCTCGACCGGCTTGTTGGTGTGGAACATGCCCGGACCGTGAACCCAAGTGCCGAGGATGTGAACGTCTTTGAATTCACCGTCCTTCATGTGGGACTCGAACATCTTCCAGTAGGCGTAGGATGCTGCACGTGCGTCTTCAACCATGAACGGGAGTTCGAAAACTTCGGTCGAAGGGAAACGACCAGGGGTGTAGCCCACAACGGTCCAAACGATGTCTGCAACGCCGTCGATTGCCTGATCCATCAGCTCCGGCGGAGTGCCACCAAGAGACATTGCAGCATAACGCTCTACTTTGATGCGGCCATTCGAGTCTGCCTCGACCTTGTCAGCCCAAACATCGAGAACCTGAACAGGCACGTTGGCTTGTGCAGGTAGGAACTGGTGCATACGCAGCGTCACTTCTTGAGCGAACGAAGCAGTAGCCGAGATGCCGAGTGCAATCGCCGAAGCCATCGCAGTCTTTAGAAAGCTCTTACGAGTGATGGTCATTTGGTCTCCTCCCTTTTGACCGAGCACCTGTTTGACAGATGCAATTCTTGTAGATCTTGGACCGAATTCTATCGAGCACGACCCCAGAAACACTTAAACCTTAGCAACAGCTGACAGCACATCGTACAGCTTTTTGTTCAAGACACTGCGACACACCGTCAATCATATTAGGTATACTACATAACTATTATGACCTGTCATTAACTTTTATTTGAACATCGGACGTTTTCGAGTTTCCAATGAAACGGCACCCTCCAAGCCCGTTGAGCCATAGAGCCAATCGATCTGGTCGTACCATTCCTCCGCAGTACGGCTATTCATAACAGCATTACGAAGCTCCGCATGCGCACCCGCCGGATGATAAACGTGCTGGCCGATTTCACGGGACTGCAACTGAACGCGTGCCGTGCGCAGACGACGGCGTTCGTTATATCGTTGCAGAGCTCCCTCAAGATCGTCCGGCGCGGCATCAAGTTCCGCGGATAGACAGACGGCGTCCTCCATCGCCATACAAGCACCCTGTGCAAAATATTGCAACATTGGATGTGCAGCATCCCCCAAAAGCGCAACGCGGCCATCTACCCAATTTGACACCGGATCACGGTCGCACAGCACCCAAAGCTTCCAGTCTTTACCCTTCTCGATAATCTGACGCGCAACAGGGTTAACATGTTCAAATCCCTTACGAACTTCTTCGTGCGAGACTGGCTTTCCAGCGACCGGTTCAGGGGCGTCATTGTGGTATGTCACAACTAGGTTGAAGACCTTCCAACCTGAAAGCGGGTAATGCACAATATGACACTTTGGACCCGCCCACAGCGTCGCTGCGTTCCAACGGAGGTCTTCCGGCATCTCTTCGGTGGGAATCACTGAACGATAGGTCGTGTGTCCCGAAACGCGCGGCATCCCATCGCCAACGAGTTGTTTGCGGATATTCGACCAAAGGCCATCAGCGCCGATCAAGGCACGGCCCCGCACCTTTTCGCCGCTTGAAAGAGTCACAGTGACCGAATTTCCGTCTTGGTCATAGGTCTCAACCGCCGAATTTGTGCGCAGATCAACGAGCGGGTGATCAACGCATGCTTTGAGGAAAACACCATGCAGGTCACCGCGATGAACCACTGCGTAAGGGTTCCGAAAGCGCGCACGGAAGGCATCATCCAGCGGAATTCGGGTAATTTCATCGCCTGAAATTGCGTCCATCAAACGGAGATTATCGATATAAACCGCCATAGCGCGCGCTTGATCGCCAACGCCAAGATAGTCAAACGCATGAAACGCGTTTGGTCCGAGCTGGATACCCGCTCCAATCTCACCAAGCTGCGCAGCCTTTTCGAGAACGATCGAACCGATACCCTTTTGCGCAAGGCCTATTGCCGTTGCGAGGCCACCGATTCCGCCCCCAGCGATAATGATCTTGTCACTCATTTTCCCCTCCCTAACACCGAACTACTCGGCGTCCGGCTGTTTTGATGGATGCGCATCCGCAAAGGCTGGAAGTGCTTCGCAGTTCGCAAAGATTCGGCGCACGTTTGGCATCTCGCTTAGGTCCACTTTGAAGCGCGCGGCCGAGAACACCTGTGGAACCAGATAGACATCGGCCATGCCCGGCGTGTCGCCGAAGCAAAAATCACTTTGCGGACGCTTTGCGATAAGCGCTTCGCACGTCGCAAGACCGTCGCCGATCCAGCGTTGACACCAAGCCTCTTTGCCTTCGAGCGCTTGGCCATAGTTCGCTTCGAGGTATTGAAGCACGCGCAGGTTCTGCAGGGGATGAATCTCGCAGGCGATCACGTTGCAAAACGCTCGCACATGCGCACGGAGCGTTGCATCTTCGGGGAGCAATTTCGGTTCGGGATATTGTTCATCCAGCCATTCTAGAATTGCGGGCGACTGAGTGAATATTTCGCCGTCATGCTCAACGGTCGGCACCAATCCTTGCGGGTTAAGCGCCTTGTAAGCATCCGATTTCTGCTCGCCACCGTTGCGGGTCAGGTGAACAGACCGGAATTCGGGATCAAGCCCCTTAAGTCCAAAAGCAATCCGAAGCCGGTAGGATGACGAGCTTCTGAAGTAACCGTGATAGATCATTCAGCCGCACCAATCGTAAGCTCGATCGGATCAAGCCCCTCAATACCACCAGTGATCTTGTCGCCAGCAACGACGGGACCGACGCCTTCGGGGGTGCCGGTCAGAATCACATCGCCTGCGCGGAGATGGTAGAACTTGGACAGATCTGCGACGACCGCATAAACGTCATGGATCAAGAGCGACAGGTTGGAGTCTTGCTTGGCCTCACCGTTCACTTCGAGATGGATGCGCTGTTCTGCAGCCTCAAACTCGGAAGCCTTGGTGATCGGGGCAAAGATCGCTGATTGCTCGACGTCTTTTCCGAGGTCCCAAGGGCGCTGTTTGGAACGAGCAACAAGCTGAAGATCACGGCGCGTCATGTCCAGTGAACAGCAATAACCGTAGATAAGGCCTTTGGCCTCTTCCTTGCTGACACGGAACCCATCTCTTCCAATGACCAGCGCGAGTTCCATTTCGTAGTGATAGTTCTCGGTGCCACAGGGATAGGCGATAGTCGCGCCTGTCATCGTGGTCGCAGTCGGGTTTTTGGTGAAGTAGAATGGTGCCTCACGATCCACCTCAACGCCCATTTCCGCTGCATGTGCAGCGTAATTGCGACCCACACAGAAAATGCGCCCAACAGGATATTCAGCCTTCTCGCCCTTCACTGGAATCGACGGAGTAGCGGGAAGTTCAAAGAGCATGTCGGTCATCGGCTGCGTTCCTCATAGTAACCAAGTTTTTCCTGAAGCGGGCGATCATGAACGCGGATTATGAACGCGTCCTCGTCAGCTTGATGGGTGATTTTCGCAAAGACTGGTGCGGTGAAGGTATCTTTGCCCCCCCACTCGATCACTTTGTCATTTACGATCGTGCGCCCCTTACCACTGATGACATGGAAGGCGGCCGAAGACGAACGTAGCGGTGGTTCTTCCTTGGCGCCTTTTGTCACCAACATCGCGGTGAAGCCCATTGTGGGAAGAACATCGGTGCCAGTCTCAGGGTTAACGTAGTCCAATTCGGCCACATCACCGTCGTTATACTTCACCTGCTCACGCAACGCAGCTTCGGTACGAGCCCAAGGATAGCGCATCATTGGATAGCGGCGCGTGCCTGTGCCGTGCTTGCGGCTCGGCGCGAGGCCCGAGGCAAGATATTCGACCTGCGACGCATCGGGACGGTTGCGCTGAGCCTGAAGCGGGCCTTCCTCTGCGTAGGAGCCTTCAAGATAGACGAAAAGCGGCAGATCAAGCGCATCGAGCCAGATCACCGGTTCGGCCCCTTCGTGACCGTGGTCATGCCATTCGCCACCAGGGGTCAGAACGAGATCACCCTCTTGCATCGGAAGCTTTTCACCATCCACAACAGTATAGCCACCCTTGCCTTCAACGATAATACGGACGGCGGAGGGGGTATGGACATGGGCAGGCGCTGTTTCACCTGGAAGGAGCAGCTGCATTCCCAGATAAATGGAAGACGTAGCCTGCATTGCGCCCGTTCCACGACCCGGATCAGAAAGAACAAGCACGCGACGCTCAGCCTTTTCAACAGGCGTCAGCTCGCCCGCGCGCATGAGGAGCGGACGGAGCGCCTCGTATTCCCAATGCCCAGCTTGGGTAACAGGACGCGGTGCACCGTGCGGAAGAACGTTGCGCATCATCGGCCATAGCGGCGCGACGCCAGCGGCGGCCATATCGTCACGGTAATCCTGCGGAAGCTCTTCGAGCGTGCCCAATTGCGTCGACATCATATCCTCCCCTTGAGTCGATTTATAATTAGTATGCTTATCATAAGTATACTTGTCAAATCCTTTCACTGCGCCGATGCTAGGAAGCACGAGGTGACTATGACTGAAATTTACACGATGCCCGGAAACCTAATCCGGCGCCTAAACCAAATTTCCCTGTCCATTTTTCAGGACGAAACAAAAGCCGCGGGGCTCGAGCTAACCTCGGTGCAATTCGCTGTGCTTGCTGCACTTTCCGAAAACCCAGGCATTGATCAAGCAACAGTTGCCGGCCTGATCGCATATGACCGGCCAACCACAGGGAGCGTCTTGGACCGCCTCGAAACCCGAGACCTTATTCGCCGCGAAACAAACCTGATGGATAGACGTGCCCGACTCGTTTGGATCACGGATCAAGGCAAATCGGTTCTCGAGCGAGCTCTTCCAGTGGTTCGCAAACTACAGGCAAACATTCTCGCGGGCCTAACCAAAGAGGAACAAGCCGCCTTTATTTCACTTGCTTCAAAGGTTGCAGAGGCAGGAAACAACCTAAGCCGTGCCCCGTTGATCATTCCTAAATAATCAGATCAGGCCTGATGCTTGGCCGAGCTCGTCAAGAGAAGGCCGCGGTAACATCTCTAAACATTTGGCAACACGCGCACGGCAAACAGCGGGGGCTTCTGCGGCCCCAAGTGTCGCCTCGGCAAGGGCTTCCATTCGGAGCGCGAGCCTCCGCCAGCGATGCAAGACCAAGATACGAAGCGCCGTCTTTTGGATAACATTCAGCGCATCAGGGTCGAGAAGGGACAATAGCCGCTCAAGATCGACAGCCAGTCTCTCACAATCGTTAAAGCAAGCACCCTCGCGGACTTTTGCCATCACCCATTCGGGAAGCAGGTCCGCTCGAACTGAAACAGCGAGTTGACCTTCTAGACCTTGGCCCTCTTTCGCCAGACAAACATTCGGAGCAATTTGGAAACCAAAGTCGAAAGGCTCGGGATCAATCGGATTTCCAACGAGCAATTGAAGTGAAGTGATACGCGCTACACTCTCGGCATAGACGCGCGAACCTACCGAATAGGTGCTCGACTTCGCGGACTTACTCATTCGGTAGTAGCCGACCCGTCCTACCTTTTCGCTTTCGACCCAGCCGTCCCGTTTAAGCCTATGGAGCGCGACACGCATGGCCTGTGACTGGAGCCCCATCGCCTCGATCAAAGACGTAAGTATTGGGCCACCAATTGCCGCATCAGGGGCAAGATCACCGATAATGGTCACCAGAACCGACCAGACCTTGATGTCTGACGGAACAAGGAAGGGCTCGGCAAGCGTAGAGAAGGCGGGCGAACTGGTCATGCCAGAGTTATACCCGCCTTCTTTCAATGTGCTAGTGTGCAACCATTGTTAACAGATCATATTCAGCGACCTGTTCGTCATCCTGATTGGTAATGGTCACATTCCATCGGACTTCGCCATAGTCTGCATTACGCGGGTGCTTGCCCTTAACAGTGAGGCGAACCTTGATCGCTTCGCCCGCGGTAACTGGCTTTTGGAACGAAAGATTATCAAGACCCGTATTGGCCAAGACCGGACCCTCATTCGGTTCGACGAACAAGCCAGCAGCAAAGGAGAGAAGGAGATAACCATGCGCGACCCGATCAGGGAAGAACGGATTACGCTTGGCGGCTTCTTCGTCCATGTGGGCATAGAACGTATCGCCCGTGAACGTCGCGAAATGTTCAATATCATCCATCGTGATGGTACGGGAAGGCGAGTTAAACGTCTCACCCAATTCTAGCTCGCCCCACTTGCGGGTGAATGGATGGACATCTTTTGAGATTTCTGTGGCACCGGAAACCCACCGCTTGCCCACTGCGGTGATGAGGTTGGCGCTCCCCTGAACTGCTGTGCGCTGCATGAAGTGTTTCACGCCGCGAATGCCACCAAGTTCTTCGCCTCCACCAGCACGACCCGGACCGCCATGCACCATATGGGGCATCGGAGAGCCATGCCCAGTGGAGTCCTTCATCGACTCGGCATTATTAAAATAGAGACGGCCATGCCATGCACCAGCTTCCTGAACGACCTCTCGGGCAACAGCGCCATCACGGGTGATAACCGAAGCAACAAGGCTTCCGCCGCCTCGGTTGGCGAGCGCAATCGCATGCCCCAAGTCGCGATAAGGCATAATTGTGGACACAGGGCCAAATGCCTCGGTCTCATGGAGTTTCGCGGCGGCATCGGGGTTGGCACAGTGGAATAGGGTCGGATTTACAAACGCCCCAGCTTCTGCATCCGCACCGATGACCTGCATTGCGTCCTGACCACCATATACACGTTCCGCTTCGGTCGCGATGATCGCCGCTTTGCCCAAAACATCAGCACGTTGATCCGCCGACACGACAGCGCCCATGCGCACGCCCTCGACCTTTGGATCACCGATCGTTGTCTTGGCGAGGCGCACCGAAAGCGCCTCGATCACCGGCTGGACAAGGCCTTCGGGCGTGATGATACGGCGCACAGCAGTGCACTTCTGCCCCGCTTTCACCGTCATTTCGCGGTGCACCTCTTTGATAAAGAGGTCGAATTCGTCAGAGCCAACTTGCACATCAGGGCCAAGGATGGAGGCGTTCAGGCTATCCTGCTCCGCCGAAAAGCGGACAGAATTGCGCAAAAGGTTCTGGTTCGAACGCAGCTTGAGTGCGGTATCAGCAGAACCCGTAAAGCTCACCACATCCTGAGCAACGAGACGATCAAGCGTATCACCAAGTCCACCGGTTACGAGTTGAAGCGCACCATCGGGCAAAAGGCCTGACTCAATCATCATCCGCACACAGCATTCCGTCACCTGACAGGTTGCGGTCGCAGGCTTCACAATTGACGGCACGCCTGCGATCAGGCTCGGCGCGAGCTTTTCAAGCATCCCCCAAACTGGAAAGTTGAATGCATTGATGTGAACAGCGACACCTTGCAGCGACGTGTAAACGTGCTGACCGACAAAGGTGCCACCTTTGCCGAAACGCTCAAGTTCTCCATCAAGCAAAATGGTATCGTCTGGGAGCTCGACGCGGCCCTTGGAGGCAAAGACGAACATGGTTCCGATACCGCCATCCACATCGATCATGTGATCAGAAGCGGTCGCCCCCGTGGCGAATGATATGTCATATAGTGCACTTTTTCGTTCATTCAGATAGAGCGCCAAGGCTTTGACCATCTTGGCACGCTGGTGAAATGTCATCTTGCGAAGTGCGGGACCGCCTTTGGTTCGCGCGTGGGCGAGCATCGCATCAACATCTAGGTCAGAGCCTGCAATGCCGATGACTTCTCCAGTGATTGCTGATCTAATCTCGCGCGCCTGAGAGCCAGCATCGACCCAACGACCAGCAACAAAGCTCTGGATATTCTGAACCGTCATTTCTTCCTCCCAAAGTGCCAAAGTGGATTCGGTTATTCATTGACCGATCGTTCGGCATATGCAACATATTGCTTATCGACGATAGGGAGGACTGCCGTCAATGACTCATTTGGTTCTGGTGCAGGATCATGGTGACTGGGTGGAGATTACACTCAATCGACCGGATCGGCTCAATAGTTTCACCGCCGATATGCACCTAGAACTTCGTGCGGCGCTCGAAACCGCAAGAGATGAGGGTAAACGCGCTGTTCTCCTTACAGGCGCTGGACGCGGCTTTTGCGCCGGTCAGGATCTAGGCGATCGAGATCCGCGCAAGATGGATGCCCCGCCGGATCTAGGTGCAACTGTCCAAAATTACTGGGCCCCATTGGTGCGGCTCATCCGCAAGTTTCCCGCTCCGGTGATCTGCGCCGTAAATGGTGTAGCCGCAGGCGCAGGTTCGAGCGTTGCGATCAACTGCGATATAGTTCTTGCAGCGACCAGCGCCAAATTTATCCAATCTTTTGGTAAGGTCGGCTTGATCCCTGACACCGGCGGAAGCTGGCAACTCACCCGTCTCATTGGCGAGGCACGCGCAAAAGCGCTCGCCATGACAGCCGAGCCCATCACGGCACAAACAGCGGCGGACTGGGGGCTAATTTGGAAATGCATCCCAGACGAGGAATTGATGACCGAAGCGCGCGCCCTCGCCGCTCGTCTCGCAGCAGGGCCGACGTTTGGATATGCCCAAACAAAGCGGGCAATCGATGCAGCGCAAACAAATAGCCTCGATCACCAGCTTGATTATGAAGCGGAGCTGATGCGCGAGTGTGGGCGCAGCGCAGATTATGCAGAAGGCGTTGCCTCGTTCCTCGATAAACGCGCACCGGAGTTCAAAGGCAAATGACCCCACAAGAACGTGCCGAAAAATCTGCTCAGGCGATGATGCAGAATGACGAGACTCTCGGATGGATGGGCATGTCTCTGGACCAAGTAGCCGAGGGTTCTGCGATCATGTCCATGACCGTTGAAAAACATCACTGCAATGGCCACGGGATCACGCATGGTGGGATGACCTTTACGCTTGCGGATACGGCCTTTGCCTACGCTTGCAACAGCCGCAATCAGGTGACGGTCGCCCAACACAACCTGATTTCTTTTCTGGCCCCTGGGAAGCTTGGGGACCGTCTGACTGCGACCGCTACAGAAGTCAAAGCGGGACGCTCAGGCATCTATGACGTCACGGTCGCCAATCAGGATGGCAAGGTGATTGCAGAATTTCGCGGGTTCTCTCGCTCGATCGAGGGCACGTTATTCGAGGAGGATGAATAGATGCGCGACCTGACACCCCTACGCGAAAGCCTTGATCCGATTGAAATCGCCAGCCGCGATGAAATCCAGTCGCTGCAAGTCGACCGTCTGAAATGGTCGTTGCGCCACGCCTATGACAACGTGCCGATGTACCGCAAACGGTTCGACGACGCGGGCGTGCATCCGGATGATCTAAAATCGCTGGCCGATCTGGCGAAATTCCCGTTTACCTACAAATCGGACCTGCGCGACAACTACCCCTTTGGCCTATTTGCAGTGCCGCAGGACAAAATCACCCGCCTGCATGCGTCCTCGGGCACCACGGGCAAGCCCACGGTCGTCGGTTACACCGCGAATGACATTTCCAATTGGGCCGATCTGGTCGCGCGGTCGATGCGCGCCAGTGGCACCCGCCCTGGTGACAAGGTGCATGTAGCCTACGGTTACGGCCTCTTTACGGGCGGCCTTGGTGCGCATTACGGGGCCGAGCGTCTGGGCTGCACCGTGATCCCCGTATCGGGCGGGATGACCGAACGTCAAGTCATGCTGATCGAGGATTTCAAACCGCAGACCATCATGGTCACGCCGAGCTACATGCTGAATATCCTTGAACAATACCGCAAAGAGGGTCGCGATCCACGCGAATGCAGTCTTCAAGTCGGTATCTTTGGCGCGGAACCGTGGACCAACGCGATGCGCGCAGAGGTCGAAGCAGCATTCGATATGCATGCTGTCGATATCTATGGCTTATCCGAGATCATGGGGCCAGGTGTGGCCAATGAATGCGTGGAAACCAAGGACGGATTGCATATCTGGGAAGACCACTTCTACCCCGAAATCATTAACCCCGAAACGGGTGAGGTCTGTGCAGACGGTGAAATGGGCGAGCTGGTTTTCACCACGCTGACCAAAGAAGGCCTGCCGATGATCCGCTACCGCACGCGCGATCTGACCCGCCTTTTGCCAGGGACCGCACGGTCGATGCGCCGGATGGAAAAGATCACGGGACGCAGCGATGACATGATCATCCTGCGCGGTGTGAACGTCTTTCCGACCCAGATCGAGGAACAACTTCTCAAGATCGACGGTTTAGCCCCACATTTTCAGATCGAACTGCACACTTCTGGACGTATGGATGCGATGCGCGTGATTTGCGAAGCCCTCCCTCACGCCGCAGATGAAGCGTCCCGCGCGACCGCGTCCAAAGCCCTCTCCAAGCGGATCAAAGATATCGTCGGAGTGAGTGCCGAGTGTGTTGTCGGAACACCGGGCACAGCGCCACGCTCTGAGGGCAAGGCGAAACGTGTCGTGGACAATCGGACGAAGGTTTAATGGCACGCCCCGTCGCAGACGACTACGAGATAAAGCGTCGCCTCCTGATGCAGGCGGCGGCGCATGTTTTCGCTACAGATGGATACGCTGGAGCCGGTATGGCGGGGATCGCCGCACAGGCCGGTTTCTCAAAAGCTAACATTTATCACTATTATAAGAACAAAGAGGACTTGCTCTTTGCGATGTTGGATCAGTATCTCTCTAAATTGCGTGACACGGTTTGCTCGCTCATCCTTCCCGACGACCCTGAAAGGGCGCTCGAGACCACGATCCAAACGATCCTGCGCGCCTATCGCGGCGAAGATGACATACACAAGGTCCAGATCAATGAACTGGGATCTCTGCCTTTAGAAAAACAGATCCCGCTCAAAGCCTATCAGAAGGACATCATCAGATTTGTGCGCGATCGACTTGAGCCCTTTGGCGTCGCTGAAAGCTACGTTGTCGCCATGTCGATCTTTGGAATGTTGAATTGGTTTTACATGTGGAACGCGGATGCAGATGAAAGCGCCCGCGATGCCTATGCCACCAAAGTCACCAATTTGGTACTAGGCGGGCTACCCCGCCTTTAATGCTCGTCATAGGTCACGACGACCTTGTCAGTTACAGGATAAGATTGGCAGGATAGCACAAATCCCTTCTCAACTTCGTAATCTTCAAGAGCGTGGTTGGTCACCATTTCGACTTCACCCTCGATCACACGGCACTTGCACGTCGAACAAACTCCGCCCTTGCAGGCATAGGGAGCGTCGAGGTTTGCGCCAAGCGCGGCATCGAGCACCGAGGTATCACGTTTGGCTTCGACGAAACGGGTCGTACCGTCGATGGTGACAGAAAGAGCATAGGTTGCATCACCCTTTTCCGCAGCATCGGCAACGCGCTTTGGCAAACGCCCAGGTTGGCTACTTGCAAAGAGTTCAAACTTGATCTGCTCTTCGCTTAATCCATGTGCTTTTAGGCTCTCCGCGATGGTAAGCATCATAGGTTCTGGCCCACAGATAAACGCGGTGCGGATGTGCGACAGGTTGACCCAAGACGCAAAGAGTTGTTCGCATTTCTGCGCATCAACGCGCCCTGTGAAAAGGTCGATGTCCTGCGCTTCGGTTTCGAGCACATGGATCACCGTAAAGCGCCCAAGATAGCGGTTTTTGATATCCTCTAGCTCTTCGCGAAACATGATCGTGTTCACCGCGCGGTTCGCATAGATCAAAGTGAAATGACTGTTTGGTTCGTCTTCGAGCACAGTCTTTAAAATCGAAAGAACTGGCGTGATCCCAGAGCCGCCCGCGAAACCAAGGTAATTCTTGCGCTCGGCCCCGCCCAAGGGAACATGGAAGTTCCCCATCGGCGGCATCGCTTCGATCAGATCACCCGGTTTGAGATTATCGTTCGCCCAAGACGAAAAGGCTCCGCCCGCAACCCGTTTGATCCCAACCTGAAGCTTGCCATCGGACCGCCCTGCGCAGATCGAATAGGAACGTCGCACTTCGACGCCTTCGATATTGGTGCGAAAGGTGAGGTATTGTCCGGGAATGAACTCAAACTCGTCTTTGGGCGCGTCGAGCGTTACGACAATCGCATCGCGGATCGTGTTCTGCACATCGGTGACTTGAAGAGGATAGAAGCGCGACATGATGGCCCCTTAGATACATTTGAAATAGTCGAAGGGCTCTTTGCAGTCATTACACCGCCAGAGCGCTTTACAGGGGGTAGAGCCGAATTGGCTCACCCGTTCGAGATTGTGACCGCCGCAATGCGGGCACTCATCAGGGCCCTTGGCGGTGGAAGGTGGAGCAATGCCATAAGCCTTGAGCGCGGCGCGCCCTTGATCCCTGATCCAGTCGGTGGTCCATGGCGGCGCGATGCGGCGCTCGATCTGGACATCCAGCCCGTGCTCGGACAGATGCTTGCGAATGTCTCTTTCGATGACAGTTGTCGCAGGACAGCCCGAGTACGTCGGAGAAACCACGACCCAAGTTTCGTTTCCACGCAATTCGACGTCACGAATAATCCCAAGATCGACAAGAGAGATCACTGGGATCTCTGGGTCGAGGACTTCACGAAGTCGTGCCCATACCTGCGCCAGATCAGACATTACCAGCGCGCGTCCGGATAGGCGCGCGGAAGGAACTGCATCACCGCCAACATGTGACCAAGATGTTCTGAGTGGCGAGAACCATCACGACCGCCGCGATGCGCAAACCGGCTTTCAGGGATCACCAAAGTGGCTTCCAGCATCACTTCGGCGACAATCCGATCGTAATCCGCACGGAGCTCGTTCGGGTTCACGGTTACACCCTCTTGGGCATTCACATCGTCGATGCTGTCGGCTTCGAACATTTCACCGACATACGGCCAAAGACGGTTCAATGCCGCCTGCATTTTTGCATGGCTTTCTTCGGTTCCATCGCCAAGGCCAATGACCGTATCGGCAGAGCGCTCTTGGTGATAACACACCTCTTTGAGCGCTTTCATCGCGATGGCGGCCACGCGTTCATCCGAGCTGTCGCACAGACGGGTCAGCATCAGCTTGTGCCACGCATCGAAAAGAAACTGACGCATGAGAGTGTGCCCAAAGTCGCGGTTGGGCATCTCGGTTAAAAGGCAGTTGCGAAAGTCGATCACGTCTCGTCGATAGGCAAGATCATCGGCCGTGCGGCCTTTGCCTTCGACCTCGGCGGCGAGGCCAAGCCACATTTGGGTTTGGCCGATCAGGTCAAGCGCGGTGTTGGCAAGCGCTATATCCTCTTCGAGGATGGGAGCATGACCGCACCATTCCGAAACACGATGTCCCAGAACCAGAGTGTTGTCCCCCATCCGCAAAAGAAATTCAAAAAGCGCCGACATCACATCGCCCCTACTTCGTCGGGAATGTCAAAAAAGGTGGGGTGCCGATAGACTTTGCTCCGTGACGGATCATAAAGCGGACCTTTTTCAGAAGGCGAAGAGGCGGCGATATTTGACGCCTCAACAACCCAAATCGAAACGCCTTCATTGCGACGGGTGTAAACGTCGCGCGCATTCTTGATCGCCATTTCAGCGTCGGGCGCATGGAGCGAGCCAACATGGCGATGGCTCATGCCATGTTGGCCACGGATAAAGACTTCCCAAAGGGGCCATTCATTGCTCATCGGTGTCTCCTATTGCGCAGCCATTCTGCGTGCACGTTTCTTTGCAGCATGCGCCATGAGACCGTCACGGACCCACTGACCATCTGCCCAAGCGTCCTGACGGGCTTCCATACGCTCGTTGTTGCACGGACCATTCCCGTTCAACACGTCAAAGAACTCGGTCCAATCAGGCTCGCTAAAGTCATAGTGACCGCGCTCTTCGTTCCATTTGAGATCGGGGTCGGGGACGGTTAGGCCTAGATATTCGGCCTGCGGCACGGTCTGATCCACAAACTTCTGGCGAAGCTCGTCATTGGTGTTGATCTTAATCTTCCACGCCATGTTCTGGGTAGAATGCACAGACTCCGCATCAGAAGGACCAAACATCATGAGAGAGGGATACCAGAAGCGGTTCAGCGCATCTTGAGCCATCCGCTTTTGCTCGGGCGTGCCTTGCGCCATCTTCATCATAATGTCGAAGCCTTGCCTCTGGTGGAAGGACTCTTCCTTGCAGATACGGATCATTGCGCGGCTATATGGACCATAAGAGGTTCGCTGGAGCGGCACCTGGTTCATGATCGCGGCGCCATCGACAAGCCAACCCACAGCACCGACATCTGCCCAAGTGAGGGTCGGATAATTGAAGATCGAAGAATACTTCATCCGTCCGGAAAGCAGCTGCTCGGTCAGATCATCGCGGCTCACACCGAGGGTCTCGGCGGCGCAATATAGATACAGCCCGTGTCCCGCTTCGTCTTGAACTTTGGCAAGAAGGATCGCTTTGCGTTCCAATGTCGGCGCGCGCGTGATCCAGTTCCCTTCTGGCAATTGGCCGACGATTTCAGAGTGAGCATGTTGACCGATCTGTCGGATCAAAGTCTTGCGATAACCCTCGGGCATCCAGTCTTTTGGCTCTATCTTCTCGCCGGCATCAATGCGCGCCTGAAAATGGATTTCTTCTGGCGTCATCTCAGAGCGAGCCTTGCCGCCCTCGGACTTGATCATTTGTGCGTACATTCGTTCCTCCCCGAAACGCTGCGCTTGGGAGTGAACTTACACGAATAGACGTCGCCGCTCAAATATTATGTTACCGAATTTATAGATTTACAAAAAATGGTAACACTAACTCATTCATCCGCGATCAAATTCTGATATTCAGCGAGGAAAACCATTTCAGGATCAATATCTTGATAGGAAAGTCCCTGCTCTTCGATCCACGCTCCGAGCATACTTAGCATATCAGCCGCCTTATACTGAGCCGGACGATAACGCGTATTCCAGCTATTGCCGCTCCAATCGTCCCATGGTCGCTCGACGCAGATATGGTTGCCGATGCGAGAGTTTTGAATGACGCACTTGCCGACAGATTCGAACGTCGTCTTGCTGATCTTGCCACGAGGTGCATCGTATGACGACAAGAGCGCAAGGTCGCAGCTATATCCTTCGATGTTTGACCCCGAATAAGGCGTTGCGCGGACACCCTCGAACCATTGCCGTCCGAGGCTCATAGTGCCTTGAAGTGCGCGTTCGGAACCATCATGACAAAAGTCACAGTTCTCGAAGACAAAACCGAAACGTGTGCGAATATCTGTACTCGGGGCGGTCACCCAAGACATCGGTGCTCGAGTGCCTAACGAACGGATCGTGCATTTCTCGAACCAAGCCGTAGATTGGCCGAAAATAAAGTCGACATCGCCTTCAATGTCGCTCTCGACGATACAGCTCCGAACGGTCGCTCCTTTGTAGGGTGATTGCAGATACAGCGTATCCTGAAAACTTTTCAAGCGGACATTCTTTAGCAAGAGTCTATCCGCGCCCGCGCTCAGCAATGCGACTGCCTGATGCTGGCCCTTTGCAAATTGACCCTTAGCGTTCTTTTCAGTCGAGCCCGCCTGTTCGCGATCACAATTATAGATGTTCTGGATGGTCAGGTTGAAGACCTCTAAATCATCCGCCTCCACCCGAAAGACCGAGGCATTTGCAGTAGTGATAAATCCGCGCGACCCGATGCGCTCAAATATCTCGCGCACAGTTCGAGGGGCTTTGGCAAATTGCGCGCTAAAACGCTGGCGGTATTCGCGGCCCTTCATTTCCGCGTCTATATTCTCATAAACTTGGACATCACTTGGGGCATCACCAAGCCCAAAGATGGTCAATGGGCCTGTTGTTTTTGGCACATAGACTAGCCCCTGATATTGACCGGGCCTCACACCTATAACCATGCGCCGGTGGGGATAGCGGAGATCTGCTACATGATTAATAGCAGCCTGTAGGCTGGTGAATTCTTCGCCCTCTCCAACCATCAGATCGGGCGTTAGGTTTCGAATATTGCCAATTCGGGGAAACCACGGATCAAGTCGGTCACTCCCTGCTTTTCCAGTATAGCGAAGCACTTCGTCTCGACGGAATTCCTTTGCTTGATCGGTCGAAAGCTGCGGGCGCATCAGAGCCCCGCCAAAGCGCAGACCATCATCAGTGGCCCAACACCCTTGGTGTCATCGGAAACTCGTTTTTCTGTAAGATAATATGCAGCGCTGCCGTCCCTAAATCGCCCTTCATACCACCCAAGCCCTGCCACGTGGCAAATCTCGACCATTTCGCGGCCCCCCCCTGATTTGGGACGGATCGCAAAATCGACAAGCGACTGAGCAATCCCCTCCGGCGCATCGCAAAGCCCGAGCCGCTGTGCGCGCAAGAGCGCATAGGTAAACATCGCCGAAGCTGAGGTCTCTTGGTAGTTCGCCGCCAGTTCCGGACGATTAATCACTTGCAACCAAAGTCCGTTGGACTGCCGTAGTTCCTTAATCTTCTCAAGAAGCGCAATTGTTTGAGCGCGCAATGGCTTAAAGTCATCTCCTGTCAACTCCGCCACATCGACGAGAGCCATCGCAAGCCAGCCGATTGCCCGTGCCCAAAAGTCAGGATTTTGTCCTGTTAGCGGGTCCGCCCATGGCTGTTCACGCGCCTCATCAAACGCATGTTTGTAAAGGCCTGTAGTCGGGTCGAAAAGAGCTTCAAGCGCCAGGTAAATCTGACGAATTGAGTCTTGCACCGCCTCTTGATCACTATTCAGCTTCGCATGCGCGATGCGGAACGGTTGCCCCATATAGAGGCCGTCGAGCCAGATCTGCCACGGATAACGTAGCTTGTGCCAATAAACGCCAGAACGCGTACGAGGATGAGTAGCCAATTGTCGTGCAAGCAGGTCAGCCGCGATGCGATACTTTTGCTCACCCGTCACGGCGAAAAGATACAGAAGTGCGCGGCCCGACAATACATTATCGATATTATAGTCGGAAAGCGTATACCCCTTAAGTGCACCTTCGGCACTGACTTGGGCATCGACCAACCGAATTAGGTGATCCAGCCAAACCTGATCCGATGTCTCAAGATGTAGCAGCTCTAGTCCGCGATAAATGCAGCCGTCCTCATAGCACCAAGGCCCACCCTTATAGGGCTTATGGGTACGAACAAAATTCTCGATGTAATCCTTCATGCTTCCCCCCCAAAAAGAGCAGCAAGATCAAAGACGGTAGGCTTCCTTGGCAAGGCGATAAGTGAGGTCATAAGCAAGCTCGTGGGCCTCTTCCGCCTCCAAACGCCCTGTCATGACAAGGTTGGCGAGGAAGGAACAATCTACACGTCGCGCAACATCATGGCGAGCAGGGATGGAACAAAATGCACGCGTGTCATCATTGAAGCCAACAGTGTTGTAGAAACCCGCCGTTTCGGTTGCTTGCTCACGGAAACGCATCATCCCTTCAAAACTATCGTGGAACCACCACGGAGGCCCGAGGCGCAGAGCGGGATAAACCCCTGCAAGCGGCGCAAGTTCTCGGGCGTAAGACGTCTCATCCAAAGTGAAAACGATTACGGTTAGATCAGACCGTTCACCCACTGCGCTCAAGAGAGGCTGAAGCGCTTTGACGTAGTCAGTTCGCGTGGGAATATCATATCCCTTATCGCGGCCAAATTGCGACATGACGGTCGAAGAGTGATTGCGGCTTGATCCCGGATGGATTTGTAAAACAAGCCCATCATCGAAGCTCATACGCGCCATCTCAGTGAGCATCTGCCCGCGAAACATATCGGCCTCATCCGCCGAACACGCACCACGCAGCGCTTTATCAAAGAGCTTTGCAGCGACATCTTGCGGCAGGTCCTCTGTCCGCGCTGTCGCATGCCCGTGGTCCGTTGACGTTGCGCCATAAGACTTGAAGAATTCGCGTCGCTTCCTGTGGGCAGCCAGATAGCCGACCCAAGTCGATGTATCTTCGTCGGTCAACTGTCCGAGTACTGCGACATTGGCGGCAAACCCCGCGAATTCAGGGTCGACAACAGCATCAGGTCGATATGCAGTAATTACCCGACCTTTCCACCCACTCTCACGTATCTGTCGGTGCCAGCGGAGGTCATCAAGGGCGCTCTCTGTTGTAGAAATCGCTTCTATATTGAAATGTTCAAAGAGAGCGCGTGGACGGAACTCGTCCTGCTTAAGCTTTTCATCAATTCGGTCATAGATTTCATCAGCATTTTTCGCCGATAATCGCTCATCAATTCCGAAGACTTCTTGGAATGAGTGGTCTATCCATAAACGCGACGGCGTCCCGCGAAAGAGGTGGAAGTTTTCTGCAAAAAGCCGCCAAATCTTACGCGAGTTTTTCTCCGTCACGCCTTCATCGGCCCTAGGAACTCCTAAATCTTCGAGCTTGATGCCTTGGGAGTGCAGCATTCTGAATACGTAGTGGTCAGGCACAACAAAGAGCTGCGCGGGATCTGGAAATGCTTCGTTTTCTGCAAACCAACGAGGATCAGTGTGCCCATGTGGACTTATGATCGGCAAGTCCTTCACGTTAGAATATAACTCGCTCGCGAATTGACGAGCACTTGGATCAACGGGAAATAGTCTGTTTTCATCCAAGAGAGGCATCCGCTCGCTCCAATTTGCGCTTCATTAATAATCTAGCATATTAGTAAGCTAGGGCGAAGAATGTCAACGCTCCAAGTAAACACGTGTCCCGATTTGGAAGCGATTTGTGAAATTGCGACCCGGAAGTACTGTACATGAATTCGACAACGCGATCTGCCCCGCGAATTGCGAGGGTAAAGTATTGATAAGTCGTGAGAAGATTGGTTGCGGGAGTAGGATTTGAACCTACGACCTTCAGGTTATGAGCCTGACGAGCTACCGGGCTGCTCCATCCCGCGCCATTATTAGCTTGGCGCTAATTGTATTCCCATCTGGGTTTTATGATGGGATATTATTGATATCGATTAGAGAGAGGTTTGGTTCTTACTAGGTCTGGCGGTGACTTACTCTCCCACGTCTTAAGACGCAGTACCATCAGCGCAACGGCACTTAACGGCCGAGTTCGGAAAGGGATCGGGTGTTTTGCTCGTGCTATAGCCACCAGACCGAGAAAGAACCAAGAGTTCCAAGTCATTTACACTGATGTGGTGTATGGCTTTTGATTTGCAGCGTTGCTTTTACTGGATCAAATCAAGCCTATCGGACCATTAGTACCGGTCAACTGAACGCATTGCTGCGCTTACATCTCCGGCCTATCGACGTGGTGGTCTACCACGGTCCTCAGGGATACCTTGTTTTGAGGGGGGCTTCCCGCTTAGATGCCTTCAGCGGTT
>CAYWUN010000020.1:0-14162 GCA_964461315.1 uncultured Aestuarium sp.
CAATATTGTTTTTGCCGAAGTCCTATCAGGGATCGCGCAGGGTATCGAAGGAAGCGGTCTACAGCCAATGTTCGGTGTGACCGATTATGACTCAGCGAAAGAACTTGAGCTTATCAAGAGCCTGCTGTCTTGGAACCCTGCGGGACTTATTGTGACTGGTCTCGATCAATCAGATGAGGCGCGCGCTTTGTTGGCTTCCGCCGCAGTTCCAATCATACAAATCATGGACACCGATGGAGATCCAATTGGCGCTGCCATCGGATTTTCGCACTTTGAAGCAGGGCTCGAGATGGCGAATGCACTCGTCGCCAAAGGGCGTCGCCGATTTGGATATGTTGGCTGCGGCTTGTCAAAAGACTTGCGGGCCAATCGTCGTTTTGCGGGTTTCCAAATGGGGTTGCGGGACCATGGACTATGTTTGACGGCGCAGACGCAATCGGAAGAATTGTCGAGCACGGAAGCAGGGCGCGTCTTAACTTCGGAACTTCTCGCTCAAGAACCTAATCTTGATTGCATCTATTTTTCCAATGATGACGTTGCTGCGGGGGGTGTTTTTCATTGCATTTCGATTGGTCGATCTGATGACAATGAACTCCTTCTTGCAGGATTTAATGGTCTCGAGCTCACTCGAAGCCTTCCATTTAATATTGCCACGACAATCACGCCACGACGTGAAATCGGATTTGCGGCCGGTAAAATGCTTGTGGATGCGAAAATTGGTTCAAACGCGGGAGCTAAAGGCAAGGTCTATTTGGCTACAACGCTTTCGGTGCCCGACTGAGGGTAATTGCTGACGGTTATCTTTGCTCCAGCCACAAATCTGGCCTACCGGCTCGCAGGTCGCAGATTTCCTTCGGTCCATTTTCGTATGTCTGGATATAATCCTAAGTTTTAACCGCTTGTGGCGCTCGGCGGAGAGCCATTGAAGCAAGGTCACGGTTCAGAAACACTTCGTTCTGAATGCAGATTGCTCGCTTTGAGCCTGCATATTACTTCAAAGAGGGGAATACCGTGGCATCAAGATTTGCCGGACGAGGCTTTATAGTAACCGGAGCTGGGAGCGGCATTGGCGCTGCGACCACCAAACGTCTTTTGAGTGAAGGCGCTGAAGTCGCGGCATTGGACATAAACCTCGAGTGGACCAAGAAAGCCGATAAGGATTTGCTCGAAAACCCGAGGCTTATTACTCTTGCTTTGGATGTTTGCGATCATTCGCAGGCGTTGCGCGCTGTCAAAGAGCTTCACGGTCAGCTTGGAATGCTGAGCGGTCTTGTGAACTGTGCTGGGATCACGGGAGTGGGGTCTGTTATTGACGTCGATCCCGAACAGCACAAGAAGATCATGGATGTGAACCTTAATGGCACGATCAACATGTGCCAGGCATTCGTGAATGCTGTCAAAGAGGACGAAGGTCCGCGCGCAATTGTGAACATTTCATCTGGTGCGGGCATTCTAGGTGTGCCGAACCGACTTTCCTATGTCGCGTCAAAGTTTGGTATCTCAGGTATCACCAAGTCGATGTGTCCCGAACTTGGGCCGCTTGGTATCCGCGTTAACGCAATTGCACCCGGTGTGACGCGCACTCCGCTCATGGACTATGCTTTGCAAGATCCCGTGAAAGCAAAGGCGATCCTTGGGGCGCATCCAATCGGGCGTATTGGTGAGCCCGAGGAAATCGCTGCGGCGATTGCTTTCCTGCTCTCGGACGATGCGAGTTTCATGACTGGGTCGGTTGTTTCGGTCGATGGTGGCCAGACTGCTTGTATCTGAGTCAATGCAAATGGTTGAAATCACACTCCTTGCCGACTGCAAAAACCATCTTGGAGAAAGCCCTGTTTGGGATGCCGAGGAGCATTGGCTTTATTGGGTGGACAGCACCGGCTGTGAAATCTGGCGATGCCGTGAAGATGGGCGCGAGCTCGAGACGCTTTATGTGCCCGACTTCATCGGAACATTTGCGCTTCGCGAAAAGGGCGGGGCGGTTTTGGCTTTGGCCAATGGTTTCCATTTTTATGATCTGCGGAAACAAAAGGTCGAGTTGATCGCCAACCCGCTTAAAGACCTTCCTGACTATCGGTTCAACGATGGAAAGGTCGATCGTGCAGGACGACTGTTCTCTGGCTGTATGGGTTATGATTTTGAGAGGCCAGACGTGAACAAGGTTCTGTCACCTGCTCAAAATGGTCCCGTCTTTAGGCTCGATCCCGATCTCAGCGTTCATCGCATCGATGAGGGTATGGGGTGTTTTAATGCGCCATGTTGGAGCCCCGACAATCGTACGTTCTACTATGGGGATACGGAGCAAGGAACGCTTTGGGCGAGCGACTATGATATCGCAACGGGTGAAGCCAGCAATCGCCGTGTCTTTGCAAGTGATGCGGGGTTTGCGGGGCTTCTCGATGGCGCCACCGTCGATCGCGAAGGCTATGTTTGGAACGCCAAAGTGCTCGGTGGACGTTTGGTGCGCTATGCGCCGGACGGCTCTGTCGACCGCGTCATCCAAATGCCAGTGCGCAACGTAACTTCGGTTGCTTTTGGCGGTCCGGATATGGATGTGCTGTTCGTAACGTCCATGGGCAAACCAGTGCGCGGTGTCCCAAATACCCAAAAAGGGGCGGGCAGTGTCTTTGCGGTTAAGGGTCTGGGCGTTCAGGGAATTCCAGAGCCGCGCTTTGCAGGATAAACGTCTAATTCTAGGGGAAAATATGACTGATATTTCTCATCGACTTGCCGAGTTTGCGGCGGGATTGCGGTTTGAAGACTTGCCGCAGGGTGCCGTTGAGGCGGCTCAGAAAAGTCTATTGGATACGATCGGTGTGATGCTGGGTGCCAGCGGTGTTGAGCCTGCGGTTCAGCCTATCCTTGATCTGATGCTGGAAACCGGCGGCCGGGAAGAAGCGACAGTCTTTGGCACAAGAGTCCGGCTTCCCGCGGCTTCGGCGGCTTTTTCGAACGGCACCTTGGCGCATGGTCTCGACTATGACAGCCAAACCCCTTGGGGTGCGCATCCTGATAGCTCGCTCGTGCCTGCGCTTCTTTCGCTGGCGGAGCGGGTTGGCGGTGTCAGCGGCAAGCAACTTCTGACCTCGATTGCGATTGGGCAGGAACTATTTATCCGCCTGCGTTGTAACGTGCGTTGGAACATGGACTGGAACTTGTCGAGCGCGGTTGGCGTCTATTCAGGTGTTGCGGCTTGTGCAGCTCTACTCGGTTTGAATGCGAAGCAGGTTGCCAACGCGATGGGAATTGCCAGCCTTCAAGCTGGCGGCACTATGCAGCAGATCTTTGGGACAGGGAGCGATTTGCGGGGGCTCTATGCGGGCTTCATCGCTCAAACATGCGTCAATGCTTCACTTCTGGCTCAAAAAGGGATGCTCGGAATGGGCGAGCTTTTTGAGGGTGAAGCAGGGATTTTCAAAGTCTATTTCGGTGGTGACTATAACGTCGAGAAGATGATTGATGGACTTGGCACGGAGTTTCTGTGCGCTCAGATGACTTATAAATATTGGCCCGCTGTTGGGAATGCTCATACCTATATCCACGCAGCAATCGAATTGATGCGTCAGAACCAAATCAACGTTGCGGATATTGAAAAGGTAAAGGTCTACGTCGGCACTTTTGCGGAACGTATGTGTTTCCCCGACGAGGCGCGCAAGAAGCCCTTGACTATGATGGACGCCAAATTCTCGCTTCCGATGACTGTCGCGATTGCTCTGTCCAATGGAAAAATCGGTGTAGGGGATTTCGGGCCGAGTGTTCTAACGGACAGCTCAATTCTCGCACTCGCCTCGAAGGTCGAAGCAGTTCCTGATCCCGCGTTCAACTGGAACCTCAAGCTACCTGCGGGCAAGGTTGAGGTCTTGGTAAAGGGTGGCGAAACTTACTCAGCGCTGGGTGAAAATGTTCCTGGCACGCCCGAGAACCCGATGACTTGGGAGCAGCTTGAGGACAAGTTCAAGGATTGCGCGGCCAATGCCTGCCGCGAGATTGGCAAAGATGCTGTTGATCAGGCCATTGCCAAGATCAGAACGCTTGAAACGTGCAGCGATGTCTCTGAACTGATTAACATCATAGCCTAAACTAAAAGGGCCGCAGAGATGAAACTCCTGCGGCCCTTTCGATTTACTTCGGAACGAAACTACTTCCGCCTGAGGTGCTTGATATATTGAACATCAAGCTCTTGGTTTCGAGGAACTCGTTTATCGCCTCGGCGCCATGCTCGCGTCCAATCCCAGAGCGTTTCATGCCGCCTGTTGGCATGGTGTAGCTATAGCTGCGATATGTATTGCCCCAAACCATTCCAGCTTCGAGCGCTTTGGATACACGGAAGAGGCGGCCCATATCGCGGGTCCAAACACCAGCGGCGAGTCCATATGCGATGTCGTTGCCGATCTTGATCGCTTCGTCTTCGTCCTCGAAGCCAATGATCGAAAGGATCGGACCGAAAACCTCTTCTTGCGCAATCCGCATGTCATTTGTCACGTCAGAAAAGACTGTTGGCTCAACGAAATAGCCTCGCTCAAACTCGGCACCCTTGATAGCATTGCCGCCAGTAATGCAGGTCGCACCATCTGCGCGCGCGATATCGATATATTCGAGAACCTTTTCAAACTGGGCCTTGTTGGAGATTGGTCCCATCTGGGTGGCCGAATCCATTGGGTTGCCCACTTTGACCGCGAGCGCTGCGCTTCGAATCTTTTCGATGAACACGTCGCGGATCGAGTTCTGAACCAAGAGACGAGACCCTGCGGTGCACATCTGGCCTGCTGCTCCGAAAATGCCCGATATTGCGCCGTTTGCTGCTGTATCAAGATCCGCGTCTTCAAATACGATGTTCGGGGATTTACCGCCAAGTTCCATCGTCACGCGTTTCATATGTCGCGCGGCGGCCTCGTAGATTCGCGCACCTGTGGCATCGGACCCCGTAAAGGTGATCATCGCGACCTTGGGGTGCTCGACGAGGGTCGGCCCAACGTCCTGACCATAGCCCGAGATGACATTAAGCACTCCGTCTGGGAGACCCGCTTTTTTGGTCAGTTTCGCAAATTCGAGAGAGCTGGCCGTGGAATATTCAGAGGGTTTCACCACAACTGCGCAGCCCGCCGCGAGGGCAGGGGCACATTTGAGTGCAAGGAAGGTGAGGGGCGAATTCCAAGCAGTGATCGCGGTTACAACACCGACAGGCACACGCATGGTCATGCCGAACATATCCTGTTTTTCGAGGGGGAGAACGCTGCCCTCGATCTTATCGGCCAAGCCGCCGTAATAGCGCCAAAGTTCCGCGGAAAATCCGAGTTGACCGCGCATCTCGGCGAGTAGTTTACCGTTATCGCGCACTTCGATTTGGGCGAGTGTATCGGTTTCTTCTAGGAGCAGTTCAGAGATGCGGACCAGAATCTTGCCCCGCTCTGTTGCGCTCATCTTGGCCCAAGGACCTTGGTGCATTGCATTGTATGCGGTGTCTACTGCGTATTCTGCATCTTGAGGCGTCCCCGCCGGAATTTGTGCCCAGATAGAGCGATCAAACGGGTTCTCACAGTCGATCCATTTGTTTGCAATCGAGTCGAACTCGCGTCCGTTGATCCAATGTAGGTATCTTTGCATTGTTTATGCCTCGCTTGGGTTGAAGTCGCGGGGAAGGCCGATTGATTTAAGCTCGACATAGGATTCGAACCCTTCCCAACCGTTTTCGCGGCCCATGCCAGATTGTTTCACCCCCCCAAAAGGTGCGTGGAAGCCAAATGGATTTCCATTGATCTCGACAACACCTGTTTTGATCCGATCAGCGATGGAAACAGCACGTTCAATGTTCTTGGAGAAAACAGTACCGCTAAGGCCAAAGATTGAGTTGTTTGCGATGTCGATGGCCTCGTCTTCGGTTTCGAAGGTCGTGATCGCGACTACGGGGCCAAAAATCTCTTCTTGGGCAATAGTTGAATTCTGATCGACGTCTCCAAAGACAGTGGGTTTCACGAACCAGCCATGGTTGAGGCCAGCGGGACGACCGGTGCCTCCCGTTACCAGTGTTGCGCCCTCTTCAAGGCCGATTTCGATGTAGCGCGCAACGCTGTTGCGTTGTTTCTCGCTCACCATAGGGCCGATGATCGTGTCAGGGTTTGCAGGGTCGCCAACTGGGAGCGACTCGACCATTTCTTTGAACGCAAGGATGAACTCTTCGGCGCGAGATTGAGCGACGAGGATACGGGTCTTGAGCGTGCAGATTTGGCCCGAGTTGCGGAAAGAGAGCATCTTAAGCGCTTCGACAGCGGCGGGGACATCGGCGTCTTCGGTGATGATTGCCGCCGATTTCCCGCCAAGCTCGAGGGTGATGGGACGGAGAATCTCACCGCATGCGGATGCAAGGTGACGGCCCGCACCTGTGGAGCCGGTGAACGTTACTTTGTCCACACCTTGATGCAGGACGAGGTATTCAGCTTCTGCGCGATCACAGGTGACAACGTTGAGAACACCAGCGGGGATGCCGGCCTCGTGTGCCATTTCCGCGAGGAGATAGGCGCTCAACGGGGCGAGGGATGCAGGTTTCAAAACAACGCTACATCCAGCGAGAAGTGCAGGCCCGAGCTTTTGAATGGTCGTCATCAGCGGCGCGTTCCAAGGCGTGATCAGCACGGCAACGCCTTTGGGCAAGCGCCGCACAAGCGCTTTACCGGTCGCAGACTCGCGGATCTCTGACCAAGGGTATTCGTTCGCTGCGATCTGCATTTGCTCATCGAGCATTTTGACTGGAAGACTTGCTTGGATGGTGCGAGCCTGAGTGATTGGGCTGCCCATTTCGGCGCTGATTGCTTGTGCAATGTCTTCTTGGCGGCGCTCGATGATGTCGCGAAGCTTTGAAATGACTGCGACGCGTTCCTGTGCTGACATGCGAGGCCATGGGCCTTTGTCAAATGCGCTACGTGCGGCTTTGACGGCAAGGTCGATGTCTTCGCGAGAACACTGCGGCACTGTGGCGATGACTTGCTCAGAAAAAGCCGAGATCACTTCGATCTTGCCGGTTCCAAGTGCGGGAACCCACTGGCCATCTACGTATATGGTATTTCTGGTGAAGTTGGTTTTCATGCACGCCCTCATCTCGTTTGCCGCATTGTGCGGCTCTGAGATCGAATACCTTAATCACTAATCGCTGGCACTCGGGCGAGGTCAAATTCAAAGATAGCATATATATAAATATTATATGCTGTGCCGAAAGGGAGGCCCGCGATCTGTCCGTGTCGAGAAAATCTAGATACCGAATAGAGGTCATTCAACACTGGGAAAATACGAATGCGCGGAGTCGTTTTTAAAGGAAATCGTCAACTTGAAATAGCGGATTTCGATGTGCCGCGTCCGGGTCCGGGTGAGGCACTTATTCGGATGCAAGCATCGGGCATGTGCGGAAGTGATTTGCATTTCTATCGGGCGGAAAGCCCTGAAAAGCAGCTTATCTCGCAAGGCTTCGGGAGTTTCGCAGATCGTGGTCTGGCAGCCGATACCCAGATCATCGCGGGCCATGAGCCAAGTGGAATTGTCGAAGAGGTTGGGGCTGGCGTAGACCCCAAACAGTTCAAGCCAGGCGACCGTGTCATTGTGTTTCATTACGAGGGCTGTGGCTGCTGTGACCATTGCCGCACTGGTTGGACGCAGATGTGCATCGAGGGTGCCGAGCCACATGGAGCGATCCGCAATGGTGGTCACGCTGAATATATGTGTGTCCCAGTATCGACGTTGGTTCACCTTCCAACGGACATTTCCTTCGTTGGTGGCGCGGCAATTGCTTGCGGCACGGGGACGGCATTTGGAGCACTCAACCGGCTTAATGTCAGCGCAAGAGACACTCTTGTCGTTTATGGTTTGGGTCCGGTTGGTCTTGCAGCAGTTCAGCTTGGCGCTGCTATGGGCGCCGAAGTGATCGGGGTGGATATCGACCAGAAGCGCGTCGATACGGCTCGTGAGTTCGGTGCGGCGCACGTTATTAACGGCAAAGTCAAAGACCCTGTTGAAGAGGTCTTCAAGATCACAGGTGGAAAAGGGGCGAGTTGCGCAATGGATTGCGCAGGTGGTGAAATCCCCAAGACCCAAGCGGTGCGTTCGACAGCGCCTTGGGGTAAGATCGCTCTTGTTGCCGTAGGCGGCAATCTCAACGTTATCGGCTGGAACGACCTTATCAAGTCGCAGAGAACAATTATTGGTTCCTACACGTTTTCGATCACTGGGATGAAGCAATGCGCCGAGTTCATTGCACATCATGGTGTCGAAGTTGACCGCGTGTTTTCAGATCGCTGGTCAATCGAGCAAGCAGAGGAAGCCTATTCCGCCTTCGATAATCAAACCGGCGGTAAGGGCGTTTTCGTGTTCTAGGATCGCGAAGTTATAACTCTTGTTTATAGGCATCCACTTGGGACCCCTTTGGATAAGATGACGCACCCGATTGTGCGTGTTACCGATAATCCAATGTCAGGCCACATACGTTCAGGAGGTGAACCTGGTCTGCATTGAGGCTCGTTAGTTAGTGGGCTGCAAAACTGAAACTGGGAATGAGATAGCACTGACAAAAGAAACTATTACGGCGAGGTGATAACCCCCCTTGCAGTAATTTCAACGGCCTCCGGGCCGAACGATATTTCTTTGTCGATTGCTATCCAGGGCATGCTAAAAGGGAGGCATTTATGCTCAAGAAATCACTTCAACTCACCTCTGCTGTGGCGCTTACGCTCATGGCAGGTACTGCAACTTTTGCTCAGGAAATCGTGCTGGGATACGTTCCGGCCAGCCTTGAGTATCCTTACAACGTAAACACTCAAATCGGCTTTGAGCGTGCGGCTGCTGCTGCTGGCGTAAAGACCGTTGTTCTCGATCCGCGCGGTAGCGTTGAGAAGCAGAGCAATGCGATCGACGACCTTCTCGCACAGGGCGTTTCGGGCATCGGCTTCCTTCCGCTTGACTCGGTTGTTGCTGAGTCTCTGGTGGACAAGATCGATGAAGCTGGCCTTCCGGTCGTTGCTATCGCGTCGCAGGTTGGCGACCCCAACACCCGCGCCGTTGATGATCCCTATCCTGCACTGAGCGCATTTGTTGCGACTGACAACTATCAGGCTGGTTATGTTTCTGGCGAAATGGCAGCAGGTCTTCTTCCTGAAGGTCGCACTGCTAAGATCGGCGTCGTAGAAGGTGACCCAGCATATGCAGTTGTGAAGCTTGACAATGATGGCTTCAACGCAGCACTTCAGGCTGCCGGCGCTGACTATGAAATCGTTGCCAACCAGCCGACTGACTGGACCCCGGATGCAGGCGAAGCAGTTTGCCAGAACTTCCTGACTGCTCACCCTGATCTTGACCTGATCTTCAGCCAAGCTGACGACATGGCAATCGGTTGTGCGCGTGCAATCGAAGCCGCTGGTTCGGATGTGATCCTGATCGCAACCGGTGGTGGCTCGGCTCTTGGCTATGCCGCAATCCAAAACGGTGAAATGTATGGTTCGGTTTGTACCCGTCCGCAGCTTCTTGGTGAACTGATGTTCCAAGCGCTCTACGATGCGGTTCAGGACCCGAACACCCCGAAGGCACGTTATATCAGCTATGACATGCCGCAGATCACCAAAGAGACACTCGACGACTGCCCTGAGCAGTGGTGATTTCTTAACTTAGGGGATGTTTGAACGGATGGAACAAAGCAATCCGATCATGCTTCTGAAGTCCGTGGCTAAAACGTTCCCGAACGGAACAGTTGCTCTGCGCGGTGTCGATCTCGATATCGCGCAGGGTAAAGTACATGGGCTTCTTGGAGCAAACGGTGCCGGGAAATCAACTTTGATTAAGATCCTGTCGGGATCAATCAAAGCCACAGGCGGTACAATCATTTGGCGTGGTAAAGAAGTCAGTTGGAATACGCCGAAAGAAGCAAACGACATCGGGATCGCAACGGTTCACCAGCACATTCCGCTGGTGCCAACGCTCTCGGTGCTCGAAAATGTATTTTTGGGTCAAGACGATCTTTGGCGAAAATCCAAGGCGATCTCGGCTAAGTACGACGCTCTGTGTGAGCAGGTAAATTATCGGATTGAGCCAACTACGCTGGTCTCTGATCTTTCGATTGGCGAGCGCCAGATGCTCGCAATCATTCAGGCTTTGGCCACCGGCGCTGACTTGATCGTTCTTGACGAGCCGACGGCGTCGCTCGCCGCGGAAGAGCGCGAACTTGTGTATTCAGTCGTGCGCCGACTTTCTAAAGTCGAGAACAAAGCGATCTTGTTTGTGTCGCACTTCTTGGATGAGGTGCTTTCGCTCACGGACCAAGTCACTATTTTGCGTGATGGACAGGCCGTGCTGCGAGCAGAAACCTCGGAGCTTGATGAAGACTCTCTCGCTGAAGCGATTGTTGGTAAAGCGATTGCGAAGCTTGAGCACGAAGCCGAAGATCGCGAGAGTTTCGTTCGTAGCGAAGAAACTGCGCGTTTGAGCATCAAGAACCTCCGTTCCGAAGGTAAGCTCTCGCCGGTCGACCTAGAAGTCGCAAAAGGTGAAGTTATCGGGATTGCCGGACTTCTTGGTTCGGGCCGCAGCGAACTTATCCATGCGATCTATGGCGCTGACGCGAACGCCAAAGGCGATGTCCTTTTGGATGGTAAGACCGTGTCACGGTCGCCCGGTGGGGCGGTTGCCGCTGGCATGGGTCTAGTTCCCGAGGATCGTCTCGCTCAAGGTCTGGTTCCAGATTTCGAGATTTGGCGCAACCTTACTTTGCCGATCCTCGATAGTGTTTCTGCAGGCGGGTTCGTTCCCGTTGCCAAGAAAGAGTACAACCTCGCTCTTGACGCGATTAAAAAGCTTTCGATCAGAGCGGATCATCCAGATATTTTGGTAAGTGAGCTGAGCGGCGGTAATGCCCAAAAGGTGACGATTGCTCGCTGGCTCTTTACGGATGTGAAGGTTTTCCTTCTCGATGAACCGACTGCCGGTATCGATATTGGGGCAAAGACCGACATTCTTCGTCTTGTTCGCGAACTGGCTGCTGATGGCCGCTCGGTCATCATAGTCTCGTCCGAATTCGAAGAACTTTTGGCCGTATCTGATCGCATCTTCGCAATGCGAGACGGGGCAATCGTGGCAGAACGTAATGTCCACGAAACAACTGAACACGAGCTTCTGTTGCTATGCGGTGGCGAAGTCGCCCCGACCGCAACCGAAGTCCATGAGAACGCTTAATGGTGGCGACTGAAATGAATCAAAATAATGAAACCCCCAAGCTTGCTCAAACTGCATCTGTAAATTGGCGCAAGACATTCGGCCTTCGTGAAATGGGTGTATACTACGCGCTGGTATTGTTGATCGCTGTTCTAGCCGTTGCGACGTCCTACCTGGGCAAGGCTAACTACTTGTCGGTGATGAACCTCTCAAACGTGGTTTATCAGTCGTCGCTTATAGCGATCATGGCCGTCGCTATGACTGTCGTTTTGATCAGCGGAAACTTTGACCTTTCTGTCGCTTCTGTGGCGGCATTGTCTGCTGTCATGCTCATCGGAAATGCTGACACTATCGGATATTGGCCCGCCGTTGCTTTGGCACTTGCCGTAGGTATGTCGATGGGGCTGTTAAATGGGGTCATCGTTCAATATGTCGGTATTAACGCTTTCATCGTGACCCTTGGAACGATGACCGCTGTGCGTGGACTTGTTCTTATTTACACCGATGGTCGCTCGCTTTCGGTGCGTGATCCACAGGTCATTGATACGATGAAAGCATTCGAAGGCGGAAAGCATGACATTTATTGGCTTGCGATCGCTATTGGAGCATTGCTTGCGCTCTTGGGGCTTTACCGTTTGTTTGCCGCCAAATCAAAAGGACAGGCACTGCGCCCAGGCTATATCGGTCAGCTTTTTGCCGGTCTCGCAATTCTGTTCATCGCATATGCATCGGGCGGTGAATTGATCCTTCGTAACCCAGTTTTGTTCATGGGTCTTTTCACAGCGATTGTTTGGCTCGTATTGACCTACACCACCGTTGGACGTCGTCTCTATGCCGTTGGTGGTAATGCCGAGGCCGCGCGCCTGGCTGGTATCAACGTAACCCGCTACAAGCTGATGTCGTTTGTTGTTTGTTCGGGTGCGGCAGCGTTTGCCGGTGTTCTCTTTGCGAGCCGACTTCGCTCGATCAACCCCGCAGGTCTTCAAGGTGCCGAGCTTACGGTTATCGCAGCGGCGATCCTCGGGGGCACTTCTCTCTTTGGAGGCGCAGGTAGCGTGATCAAGACGCTCGCAGGCGCTCTTTTGCTCTACTCGCTCACTAACGGCTTTAACATCTTGAACCTTGGCGCAAACTATCAGGGTTTGATCGAAGGCATCGTTGTTGTAACAGCTGCTGCGATCTACACAGTTGGCGGTAGCGTTTCGAAGAAGAGCTAAAACAAAAACCATCGAGTGAGATATCCGGGGCTCTGCCTCGGATATTTCCGTTTTCAATGAAAGGAAGACAGCAATGTCAGCTCAATTCAATTTCGACGGAAAAGTTGCTTTCGTAACTGGCGCAGGAAGCGGGATCGGTCGTGCGACTGCACTTGCCTTTAGCGCTGCGGGTGCGTCTGTTTCAATCGCCGACATCAGCGAGGCAGGGCTTGCCGAGACGCATGACCTAATCAGCAAAGCGGGTGGCAAAGTCATTTCAAACCGTTGTGATGTAACGAAGTCTGCGGACATCAAGGCGACGCTCGACAAGACGATTGAGGCCTTCGGAAAGCTCGACTTTGCTTTCAATAACGCAGGTATTGAACAACCCGGTGCATCTATTGTCGACCTGACAGAAGAGATGCTCGACCGTGTTTTGGACGTAAATCTCAAGTCGGTATTCTTGTGCATGAAGCACCAAATTCCGCTCATGTTGAAAAACGGTGGTGGTGCGATTGTGAATACGTCGTCGGGGGCAGGTGTTCTCGCTATTCGTAATCAGTCGGGGTATTGCGCGTCGAAGTTTGGTGTCACGGTCGCATCGAAGGTCGCCGCGCTTGAATATGCAGATCAAGGCATCCGCGTTAATGCACTTTGCCCCGGAATTATCGATACCCCGATGATTGCGCGTTACACTGGGGATACCGAAGAAGGCCGCGCTGCGATCATCAAGCAAGAGCCCGTAGGACGCATGGGTCGTCCCGAAGAGATGGCTGCAACTGTTATGTTTCTGTGCTCACCTCAAGGTGGGTTTATCACGGGGCACGCCTTGGTTGCTGACGGCGCTCAGACAGCAGGTATCTAAAATGCAATGGGGCCTTAAAGGCCCCATTTTTATCCAAGTAGTTTGATGAGCTGTGTGGCATCCGCCGCGTCTTCAAGGTGTTTGGCAAGCTCTGCCGCCTCGGCAATTCGTTCGTCTGTTAACGGTTCTGCGCTGACAGAGGCACATTCTGTAAACTTGGCGATAACTTGATCCCATTCCATTGGAGCATCTGCGTTGCCCGGAACGTGAGTGCCAACAACAAGCCACTCACGACCATCTTTTAGCGTGATTTCGACACGGCCCGGTGGGAGTTCTAGGTTCCAGTTGAGGTCAGGGTCATTCACCAAGTCCATCTTTGACGCGATATCGAGGATCAGTGGGTCTTTGAGGCCCTCAGACGTGAAGTCCTTAACACTCATACCGTTGCGTGCGATGGCGATTGCAACAAGGAAGGGCAGGCTGAATTTCGCATCAGCCAAAGTGGCTGGGGCGCAGCGCTCTTGCATCGGCTGACACATCAAATCGTGATAATCGCCGACATGAAGCTTGATGGCTGCAATGTCCGAGAGCGCGACGTTGTTTTCGCTTACTATGTCAATCGCGGCCTTCATGTGGCTATGCGCAGTGCCGACACAGGGCCAACGTTTGTAAAGAGTGCCTTCGCCGAGGAATTCAGTTCCAAGGTTGGCGAGGATCTTTTCCCTATCGTAGCGGCCACCGAAATAGGAATTGAAGAACCCATATTTGCCTTCGAACATCTTATCGATGCCTGTTGTACCCTTGGATGCCATGAGGGTCGCAAGCACCGCACCTTTGGCGGAGAAGCCCGCATACATACCACGCAAGTCACTTCCTCGACCTGCGACCATCTCCATGATCCCGCTCGATTGCACCCACAAGGCGTTGACGACGAGGAAGCGCGTCTTGGTTCCTTTGAATGCATTCGCCAACACATCACC
>CAYWUN010000020.1:14172-34051 GCA_964461315.1 uncultured Aestuarium sp.
GGAAGCTATCCCAAGTGCATGGCCAATTTTCTTTTCGTTCAGTCCATAAGCGCGTGCAGCGGCCGCAGTGGCAGCAAACACGGCGAGCACGGTCGAAAGGTTCCAATCCTTGAGCCAGCCTACGTTGGTTCTGAGGCGTGCGAAAATGTCTTGTCCAATGGCAACAGCAGTTATCATTTCCTTGCCGCTGATCCCGCCGCGCCGCTCGGCAACTGCCATGACCGCAGGGACGATTGAGCTTGAACAATGTTGTCCCCACGGCGTCTGGTCATCATAATCGAGACAGTGGGCTAGAGCACCATTTGCGAGTGCAGCCATGATCGCAGGTGCTTTCCCGTCAAAGCCGATCTTGGTCGCTTCTGGCGTGCCTCCGGCTTCTTCGACGATCTCAATGACGCCGCGCACTGCCGGTTCCATTCCACTTGCGGCGAGGATGACCCCAAGCGTATCGAGGATGCTCTTTTTCGCAGCCTCTCGTGTCGCTTGGGAAAGCTGCTCGTAGGTAGTCAGCGCGGCAGACTTTGCAAAGTGGTGCACCAGATCGATTTGATTGGTCATGTGGGTCCCCAAAAATTCAATGTCCCTAAGTCAGCAGCCCTATGCGAAATATCAAGTCGGTTGCTCGGAAATGGGCAAGTCTCTCAGATGGACATATAGAATTTTGTTATATGTTGGGTGCCCGGCTCTTCGAATGGGGGTTCAATTGGATCGCAAGCAACGGCAGTTTTACTCATAGCATAAGATTATGAGAACTTCAGAGGTAAAGCCGTGTCTAAACTTACAGGTAAAACAGTTCTGATCACCGGCGCGTTGGGCACGATTGGTCAAGCGCTCGTAAGCCATTTCCACACGGAGGGAGCGACCATTATTGCGGCTGATCGCCCCGAGGCACCCGACGCGGATGCGACTATCCAAAAGCTCGCTCCCGGTGCGCGCTACTGGGGGATCGATCTTGCACAGCTTGGTCCGCTTGAAGTTGCCGCAACTGAATTGGCAAAAGAAGTTGGCGGTATCGATATCCTTATTAACAATGCGGCTTTTGTGATCAACAAGGGGCATGAAGAGTTCTCGATCGAAGAATACGAAAATGAAATTCGTATCAACTCTTCCGCAGCATTCGTTCTTACTCGCGCTTGTTCTGCACACATGAAAGAGCAGATGTACGGTAAGATCATTAATCTAACCTCTCTAACCCTAACAGGCGAATGGGCAGGTTTTGTGCCTTATGTGGCGTCCAAAGGTGCGATGTTCGGCCTTGTCAAGGGCATGGCGCGCGAGCTTGGAAAATACAACATCAACGTCAATGGTATCTCGCCCGGTGCAGTTGTTTCGGATGCGGAATGGCGACATTTTGGCGAACGCCGTGAAAAGTACCACAATTGGATTATGGAGCATCAAAGCATCAAGAAGCGAATTGAGCCTTCGAACATCGCAGATCTGGCTGTATTCCTAGCTTCGCCTCAATCCGACATGATCTCGGGTCAAGACATCCGTTGTGATGGTGGTTGGTAACAATGGCTAAGGCGCAACTTCTTGCGGGCGATTTCAAATTTCTCGAAGCCCCAAAATGGCGGAATAATCGTCTTTGGGTTTCTGACGTATTTGACGAAAAGGTCTTTTCTGTTGGACTTGACGGTTCCCGCGAGGTTGTAGCCGAGGTGCCAGGTCGTCCCGCTGGTCAGGATTTTCTTCCTGATGGCCGCCATGTTGTTATTTCGGGGCGGGATGGGACCATTCTTGAGGTGAAGAATGGAACCACAGAGGTATATGCAGACCTCAATGGACTTCGAAAAGGCAATCTGAATGACTTTGCGATAGATGCACATGGGCGCATCTACGTCGGCGATTTTGGATATGATTATGATGCAGGCGAAGAGCCTGCACCCACGAAACTCTTTCGCGTTGACCCAGATAAGTCAGTAACGGTCGTCGCCGAAGGAGTTAATTTTCCCAATGGTTCTGTGATCCTCAACGATGGGCAGCTGCTTGTCGTTAACGAAACTTGGGAAGCCCAGATTGTCGCTTACGATATTGCGGCAGACGGGACCCTCAGCAATCGGCGCATTTTTGCAAGTCTCGCTTCCTCCCAGCCAGATGGAATGTGCGCTGATGCTGAGGGCGCTGTCTGGGTCGGGTGTTTTAACACTGGTGAGTTTTTGCGCGTCCTTGATGGGGGGGAAATTACGGACCGTTTCGTCTTTGAAGGACGGGCGATTTCCTGCGCTCTTGGTGGCGAGAATGGCAAAACTCTGTTCATGACGGTTTTTGAAGGACCTGTTGAAGAGATCGCAACAGATGCACGTAAGAGTGCGATCTACACCGCTGAGGTAAAGGTAGCAGGGGCGCAGTCCAGCAAATGACGAAGCCAATCTTGGGTTTTCCGGCACTTGCTGGAATGGAATATCCGCACCTCTCTGAAGCTGAACTTTTGGGTGTGGTTGATGATTTTGAGGCGCTATTCGCATTGCCAGAGCCAGAGCGCGCGGCCGTTCGCGTCTTGATGACCAGTGCTTCGCGCGGGTTCTCCCAAAAGGTCGCTGAGGCTCTGCCGAATTTGGAGTTTGTGACCTCTCAAGGTGCTGGAACAGACAAGGTTGATTTTCAGGCTCTCGAAGCCGCAGGGATCAAGTTCCGCTCGATTGGCGAGGCTGTCACCGAGGACGTTGCAGATCTTGCTATGACGTTCACCAACATGCTTTTGCGCAATCTGCTAACTGCGGATCATTTCGCCCGTAGTGGCGCTTGGGAGCAAAAGCGATTTGAACTCGGCGAGAGCCTTGTCGGTAAAACGATCGGTATTGCTGGCCTGAGTGGGCGCATTGGTCAAGCAATTGCGGCTCGTGCGAAAACGTCGAAAATGGTTGTAACGGGACTTGATCGTCCTTCCAATGCAGGTCTTGCTGAGACACTTTATCCGAGTTGGGAAGCACTGGCCGAGGCATCGGATGTGCTCGTTCTTGCTGTTCCCGGCCACAACTCTTTGAAGGCCGTAATAAATGCGGATATCCTCAAAGCTCTTGGGCCAAAGGGACGCCTTGTCAACGTGGGTCGCGGCAGCCTTGTCGATACGAACGCTCTCATTGATGCGTTGGAAAATGGCACGATCGCAGGTGCAGCGCTAGATGTCTTGGCAGAAGAACCGCATGTGCCCGAGCGCTTGCGCGTCTTGAAAAATGTCATCCTTTCGCCTCATATTGGTGCTCAAACTTGGGGACAGCGCGCGCGCGCTGCGAAGATAGCAGAGAGTGAAATCCTTGCTTTCTTGGATAATTCATAAGGAAAATCAACATGATGCATGAAATTGATCCTCGAAAGTTGGTCTATTTTGCATCCGTGGTTGAGCAAGGCAGCATTAATAAGGCAGCCACCGCCCATAAGATCTCACAACCTGCAATGTCGACGTCTATGGATCGGCTTGAGTCCGAAGTCGGTCTCAAGCTTTTAGAGCGCGGACCGTTGGGTATTGTCGCGACGAGTTACGGCGAAATCCTTTATTGTCACGCGCGACTTGTTCGCGAAGAGATTGAGCTTGCGCGACAGAACTTGGCAGACGCTCTTGATGGGGTGCGCGAGTCCATTCGGGTTGGAGCGCTTCCCAGCCTCGCGGGGAGTGTTATCCCAACTGCATTGAACGCGTGGCGCGCCGAACATCCAGGACTTGACCTTCAAGTCGTGGAGAATGCCCAAATTGATCTTTTGCGCGGTTTGTTGCGGCGCGATTTCGACTTTGTGGTCGGCTTCACAGAGGTTTTCGATATCCTGGACGGACTTCGTCAAAAGGTGCTCTTTCGCGATCGCCAATGCGTGCTTGCGCGACCCGATCATCCGCTTGTGCAAGCTCCCGAAATTGAATGGGCGGACTTAATGTCCTATCCGTGGGTCGCTCCGACATCTCGGCGAACACACACGGTGATCGAGCATATTATGACCACCTTGAATGTGGGGCCGCCGTCGCAGGTGACAGTATGTGGAACAGTTTCGCTTCTGATCTCTGTTGTGGCAGAATCGGATCACTTGGCCCTTTTGCCCGCACATGCTGTTCGGCAAGAGTTGGAGATCGGCCGTTTGGTTGCTCTACCATTTGATGATCCGGTCTTGCATCGAAACATCGCTATGTTTTTTCGTGAGGGCTATAATTTGGACGAGCCCAGACAGGACTTGGTATCGAAAATCCGCGAAGCGGGCCTTGAATTGACTTCAGATCGTTACGCGCAACCCGATTAAACTTCTGGGTTTGATTTGATCGCGAAATCGCTGTTGGCATGCAGGCGGTGACGTTCGATCAGTCTGCGGATTATTGGCGAAGTGCCTTCTGTACAAAGTGCGCGAATATCTTGCGAGATATCAGCATCTGCTTGGGTTGGGCGCTGATTGCAGCGAAGATATTCCCCCCAAGTTGGGAAGATGTAGCTCTCTTTCCAAATGGTTGGTTGTTCGATGTCTCTGAGCAGGACCCACTCTCTCGCGCCATCGCGAAGCTTGATACGCCTGCGTTGGTTTAGAAGTTGAAGAAACGCTGCCGCGTTTTTTTCTTGGATTTCGTATTCGATGGTGACCCGAACAGGGCCACTTCGGTTTGTGATGTCGAGATGCGGTTCGGGTTCGACAAAACGGTTGAGCGGGTCGAGATTCACGACGCGATAGCTTGGCATCTTGAGAACAAGACCGACCAATAGACCGATGAGCGAGGCACTCGCTGCCAGTTGAAGTGCCGTCGGTGTGTTCCATCTCTCTGCGCAGACACCCCAAAGCCATCCGCCTGCGGTCATGCCGCTAAATGAAGCTGTTTGGTATATTGAGAGAACGCGTCCAACTACCCAGCGGGGTGTATGGAGCTGAACCACGACGTTAAAGAGTGATAATGCGAGCACCCAGCATGCGCCTGCCGGAATAATGATAAGTCCTGTGAGCCATGCATTTGGACTTATTGAGATGCCGAGCATGCTTAGTCCCAAACCAATGAAGGCCAAGCGGATGATCGTTTCTGAAGAGAACTTTGCCCTGAGTTTGGAATTCGCGATGCCTGCACCCAATGCACCAACGCCATAGGCGCCGAGCAAAATACCATATGTCATCGCATTGCCGGATAGTTGGTCGCGCGTAACTAGTGGCAAGAGAGCGAGGATGCTGATTGCCGAGACACCAAAGGCGAAACCACGCACGATCACCCGTGTGATTTCAGGCGACATGATCACATAACGAAGGCCCGCACGTATTGCGCGCGTGAAATTTTCGGGTTCGTTGTTCGAAGGTGTATTCCGCTTGTTTAGACGCAGGGCGAGGATCATCGGAATGAAGCTCATTGCGTTAAATGCAAATGCGCTGGCAGCACCAAAAACCGCAACGATGATACCGCCGACAGCAGGACCGATGCTGCGGGTCAGGTTTAGACCCATAGAATTTAGAGAAACTGCATCTGCGATCTGGGCCCTCTCGACGACATCACCAACCGAAGCTTGCCAAGAGGGCGTATGGAGCGCCGTTCCACATCCCAGAAGAAACGTCACCATTAGCAAAAGGTATGGCGTGATTTGCCCCGAGAAAACAGTAAACGCGAGCAAACTAGCTGCGCTCATCATCAGTATTTGAGCGACCAAGAGTACCTTGCCGCGGTCGTATTGGTCAGCAAGAACTCCTGCGAGGACCGAAAAAATCATGACGGGCAAGGTAGTCGCTGCTTGCACATAAGAGACCATCGCATCGCTGGTGACGAGCATCGCCATGAGCCAGCCAGCTCCTACTGTATGCACCATAGTTCCGAGGTTTGAGGCAATCCCCCCGATCCAGAGCGCGCGAAAAGTCCGATTGTTTAAAATGCTGATGAGAGACGTGTTCGCCATCGCGATGTCCTAAAAAATAAAGCCGCACCGCAACAAATGCGGTGCGGCAATCAAATTTGACCGAAGTCTAAGGTCTTAGAACTTTGGAAGAAGGATCGACAGCATCAGAACATCTTCGTTGGCCACAATGTTTGCAGGCTTGTCAGAAGGCAGAAGTTCGATGCCGGTCTTGGGTCCATAGGTTTGGCCCTCAACAGTGATCGAACCTTCGCTCATGAAGAGAACTTCGATTTGATCACGCGAACCGGTGTTGAAAGTTGCGCCCTTAGCGATCTTTACAAAGCCGAGACGGTTGTTGCGTTCAGTGAAGGAAGCAACGTGTTTGGTCTGGACGCCTTCTTGACCGCTTTCGAGCCAAGCGTAGTTTTCGGGGTCAAGCATGACTACGTCATCATAACGTGGCGGATGGAAGGTTAATTTCTTGCCGGTCGCTTCTTCGAAGCAAGCAGCGGAGCCATCCATGTTATGCTTCTGGCCCTTTTCGTCGATCCAAGTGAAGATACCGTCCTTGAAGGTACCCTTGGCTTCTAGAGCTTTGTTAGCTGCTTCGCGTTCGGGCGTGCTGAGGAAGCCAGAACCCGATGCACCGCCGAACTGGATGACCATCATTTCAAGACCTTCAGGGCGATCTTGCGGGCCATAGTGAACGCTCTCAGGGAAGTAAGCGACAGAGCCTTCTTTCATGATTTTATGGGGTGATGCCGGGTATTCGCCTTTGAGCACATAGCGGATCTGGTCAAAGTTGTGGCGGTGACGAGGAGTGCCCCAGCCGCCCGAACCTGTCAGGCCAACGTTGAGAAGATAGTTGTTTGGCGAGCCGTCTTCGCCAGTCAGGAGGAACTTTTGATCCAACTTCCCAACACGCATCGAACCGACGCTACCACCTTCTGATTTTGATGCTTCCGAAATACGCATTTCAAACTCCTTTACGATCCGGGGATGTTCGGGTTTTTCCGAATTTAATGGTTGCGGCGAGTTAACTTCACCAAGCGCTCTGACGGAATGGGGTCTGTTTTCTGGGTATAACGTTTAAGTATATGCTCTGTGTCTTGTGCGCTGGGTTGGCTTGCCAAACGTGGCTCCAAATTCCAGAAAAGAGGGGCGCATCGGAGCAATCTGATTACTCTAATTCTGACCTTGAAGGCCAATTGTATGTCCGAAATCGAAATCCCCTGTCGTAATCTGATGAAAGAGAAAATGGCAGACGGGCAGTTGGCTATCGGGATGCTTGTGCGTGTGCTGCGCGGTGTCGAAGTCGCCGCAATTGCGCGAAGTGCTGGTTTTGACTGTGTTTACATCGACATGGAACACAATAGTTTCTCTCTTGAAACGGTTGGGCAAATTTCGATTGCTGCGACGGCCTTGGGTGTAACCCCGATCGTAAGGGTTCCTGGGATTGATCCTGCCTTTATCTCTCGGACTTTGGAGACGGGTGCTCAGGGTGTCATAATTCCTCATATGGAGACACGCGAAGATGCAGAGCGTGTCGTTCAGGCGGCCAAGTTTCCACCGATGGGACAGAGGTCGCTTCTGGGGATTAACCCACACACACTTTTCCGTGGCGGCCCTGCGGCGGAGCTGATGGAAAAGATGAACAAGGCAACTTTGGTTGTTGGAATGATCGAGTCCATTGAGGCTGTTGAAGCGGCTGAATCCATCGCCTCGGTTGAGGGTTTGGATATGTTGATTGTCGGCACCAACGACCTTTGCAATTCGCTCGGCGTACCTGGGCAGCATGATCATCCAAGTGTGAAATCGGCTTACGAAAAAGTAGCTAAGGCATGCAAGAAACACGGCGTCTATCTCGGCGTTGGCGGGCTCAACTCTCGCCCCGAGATAGCGCAAGAAATGCTCATGCTTGGCGCAAGTTATATCTCTGCGGGCAGTGATGGAGGCTTCTTGATGAATGCCGCCAGTGAGACCGCAAAGTTCTATCGTTCCCTTTGATCGACGTATTCGATCCTAAGAAATCTGCCGAGGAGGACAGATCGTGACAGTTTCAAATGTGGTCAAAGCACCGCAAGATTCAGGTGTTCCCGAATACGCACGGGATTTTGGTGTTGCCGACCGCGTTGTCATCATTACCGGTGGCGGGCAGGGGATCGGGCGTGAAATGGCACGTCAGTTTGGTGCTTCTGGTGCTATTGTTGTGATCGCCGACTTGAACGGCTCTAATGCTGATGCTGTCGCGTCCGAAGTGCAAAATGCGGGCGGACGTGCCTTGGGTATTCAAGTCGATGTGGCTGACGAAGTCTCAGTAAATTCGATGGTGGATCAGGTCGTAAAGGCATATGGGCGCGTTGATGTTCTTGTGAACAATGCGGCTATTTTCGCCACACTCGACAAGCGCAAATTCTTCGAAATCCCGACCGCCGAATGGGACACCGTGATGCGCGTGAATATCAACGGGTGCTTCTTTGCCTCTCGCGCTGTTGTTCCGGCAATGCGTGCTCAGGGATGGGGCCGGATTATCAATGTTGGCTCGACCGCGGTGACGCGTGGCGTGGGCAACTATCTTCACTATGTCACATCCAAATCCGCGATGATCGGTTTTACCGCGTCAATGTCGCGTGAACTTGGTGAATTCGGTATCAACGTGAACTGCGTTCGACTTGGGCCGACAGCGACAGAAGTTGACCGCACGCACAACCCAACGACCGATTTGCGCAGCTCTCAAATGGCGCAGCAATGTATCAAGTCTGGTCTTCAGCCGCCTGACATTATCGGTGCGTTCATGTTCCTCGCATCTCCGGCGTCACGAATGATCACTGGCCAAACAATCGCAGTTGATGCCGGCTATACCCATAACGGATGACTATGAAACACTACGACAAAATCTACATCGGTGGCGAATGGGTTTCTCCTTCGACGCAGAATGTTCGTGAAATCGTGAACCCGACGACCGAGGAAGTCATCGCGACGACCTGTCAGGGGAACGAACTAGATGTAGAGCGTGCCGTTCAGGCAGCGCGCGCTGCATTTGAAACCTTCTCCCAGACATCGCCGCGTGAACGCGCGGCGATTATTGATCGGATCATGGTTTCCTATGTAAAGCGCGCCGATGAGTTTGCCGAAATAATTGCGCTTGAGGCAGGGATTCCGGTCAGCTCGAAGGCGCAAGTTCATGGGCCGCTGGACCATTTGAAAGTGGCGAAAGAGCTTTTGTTGGAATACCCGTTTGAGCGTCGCATTGCTCAGACTGTGGTGCGCCGCGAAGCCGTTGGCGTGACTGCGCAGATTTCGCCTTGGAACTGGCCAATCCAGACGCCAGTTATCAAGTTCATTTATGCGCTCGCTGCGGGCTGCACGTCTGTCGTGAAGCCAAGCGACAACTCTCCTTTGTGTGCGTTGCTGCTCGCCGAAGTCATGGATGAGGCAAAGGTGCCAGCAGGCGTCTTTAACCTCGTCATTGGTAAGGGTTCAATTGTGGGCGAGGCGATGGCTTCGCACCCTGACGTTGATCTGATTTCGTTTACTGGCTCTACGGGCGCGGGCGCGCGTGTTGCGGAAACGGCTGCACGCACGATCAAACGCACTTCTTTGGAGCTAGGCGGCAAGTCGGCAAATATTGTTCTTCCATCTGCTGATCTTGAAAAAGCTGCGCGCTGGAATATCCAACGTTGCTTCTTTAATACCGGTCAGTCGTGTCATGCGCCGAGCCGTATGCTGGTCCAAAAGGATCAGGTTGAAGAGGTCCTCGGATATCTCGCAGATGAGGCATCCAAATATGTGATAGGTGATCCACGTGTTCCTTCGACCACGCTTGGGCCGGCCGCAAACCTTGCGCAGTTTGAGACAATCCAACGCTACATTCAAAGCGGTATCGAAGCAGGTGCGCGGCTCGTCTGCGGCGGTGTCGGTTTGCCTGACGGTATAGCAAAAGGGCTTTTTGTCCGCCCGACCGTTTTTGCAGATGTGACACCTGAAATGGCAATTGCGCGGGAAGAAATCTTTGGTCCGGTGCTTACCGTTATCTCCTATGAGACTGTCGAAGAGGCGCTAGAGATCGCAAACGACTCGATCTTTGGCCTCGGCGGCTATGTCTTTGGTGGAAATCCAGAGGAAGACTATGCTGTTTGCGCCGCTCTTCGGGCTGGCCGTATTGCCTACAATGGCTGCGCGACGAACTCGCTCACGCCGATGGGTGGATACAAGCAGTCTGGAATAGGTCGTTCGATGGGTGTCTTCGGACTTGAGGAGTATCTTGAGATCAAATCCGTCTATGGATTTGATGCTCATGCGGCTTCCCTCGCAAGTATCATTTAACGCGCTGAAGTCGCAAAGGAGGCATCAATGGCAGGCAAACAAGTTGTCGGGTTCATCGGTCTGGGCTTTATGGGCCACGGCATGGCGAAGAACATTCGACAGGCGGGGTATGAGCTTTGGATCAAGGGGCGCAACAATCGCGCTCCGATTGATAGCCTGTTGGCGATGGGTGCGAGCGAAGCCACATCGCCGCGAGACATGGCGCAGAAATGCGATGTAATCCATCTCTGTCTTTCGACCTCGGCCCAAGTCGAGGCAACGATGTTGGGCGAGGATGGGATTCTTGCTGGTGCACGAAAGGGGCTGATCGTGATTGACGCCTCAACTGCTGATCCCGCGTCTACGGAGCGGATGGCAAAAGTACTCGCTGAAAAAGGCGGGGCATATGTTGATGCGCCTCTTGGCGGGACACCCGTCCAAGCCGAAGAGGGCACGTTGAGTGCGATGGTCGGCGCAGACGAGGCAACATATGCGGTCGTGCGGCCAGTCATCAAAACCTGGGCCAAGACTGTAACCCATGTTGGTGAAGTTGGGGCAGGGCACAAGATGAAGCTGCTCATGAACTTCATTGGATTGAGCTATGGCGCTCTCTTTTCCGAGGCTTCTGTCCTCGCAGCGAAGGTAGGAATTTCTCCGGCCGTATTCCGCGAGGTGATTTCGCCAAGCCGAATGGGAAACGGATTTTTCGAGACATTTATGGCTTATGTCGTCGATCGTGATCGGGACTCGCACAAGTTCACAATTGAAAATGCTGCAAAAGACATGGGCTATCTGAACGATATGGCCACTGGTGCAGGCGTCATGAATGTGATGGCAGGCGCGGCGCGGCAATATTACCTTCATGCAATGTCGACAGGTCACGATCAGGACTATGTTCCGCATCTTAGTGACCGAGTGGCAGCACTTAATGGTATAGATCTGGCCGAATTTGCAAAAAAATAATGATTAGCCAGAGATACAAAAATCTACATTTTAGCTGGGTTTGAGTGTCTGGTGTGTCGCTATTGATCACTTGAAACCAAAGCCAAGGTTAGCAGTCGCGCAGGTAACAATGGTTTCCCGCGCGACTTCATTTGGAATGAAGCCTTGATGTTTCCGTTAGTGGAATGATCGTCCGCCATCCACAGCAATAATCGAGCCAGTGGTGTAAGAAGAAGCATCGCTTGTCAGGAACAAGAGCGACTGGGCGATCTCAATCGGCTTTGCAAGTCGTTTCAATGCATAGTTTTGAACGTTCCCGCCGTTTCCTACCGCCATCGGGGTGTCGACCATGCCGGGGCAAACACAGTTCACACGGATCTTTGGCGCGAGATCGGACGCGAGCGCGCGAGTGAGCGAGATGACCCCACCTTTTGACGCCGCATATGCGACAAGCCCTGGGGCATTTGGCAAAAGGCCTGCGGCTGACGCAATATTGATGATCGTCGCATTCTCTTCTTTTTCAAGGTAGGGAAGGCAGCTTTTCACCACCATGAAGCTCCCAGTGAGATTGGTATTGATGATGCGGTTCCAAGTGTCGAGATCGAGGTCTCGCGTTGGTCCGATTGACATGATGCCAGCGGCATTGATCACACCATCAATTCCACCAAATGCCTTAGCGGTTTGTTCTACCGCAGTTGCAACAGATTTCTGGTCTGTGATGTCGACCTCACAGACTATTCCATTGCCGCCATCCAACGCCGCTTCGGCTGCGGCTTTGTTACGGTCGAAAAACGCGACCTGAGCACCCTGTTCTAGGAATAACTTTGCTGTGGCTAGTCCGATGCCGGAACCCGCGCCAGTCACGACAATCCGGCGGCCTTGAAGCTGTCGACTATTGGATGTGTTGGTCATTTATTCACATTCTATTTTTGAGTTGGGTTGCGCTAAAGGGCGAGTTAGTTGGCACTAGTTGAGGATAGAAGGCAAAAACATCACCAGACTTGGGACCGCTATCATTAGTGCAACAATGACCATATCCGAAACGATGAAGGGGAATACGCCGCGGAAAATCTGCGATACGTTCACGTCTTTCCCAACGACCCCCTGCATGACAAATACGTTTAGGCCGATAGGTGGGGTGATCATGCCGACCTCGAGAAGTTTCACAAGAAGCACGCCGAACCACATCAAATTGATGCCCGCAGTGTCGAGTACCGGAAGAAAAATTGGCAGCGTCAGAAGCATCGCGCCAAGAGGGTCAAGGAACATCCCCAGCACGAGATAGACCAAAGTGATGCCGATCAAGAGCAAATACGGATTGGAGACATTTCCCGAAATTAATTCGGATAACATATCTCCGGCACCGCTAAACGCGAGGAAGCGCGTGAGTAGGTTCGCCCCAATTACGATGACGAACAAAGACGCTGAAACCTGAAGCGTTTCGAGAAAAGATTGCCAAACGCCTTTCCAGCTCAGAGTGCCTCGAAGCGCGCACAGGACTAAAGCGAAAGTCGAACCAATTGCGCCTGCTTGACCCGGAGTGAAGACACCGCCGAATAGACCACCAAAAACGAAAACTATGATGAGCAGTGTCGGGATAACTTCCTTTAGTGCGGCGAGTTTCTCTGCACGCGGGATGTGAGCTTCGATTTTTGGGGCTCGCTCAGGATAGATAAGAGCAGTGGCAACAACGACCGCGATATAACCAACGCCTGTCAAAAGGCCGGGAATGATGCCGCCGATGAAAAGATCTGTAATAGAGACGTTCGCGATGATGCCGTAGAGGATGAGAAGAATAGAGGGCGGGATGAGCGCGCCGATGGTGCCCGCTGCCGCGATGGAACCAGTTGCAAGGCTCATGTCATATCCCGCAGCTTTCATTTCTGGAATGGCGATCCGGCCCATCGACGCAGAGCATGCGACCGACGAACCTGTAACTGCCGCGAAACCAGTTGCGCCAAATATCGCGGCGATAGAAAGCCCGCCGGGGATAGAGTTGAGCCAGACGCGTGCAGCGCCAAAAAGTCCCGAAGTGAGCTTTCCGTGGAAAGCTATATATCCCATCAAAATGAACATTGGGACGGAGCTCATTGCCCAGTCAGATGCAAGGCTATAGGGGATCACGCCCAGCAGACCCCAAGCGACGCGTTCTCCGACTAGCAGCCAAGTGCCAAAAAAAGAAACGGCGATGAGCGAAATCGCGATTGGGACCCGCATCAAGATCAGCGCAAGAAGGACGAGTAGTCCAAGAATGCCTATAACTTCGGGGGACATCTTTGGCTCCTGGTTATTGGTTTTCGGTCGAAATCAGATCTGGCTTGATCGGATTCCCAGTCGCAATGCCGATGAACTTTGCAGCACAAATCAAAACAAAAAGGGCTGCTCCAAAAGGAACGATGTAGTAGCTGGGCCAAATTAGAATTTTGATATCGTATTCAATTTCAAAAGTGCCCGCGATACGACGCGCTTCGGCGACTTTAAAACTTTGCCAAGTGATTAAGGTGAAGAGCACCATTGTGATCAACTGGGCAAACATAGCGAGGTAGTCCTGCACTCTATTTGGAAGTTTGGATGCAATGATATCGACCGAGATATGTCCGTCACTTAGTTCAACAGCGGCAAGACATAAGAATGTCACAACCACCATGTAGTAGTTTGAAACAAAGAGGTAAGTTCCGGCCAATGGGGAGTCGAAGACGTATTGCGCAATCACATGTGCGGTGACTTGAAGCATCATCAACCCAACCGCGATGGCTCCAATGGCATAAGTAAAGCGGCAAACGAGCTGAGCCATTCTTTCGATTGATCGCATTTTCCGACCTCTGTCTTGCTTTGAGTGTGAAAGTCGGCCTGGCCCGGCTGGGAGCCGGGCTCAGGCCTGTGCTGGCTTAGAGGCCGTAAGCAGCAGGATCTACTTTAGCGACGATCTCGGTCATATAGAGATCGAAGAGTTGATCTGCGGAGGTTGCTTCGGACGTTAGGCCAACCCATTTCGCGATGAGAGCGTTGATTTTTTCAACTTTCTCTTCGACGTTTTCCACACCGTGCTGGGTCTTGTAGTCTTCAATGACCTGTGCTTGCAGTTCGGTAATGAATGTATCAGTTGCCGCTTTGAGATCAGGTGCAGCTTCTACAACGTTGATGCCGCGCGACTTTGCTTCGTCGATTGCTGAACCCGCCTGCATTGCAGCGGCATAGGTCATGTCGGCGTTCATACGTGCAGCAGATTCCAAGAGAACCTTGCGCTCGTCATTGTTCAGGCCGCTCCAAACGCCATTGTTGATCGTTGCAACGCTTGCTGCTGAATAGACGCCCTGCGGCACACCGAGCGTGCTCGATTTCACAACGTCGATTAGTTGGAGCGTGATCAGGTCGGCGGGGTGAATGACAACGCAATCAACGACCCCTTGCGACAAAGCGTTAAAGGCTTCGTTGGCAGACATGAAGACCGAGACACCGCCCATGGCTTCGACCCAGCGAGCCCAATAGCCAGACGGCGTGCGCATTTGCTTGCCTTTGACATCGTCGAGTGTCGCGACTTCTTGCGAGCAATGTAGCGAGTAAGCAGGGCTCGACTGACCGCTCAGATAGACCTGACCTTCGGCTTTGAATTCAGCTACACATTCGGGGCAATCCAACATGATATACTCAGTGATTGCGCCCGACATGGCTGCGGGTCCCCAGAGTGCGTTCGAAGGCGGGGTTGCGTTCGTTGCAACTACGCCAAATTCAGCGGGGAGGTTTGCGTTCGGATATTCTGCTTGGAAAATACCGTGAGCGTTGAAACCCATGTCGACGACGCCATCACGGATACCAGGAGGGGTTTCACGGATGTTCAGAAGAGACATTGGAAACACTTGGATATTCGGCCCACCATGCTCGGCGCTATATTTGGCCATGTTTTCAGCGGCGACCGCGGGGCTGCTCCCTGGCGCATAGCCGATCGAGTAAGTGAGTTCAGCAGCGCTCGCGCTCATGCCGAATGTCATCATAGTTGTCGCGGCGAGGGCAGCGCTGATCTTTGATACGGTTTTCATAGGTTCCTCCCTTTTCCTGTCCTGTTGCGGTGAAGCTGGGCGCTTCGATACAGAACTGCTCTAAGAAAGTGGGAAGTTGTTCGAACACTCAATTGTTAAAGCGATCACGCTGCAAGTGCATAATAACTCTGGGTTATTGACGTGATTGCCAAATGGTGACGGAGTTATTCTTCAATTTGTAGATTGTGTCAGTTTTGATAGAGTACAGAGCCTCGGTCCTCAATTTGCTTGACCAGAAACTGTTCGGCGTTCGAAAGGGAATAGTGCTCTCTGAAGAAAAGCGCGATGTTTCGTTCGAGCGCTGGGGAATCAAATGGCAGAAGTACCAGCCCCTCAGCTGCGATGTTGTTTTTAATCGCATGCGCGGGAAGAAGAGCGAGATGGTCACTATTGGCCACGAGCGCCCTTAGAAGTGACGATGAGCTACAAACAATTGCTTGTTCCGACATTTCCAAACCGTCGGTCGCGAATAATTCGTCAAGGAATGTTGCATGACGTCCTGCAGGCGGTGTGACCCAAGGGAAATTCACAAAGTCTTCAAGGCGTAGATTTGGGGAGGATGCGAGTGGGTGGTTCGCTCTGGCGACTATGGCGAGCTTTTCTCGAAAAAGCACCCGTTGGCGGAGGCCATCCAACAAATCATAATAATCGGTAACGCCTATCGCTATACTGATTTCACGCCTGAGTAGTGAAGCCAAAAGGTCGATTTGAACCTTTTCGAAAACACGCAAATTTTGCAGCGGGAACGGTTTTCGCCAAGCATTGATAGCGTCGGGGACCACACTCCCTGATAGGCTAGGTAAACAACCTAGCAAGACGGTATCTTCGGGTGATTGCATTTCCGCTCGAAGATCATTCCGCATCAGCATCATTTCGTCGCGCATGAATTGAGCATGCCGATATACAACGTCTCCGACGTGAGTTGTATGGGAGCCTTCGCGACCTCGAATGAGCAAAGGTTGACCAATTTCCTCTTCAAGTGCGTCCATGGAACCTGAAAGAGCAGGTTGCGAAATTCCAAGCACGCGCGCAGCTTTATTAAAGCTCCCGTGGTCCACAATTTCCGCAAAATAGAATAGTTTGCGTGGGTCAATTTCAAAGAAATTCGAGCGCATAAGCGTGTCTGTGTTTATATTTCTCTGAGGTAGTTTTAACATTTAACAAGCGGGCTTCCGTTCGATTTTATCAATTGGAGATAAGTGCCCTAAGATAGTTATAGGCTATGACTATAACGTTAAACGCATGCTTAGTATTTTGCCCAAAATTCAGAGGCAATTCTATTAAGAGCTCAATGATTTCGCTGTATTCTCTTCCCAAATTGCAAGCGCGGCAGATGTTAGGGATGCGGCACATTTTAGAAAGTCTCCCTAGTCGCCAGATCTGCGTTGGTCGTCGATGGTGTCCATGCCGTCGGCTAGGGCAGGGAACCGCAAAATGAAAGCTGTAGTATTTTTGGGTGAAGGCCGGATCGATCTTTGTCACCGTCCTGATCCAACCCCTGACCCTGAGGATGTCATCGTCAGAATGAAGGCTTCGGGTATGTGTGGGAGCGACCTACGCCATTTACACGGTCCAGCGCGCAGTGAGAGCCAACTGGTCATCGAAGGGCATGAGCCCTGCGGGGTAATCGAGGCGGTTGGCGAGCCAGTGAATCCTGCATTTGCCAAAGTTGGTGATCGTGTGATGGTGCATCACTACGATGGTTGCCGAACCTGCGAACATTGCCAATCCGGCTGGACCCAGCTGTGCGATTCCAGTCCTGTTGTCTATGGCGGCATGAACGGAAACGGCGGTCATGCGGAATTTATGAAGGTGTCCGCTCATACAGTTCTAAAACTACATGACAGTCTGTCCTTCAAAGCGGGCGCTGCGATCTCCTGCGGTAGCGGCACGGCCTATGCGGCTCCGAAACGCGTCGATCTAACAGGCGAAAACACTATTGCTGTTTTCGGGCAAGGACCGGTCGGGCTTTCAGTCACGCTATTCGCCAAGGCCATGGGCGCTCGGGTCATCGCATTGGACGTTGGCAAAGAGCGACTGGAAATGGCCGGAAAATTCGGCGCCGATATCCTGATTGAAATGCAAAGCCATGTAAGAGCGCCATTGCCGGTGCTGCCGCGCGAAACCAGGCCCTGTGGCCTCTAAAAACCTTGGCCGGACCCTTTGGCGACAATGTAGCGGATACCGCCGTTGGAGTCGCGTCGAAACGAAGATGCAATGTGTCAAACTCCTGGGCCAGTGGCTCATGCGCGGGACTTAGACCGCCAAGTGGCCGAAGCTATCACTGTGTTGAACGGCGACACAACGTTCAGCATCCCTTTCACAGAAGCAATAGGTAAGTCTGGGGAGAAGGGAAACTCCGACCATCAGCCGATCTGTGTAACAGGGTTAATGAACGATGTGGAGCTGGTCGCTGTATTCCGTGAGCGTCATCGCTTTGAACCAGGGCAGACCGTGCATCTTCGTCCTCGTCCTGAACATGCGCATCTATTTGACGCTAAATCTGGTCAAAGGCTTTGATCAAATTGAAATTCTCTAAGTAACTTTTTGGTCCATGGGCGAACCGCTTATAATCCTATTTAATACCCCAGTGTCTAAAGGGATTTGAGAAGTGGAACGGTTTACCAAGGGTAGCTAGCCTATCTCTTATAGCGATGGTTCTTGTGAATGTTTGGAGGAGGACATGATGAAGAGAACACTGTTTACAGCCTTATGTTTAGTGTTGCCTATTGCTGGCTTGGCTGCCGAAGGAGGCGGCGTTTGTAATATTGAGGGAGTTCAAGCACCTGATGGGGTTCGTCTCACTGAAGTAACCCATTCTCCTGTTGGGGAAGGTTCTCCAGTTGATCATTGTATTGTTCGGGCGGTGATGGACGAGCGCACTGGGATGGACGGTCATCCATATGCGCTTCGCTTCGAGCTTCGATTGCCAGATAATTGGTCGGGTCAATTCATGCACCAGTTCAATGGCGGCAACGATGGAACAGTTGTTCCTGCGCTCGGTGCCGGTCCATCAACGGGCGGTGTTCCCGCATTGGCTCGTGGTTTCGCGGTTGTAAGTTCCGATGCAGGCCATGATGGCGAAGGTCGACCAGATCGTGGTCTGGCTGGAGGCAATGCCTTTGGATTTGATGCCCAGGCACGTTCGGATTACGGCTATGGCGCAGTTGCTAAATTGCATCCTGTGGCGCTTGCGATGACCGAAGCTTTTTATGGCTCGGCTCCAAAATATGTGTACGGATATGGGGCGTCCAACGGTGGTCGCCACGGTATGGTTGCTGTCGAACGTATGCCTGAAGATTTCGACGGAATCTTATCAGGTTTTCCTGGTTTCAACTTGCCCAAGACAGGGGTGCAAAGCGCGCTCGACGTTCAGGCGTTTCGTTCAGTTGGTGCCAGTCTCGCTGAGAGTTTTTCCCAAGACGAGCTTACTCTCGTTGCAAGCAAGATTAATGTGGCCTGCGATGCTCTGGACGGTCTCGAAGACGGAGTTGTGAACGATACGTTGGCGTGCCAGTCTGCGTTTGATCCGATGTCGATGGCTTGTGCCGATGGACAAAATACCGAATGCTTGCCTTTGGACAAGACGGAGGTCCTGATTAAGGTTCACAATGGACCGATTACCTCTGATGGCGTTCAACTCTATAACAGCTGGTATTGGGACCCAGGTATCGCTTCGGGAAATTGGCGTTTCTGGAAACTCGAGAGCCCAATCCCACCATGGGACTTCAAGCCGCTCATCGCGACCCTTGCCGCGGGTTCGACAGCACAAATCTTTATCACCCCGCCTGTGGAAGTTGGAGGTTCTCCAGCTGAACTCGAAGATTTCATGCTCAATTTTGACATCGACGTGGACGGCCAAAAGATTTTTGCTACCTCTCCGGAGTTTCCTGAAAGCCCAATGGAGTTCATGACTCCTCCAAATGTTGATAATCCGACTTTGGCCGGATTTGAGGGCGAGGGCGGCAAACTCATTGTGTTCCATGGTGCTGCAGATCCAATCTTCTCGCTCAAGGACACCGTTGATTGGTATGAGCGTTTGGCCGCGAACAATCCGGCGACAGCTGAGTTTGTCCGCTTGTATCCTGTCCCGGGTATGCCACATGGAGATGGCGGAAACTCTGCTGATCAGACCGATCTTTTGACTGCACTCATTGCGTGGGTCGAAGAAGGCAAAGCACCAAATGTAGAGCATGCTGCTTTTGCTGCCGAAAACCCCGAAGCCGGCGCCAATGCTGGTGCGACCCGTCCGCTTTGTCCTTATCCGAGTGTCGCGCGATTTACGGGAACAGACCCAAGACTAGCTGAAAGCTTCGAGTGTAAGTGATCTCGGGTTACCTTATGCGAGCCTTCGCTGTAATCGCATTAAGATGAAGTCTTCTCTCTGGCGGGTTCGCTCGCCAGAGAGAGTTTAGATATGCATGAAGTGGAGCTTGTTTTATCCTAACGAGCATCTGAATTCTTTTTCGCATAATCATAGTTATGTTAATAAATGACGAGACGGGCGCAACATCGACGCAGTAGTTAATCTATCTGCTATTTCTCAACGCAACCCATCCAAAAGCGACTTAGCCGCTGGCATCCGACTCAGACTGGAGGTAATCCGCTCTCGCCATTTGGGGCCTTGTGAGACGGCCATCTTATAGGCCTCTTTGCTAACATCCTCTCTATCTTGGATCTCTTCGGCTTCAGCCTTTAAAAGGTTTAAAAACTCTGAATAACATCCAAACATCTCATATTGAGGGTTAAAAACTTGTATTAAAGGGATATCACTTTTCTTAATCTCTTACAGCTTTCAAAAAACTTTTAAAATTT
>CAYWUN010000021.1:0-32861 GCA_964461315.1 uncultured Aestuarium sp.
TTGCGCCAAGTGAAGAGTTGAGTGCCAAACGTCTGACCATGCCACCAGGTCAGTGCGCGAACTACGGTGTTGAGAATGCCCATAAGTCAGCTCCCTTGCTTGCCTCTCTCTTGCACTACCTTGAAGCAGAGGTCCAGAGCTACGTGCAGTTTGCGGCGCATTTTGGCGCGCCGCAGCCAATGTTTGACTTAGAGAAGTGCGGTGACTTCGATCTCGATGCGATATTTCGGATCGATCAGGTTGCACTCAACCATCGTGGCAACCGGCGGGTTCGCACCAAAGGTTTCGCGCAAAGTCGGCCAGCAAGGTTCGAACTCTGCCGCGTCGGGAAGATAATAGGTCACACGAACGGTCTTGGAGATGTCGCTGCCTGCTTCTTTGAGGGCGTTCGAGATCGTGGTGAGCGCGGCCTTGCACTGCTCTACTACGTCGTCACCCTGCCCTACGGTGCCAGCTACGTGGACGAAACCACCTGCAACGATCGCACGGCAATAGGCAATCTTTTCTTCAAAGGGGCTACCGGTGAAAACACGCTTCATAGTCATGGAAAAATCCTCGGATTAGAGTCTTTGCTCCGTTACGACCAAAGCAATCCCTGCGCAAGAAGGATCAACGCAGACGGCCCCCCGAGCAACGAAAAAGGCCGCCTCGGTGGGCGGCCTTTGGATCGATTAGCTTGCGCTCGCTTTTTCGCCTTTGGGCGCGTCAGCGTAGATCATGAGAGGCTTGGCATCTGGCCCAACAGCCTCTTCGTTCACGACGACTTCGGAAACGTTCTCCATCCCCGGAAGTTCGAACATCGTATCAAGAAGGATGTCTTCCATGATCGAGCGAAGACCACGTGCACCCGTCTTGCGTTCGATGGCGCGTTTCGCAATCGCCTTGAGCGCATCGTCAGTAAAGTTCAGCTCGGTGCCTTCGATTTCAAAGAGACGCTGATACTGCTTGACCAGAGCGTTTTTGGGCTGGGTCAAAATGGTGATCAGCGCGTCTTCATCAAGGTCGGTCAGCGTGGCGATCACGGGCAAACGGCCCACAAATTCAGGAATAAGACCGAATTTGAGGAGATCCTCGGGTTCCAGATCCTTGAAAATCTGACCAACGGTGCGTTCGTCGTTCGAACGCACATCAGCGCCAAAGCCCATGCCCGAACCTTTGCCACGCTGCGCGATGATCTTATCTAGTCCGGCAAAAGCGCCGCCACAAATGAACAGGATGTTCGTAGTGTCGACCTGAAGGAATTCCTGCTGCGGATGCTTGCGCCCGCCCTGCGGCGGAACGGAGGCAACAGTGCCTTCCATGATCTTGAGAAGCGCTTGCTGAACACCTTCGCCAGACACATCGCGGGTGATCGAAGGATTGTCAGACTTGCGGGTGATCTTATCGACTTCGTCGATGTAGACGATGCCCCGCTGCGCCTTTTCAACGTTATATTCAGAGGCCTGAAGCAGCTTGAGAATGATGTTCTCAACGTCTTCGCCCACATAACCAGCCTCGGTCAAAGTGGTGGCATCTGCCATTGTGAACGGCACGTCCAGAATACGCGCGAGGGTCTGCGCAAGAAGCGTCTTACCGCAACCTGTCGGACCGATCAGAAGAATGTTCGATTTTGCCAGCTCAATGTCAGACTTGGACGAGTGGTGCAGACGCTTGTAGTGGTTATGAACAGCAACCGCGAGCACGCGCTTGGCATGTTCTTGGCCGATCACATAGTCATCCAAAACCTGACAGATATCACGCGGTGTGGGCACACCTTCTTTGGTCTTCAAGCTCGAAGATTTTGTCTCTTCGCGGATGATGTCCATGCAAAGCTCGACACATTCGTCGCAGATAAAGACGGTCGGTCCAGCAATGAGTTTGCGCACTTCATGTTGGCTCTTGCCACAGAAGCTACAGTAGAGGGTGTTTTTGCTGTCACCGGATGTCGAATTCGCCATTATGTACCCCTTGGCGGTTGGCCTTTGGTCGGTTTGCGAGCTGCGCTTGCCTTGGTAGACTAGGACAGCCCGCTTAGGTCCACAACGCCAAAACGTAGGCGCTGTGTTAGTTCATTACTCGGCGGCGTCAGGACGACGTGCGAGGATTTCATCGATGTGACCCCATGCCTTTGCCTCTTCGGGCGTCATGAAGTTATCGCGCTCGAGTGCACGCTCGACTTCCTCGTAAGGCTGACCGGTATGGTGAACGTAGAGCTTATAAAGCTGCTCGCGAACTTTCTGGGTTTCGCGCGCATGGATCATGATGTCCGTTGCCTGACCTTGGAAACCGCCTGAAGGCTGGTGGACCATGATACGAGCATTCGGAAGCGCAAAACGCATTCCCTTCTCGCCAGCCATCGAAAGGACAGAACCCATCGACGCTGCCTGCCCGAGCACAAGGGTCGAAACCTTGGGGCGAATGTACTGCATGGTGTCATAGATCGACAGCCCAGCCGTCACAACGCCGCCCGGGCTGTTGATGTACATGCTGATTTCTTTTTTCGGGTTCTCAGCCTCAAGGTGAAGTAGCTGGGCCACGATAAGCTGGCTCATGCCGTCATGGACCGGACCGTTCACAAAGACGATGCGTTCCTTCAACAGGCGCGAGAAAATGTCGTAGGCGCGTTCACCACGTGCGGTCTGCTCGACCACCATCGGAACGAGGTTGTTATAGGTTTCGATCGGATCTCTCATCTGCTCTGCCTCGATTGGGGACGCGCGCGTCTGTCATTCAAATGTTCCTAAGGGATTCTTAGTGGTGACCTTAGGGGGGTTCAAGGGCAGTTGGACGTATATGCCCCGAAATGGTGAATTAGCGGCAATCAACTTGCTAGACCGTTAACGGAAATTAAGCCCGCTAAGTGCAGGCTAAAACGTTAAAATGAAGCAAATATTCAAGCAATTTGCACCTCCAGCCACCTATTATGGCTCGCGAAGCGCTTCTCGCGAGCGATAAAGTGGCTTGGTCAGATATTGCAGAACTGTTTTCTCGCCAGTGTGCAATTCAACAGAAGCCTGCATGCCCGGACGGATTTCAATCGAGCGCTGGCGCTCGGTGAGGTTCTCCATATCGACACGCACCGTCACGCGGTAATGCGGATCACCATCCGCCTTGCGTTCATCCTTGAAGGTATCGGCAGAAATGAAGTCCACCGTCCCCACAAGTGTTCCGTAGATCGTATAGTCGTAGGCTGAAAGTTTGATGGTCGCCGCTTGGCCCCGCACGATATTTGCAATGTTCTCAGGCTTGACCCGTGCCTCAACGAAAAGCTCGTCATCCAGCGGGATGATCTGAAAAATCTCTTCCCCCGGACGAATAACACCGCCGATGGTCGTCACAGCAAGGTTGTTTACAACGCCGCGCATAGGCGAAGTGATGACTGTGCGGTTCAACTGATCCTGAGCCAAGCGGTATTCTTGCTTCAAAGATGCAAGATCAGCCAAAGTCTCGGAATACTCGCTCGCACGCTCCAGCTCGGCACCCGTTACAATCTCGTTATAGCGATTGGTGGCGTCAGAATGGGCTTTACGCGCTTCGGTCAACTCGAACATCGAGACGATCTCGCGCTTATAGAGGTCTTCCAACGAGTCGAGCTCGCGCTCGGTCTCGCGCATGACGGTCATCGCCCCGTTCAGCTTGCTATTATAATCAGCCTGACGCGCCATAAGGAGCGAGCGTTCAGATGCAACGATCTCGGGGCTATGGCTCTCAATATCCGCTCGTATGTCAAAGACAGCATCCCCAGCCATTTCAGCCTCGAGCCGCACACGGCGCACTTCGGCGGCGATAATGCGATCCCCAAGGTCTTCGGCGGAGGTCGCGAACTGTGTGCCACGCAGACGCGCAAGGATTTGCCCCTTGTCTACGATATCCCCTTCGCTCACCAACATTTCCGAGAGAATACCGCCTTCGAGGTTCTGAATGATTTGCGGTCTGGCCGAGGAAATAACCTCGCCGTTCGCGCGGACCATTTCGTCAATCCATGCGAATTTCGCCCAGATGATAAAAATGATCACGGCCGCGCCGATCAATTTAATGATCAGGCTCGACCCTTTGACTTCATTCTCAAGCTCAAAATCAACGGTTGCCATTATCCAGCCGCCTTTCTGTTCTTAAGGTGCGCAAGGACTTCGTCACGTGGGCCATCCACCGCGAGACGACCATATTGGAGAATGATGGTCCTAGAGGTCAGTTGAAGGATTGGCACACGGTGGGTCGCAATGATCGCGGTTCGACCTTCGAGCCATTGGCTCAAACGCGATACGAGAGTGGCCTCAAGCGTTTGATCAAGTGCGGCGGTCGGCTCGTCCAGCAGGCACACAGATGGGTTCTGAAGCCACAAACGCGCCCAACCGATAGACTGACGCTGACCGATGGAAAGCCCCGCTCCTGCGTCAGAAATCGGAAGGTCGAGGCCCTTTGGGTGGCTGCGCACAAAAGGTCCAAGTCCCGCAAAATCAAGAGCTTCGTAAAGTCGGTTATCGTCACGTTCAAGCAGCGTGAGATTAAGGTTATCGCGCAAGGTACCTGCAAAGAGACGCACTTCTTGGCTCAGATAACCGATGCCACGGCGTAGATCGCGCGGCATGACTTGGGCCATATCCACCCCATCAATCATCACGCGGCCAGAGGTCGGCTGGTAAATTCCCGACAGTATCTTGAGAAGCGTGGATTTACCCGAACCATTTGCACCAAGGATCGCGATGCTTTGCCCCGGCTCAATTGCAAGACGGTTGATATCAACAACGCGGTCGCCTTCGCTGTCATATTTATAGACCAGATCACGAAGCTCGAATTGGCCTTCAATAGTCTCGCGGCGCAGATAGGTCCGCTCATCGACCATATCTTGAGGCGCGTCGGCAATCTTATCGAGCGCATCCAAAGCTGCCTTTACATTCGACCAACGTGCCATCGTGGCGGCCAGTTGGGTCAACGGGCCAAGCGTGCGAGAGGTCAGGATGCCCACCGCGATGATTGAGCCAACCGTAAAATCACCTGCAAAAACCATGAAAGTCCCGACCACAACGGCCGAGACATAAGTCGCCTGCTGGACGCCTTGGCTCCAGAAAGTCAGAACCGAGGCGAGTTTTCTTTGCTCCGAAGTTGCCAGAGAGGAGAGCGACGAAAGCTCGCCCCAAAGACGGCGGAAACGTTCTTCACCGCGATGGGCTTTGATCGTGTCGGCTTCATAGATCACCTCGTGTAACAGACGCGAGGACTTGGCGTTTGCGCCTTGGGTCTGCTGGGTCAGCTTGATCATCTTGCGCTGCATCAAAAACGACGGAGCAACCATGAGGAAGCCCCCAACAAAGAGCACCCAGACGATATTCTGTCCGATGGACGCAACGAGCGCGAGGAAGAGCACGATAAACGGCAAATCTGTGAGTGTTCCGATCGTCGAGGCGGTAAAGAACTCGCGGATCGATCCGAATTCGCGTACTGCCGCAAAGACAGTCGAGGGTGCCTGTCCCTGAAGACCCGAGCGCATACCTAGGATTTTGTCGATAAGAAGCTTTTGGACGCGCAATTCGATCTGGCGCCCTGCCCCGTCCATCAGACGTGCACGGGCGATCCGCAGGAAGGCTTCCAGCAGCATTGCAAGGCCAGCGCCGATAGCAAGAACCCAAAGTGTTGCAACGGATTGGTGCGGGATCACGCGGTCATAAACCTGAAGAGAAAAGAGCGCTACACCGACAGCCAAGAGGTTCGCAACGAACGATCCCAAAGCAACTTCGAGGATATGGCGACGGAACTTGAGTACCTCGCCCCAGAACCAGTGGGGCGCTTTGCCTTTCGCTGCATGGCGACGGGTTAACTCGCTCACTTCTACATCGGCGCGGACGATTTGACCTGTAAAATAGGGCTTGAACTCTTTGAGCGGAACTTCGGCGCGATTGTCAGTCTGGGTGGTGTCGTACAGGAAGACAGCATCGCGCGTTTGCTCAAGCACAAGAACGATTTGGCCCGAGGTCATTTCGGCCAATGCAGGCCAAAGTCTTTTGGTCGGGCCAGATACGGTTTGAACCGAAGAGATAAGACCAGAACCGCCAAGCGCCTTGGCGAGTGCACCAGGCGTTACGTTGCCGTTCGTGAGCATGCTCAACTTTTCAACAAGATCAGAGCGCAGAACCTCGACGCCCAAGAGCCCTGCGTATGTCGAAGCAATATCCGCGCGGCGCTCAATCAGAGTTGGCTCGCGTTGGGATTTGGGTTTGTTTACGGGCTGATTGGCGGGCTTATTGGCACGCGAAGCATTGATGTCGAACGATACAACTGGGGCGCTCATATCCGACCTCCATCAACCAAGGTTCCCAGAAGGGCTGCGCGCTGAACTTGAAGGCGTGCAAGTTCGTAGACAAGGTTCACTGCCTCGCGCTCGGCACGCAACTTGGTTTCAAAAACGCCAACCACTTCGGGAACGCTGCGCTGACCGGCCTCAAGCTGCTGCGCAAAAAGGTCATAGTTCCGTGATGCTTGCGTTGCGATTTCTTTGGCCTCGCCTGCCTGACGCAAGATAGAGGCTATCTGCCCGTCGAGCGAGGCAATGCGACGGTTCGCAGCTTCGCGCTCCTGCGCAATCTTCGCCGTTGCAGCCTCGGCCTTTGCGTCGAGGGCAGCAAGCGACGCGCCTGTGCCAAACCCTATTCCCTGAGAGCTGCTGTTCACGCCAACGTCTTTACCGATATTCGAAATCGACGCGGTTAGGTTCACCCCAGGAAGAATACCTCCCCGCTCGGCTTTTGCATTGGCGACAGAACGTGCAGCTTCGGCTTCTGCGCGAAGGACCGAGAGAGGCGCAGCATTTGCTGCGGAAGCCTGCACTGCGGAAAGTCCGTTGATGCCAGCGGTCGAAGAGGCCGACATTGCATCAAGCTCTGCACGGGCGGTGTTCGAAGCCTCACGGTCCGCAGCAAGGTCACTGTCCATTTGGTTACGCTTTTGTTGAACGAGGAGCAGGTCCGCACGATTGCTAACACCGCCGCGAACGCGCTCGTTCATCACGTATTCAAAGTGCTCCATCTTGCTGATCGAGGCCGCATTCACGCCTGCGCGTGCCTTTGCAGCCTCTGCCTTAAGGTAAAGCTCGAGCGCCTGACGCACCCGCTCGTTGCTGTCCTCGGCCAATGCGACTGCGGCCACCTGCACATCCGCACGGGCAAGATCACGCTCTGCGGCTTTGCGGCCATTGTCGAAGAGGGATTGCTCAACGACCAAACCTGCAACAGCGCCGCCAAGCGCCGAGAGAGACAGATTTGGCCCCAAACGCGGAAGCCAGTTCTTTTGCTCTGCTTCAGAGCGAAGACGTGCAGCGCGCAACTCGGCCTCTGCCGTGCGCGAATTGGCATCGAGAACAGAGGCGGCAATATCTGCCAACGGACCTGCCGCGAGCACCGATTTACGGTTCAAGAGATCGTTGAAAACGGGGGCATCGGCATCAAGCTCGCTCGCAGCCACCAGTGCGCTCTGGGCTTGAGGAGTTACAGGAGAATCACCGTCTACCGCACTGAAACCAAACGCGTTTTGACCGCCAATCCGCGAAGGGCTACCACCAAGTGAAACGCAGGCAGACAACAGAACGCAGCCCGCCAAAGCGACTGAACTCTGAATGTAGTTAACCTTTACGCTCACACTGGGCTCCAAAACAAATAAAAGGGAGAATTTGGTGCCGCGCGGCGGCACCAAACAACGTTTTAGAACGTGACACGAATGTCTTCGTCGATGATCAGAACACCGTCGTCGCCGACAGTGTAGATATCGTAGTTTTCGTTATCGATTTGCGTGACGCCAGATTTCACAGCATTCACGAGGGTAACCTCGTCATCGCTATCGCCGTGAACGACGAGCTTGCCGATGTTACCCGCGAGACGATCGATATCGGCCTCATCCAAGGTCAGTTCGCTGCCCGTTGCGTATTGAAGATCAATTGCGCTGATCTCAAAATTGTCGAGACCACTATCGTCGATATCAACCAGATCGTTATCCGCTTGGTCGAAAACCATAAGCGTGGCGTTCATGATTCCGGCCGCATCTTCGGTCGTCACCACAAGTTGGCGGCCATCAGGGATCATCTGATCCAACTGAAGCTGAACCGTATCGAAACGTGCATCAACGGCGGTGACGCCAAGCTGGTCTACGCCGCCTTGCCCGTCCAGTTCATAGACACGGATCGATGTATCATTGTCGGGAATACCGATGTCACCAAGCTCGCCCTGATAGAAGTTCGCACTTACGATATAGGGCGCGTCAGGAGCGACGGTATCCACCTCGAACGACTGGTGCGTCGTGCGCTCGTTACCATAGGCGTCAACGGCACGGATATCGAGTTGCGCGGTATAATCGCCAGAGGCAACGGTACCATTGGGGAACTTGAGCGACCAATTTCCGTTCTGCCCAACAGTCGCCTCGTATTCGGTGCCGAGATATTTGACGAAAACGCGCGAGCCCGGTTCAACGGTGCCGGTGACGGTGACGCCGTTCGAAAGCTCATTTGCGTTGATCGTGTCGTCCGACGTTACGTTTTCAGCCCCTGTCAGACGGTTCACGTAGGTATCGACATAAACCGAAGAGTTCAGTGTTTCGACGTTCCCATTCGGGTCGGTAGCTACTGCCGAAATCGCGTGTGTTCCCTCACCCGTCGGGATTTCGCTCTGTGACCAAGATGCGGACCAATTGCCCTGATCATCGGCCATAACAGTACGAGTATAACCGTTGAACGTCACCTCGACCTTGGAATTTGGCTCTACGGTGCCGGTGAGCGTCATGCCATTGGCAACCTCGGAACCCGAAATCGCGCCGTCCCCTGCAACAGGTGTCGCTTGGAAGGCATAATCATCCACGGCAGTATCGACAATGAACTGGCCGCTTGCCGTTGCAGCATTGCCCGCAGCGTCATGGGCGACTGCTGTAATCGTGCCGTTGTAGTGTCCAGACGGGATTTCAGCCGAGGTAAAATGGGTCGTCCAGTTTCCAGAGCCGTTCGGAGTGACTGTGTGCGTAACGCCACCGAAGGTCACATCAACCGTTGCAAAAGCCTGAGCCGTTCCGCCAACGTTAAAACCATTCTGCCATTCATCGTGGTTCAGAATGCCGTTTCCGCCGATGCCGCTGGTGCTTACGGTAACAAATGTCGTGGTATCTACATGGATGACCGATGAAGTATCTGCCGTGTTGCCATATGCATCTGTCGAGCTCACAACGACAGCCAGATCATACTCGCCGCTTTGAATTGCCGTCGAAGGCAGATCGAGCGTCCAAGTCGTGCCACTTACATCGGCTTCATATGCAACTCCGCCAACGGTGACCATGACGGTCGACCCCGCCTCGGCGCTCCCGCTTAGGTGAAGGCCACCATTTGCCTCTGTCGCATTGATGACTCCGTCAGAACCACCCGAAGCACTCGAGATACTTACGCTCGTTTGCGTATCCAGCACGAGCGTATCGGTGGTCGTGATTGTCTCACCATTCAATGTAGACGTCACCGTGACGCCAGTCTCATAGGTGCCTGACTGAACGTCCTGCGGATCAAAGACAACCGACCAATTTCCATTGCCATCGACAACAGTTGTTTCCGTTTTGCCGCCGACAGTAACCTCGATGGTCGCGCCTGACGTGCCAGTGCCCGAGATGGTCACGCCGTCTTGGTAATCGCTCCCATTGACGACATAGTTTTGGGACTCGGTCCCTTCGGTGATCTTGACAGTCTGGGTGTCACTGGTCGCCGTCCCCGAGCCACCGCCTGTTGTTGTCGTGGTGGTTGTGCCGCCACCAACGACCCTATCAATAACTGCGGCACCACCGATTACGGCAGCACCCGTAGCAAGAGAACCCGCGGTCACGCCTGCGCCAATTCCAGCAATACCGCCTAGGATTGGCGCGGCGAACATGCCTGCCTCGACATCATTGTCCGAAGCAACGATCTCTTGATACCCTGCGAGCTGAACCTCTGGCTCCCCCACGAAGAAGAGAGCGTCATCGGGGCTCCACTTTCCAAAGGGGTCCTGAACAACATAGTCAGCGTAAAGAACACCATTATCGAGCGCCACGAGATCCGCGCGCACCATCTCGCCGTTCGCCGAGAGGAAGAGTTCGTTCTCTGCAACACCATTGGGCGAGAAGAAGCCTTCAACAACCACGATGCGACCGTCTATCAGAACGACCTCAAGCGCTTGTCCTTGGCGCCCATAAGAGAGCACCATATTTGGATTAAGGTTGAGAGACACATCATCGCCCGATCCGACGATAACAGATGATCCGACTTGGCCGCTAACCGCGCCACGCTGGATATTGCCCGCAAGATCACGGACAACGAATTCAATCGCTGACATACTACTACTCCGCCTCTTTGTGGCCGACCGTTCTATGCGGTTCTAACCATTCATTGAGATAATTTTATCTAAGAGGCGGGGGCAATTCTAGCATTTTCTGCCCTATTCGGATATTTATCTAGACTAAAGGTTAGTTTCCCGACTAATGCCTGCGATCAACACCTAGATATAGTACGCAATTAATGGCCGCCCCCAAAATAATGAAGAACGCTGTTACGTAGAGCCAGAGCATGAGTGCTATAAAAGCACCAATTGACCCGTAGATCTGATTATAATTGCCAAAGTTGGCGATATAGAATGAAAGCCCATAGGACGAAATGAACCAACAGAGCAAGGCGACAAACGCGCCTTTTGTGATGAATGGCGGACGGTTCGATGCCCTGACGTTTGGGCCAAAATGATAGAACAAGCTCAGCGCAACGAGGATCACAAAGAGAGCAGCAGCCCAGCGCAATCCAGCCAAAAGCCACGCCCATTCGCGCACGGCTGGCACATAGGCAATGATCACGGGCGCGATCACGACGCTAAAGAGCGAGATCACCCCGACTGCAATCAGTGCAACGGTCATTCCAAGGGCGATCGCAAGCTGCATGAAGAAAGATCGCTTCGGCGCGCTATAAATCTCATTCACACCGATCAAGAGCGCCGACACACCCGATCGCGAAGCCCACATCGCGAGTAGAATGGAAAATACGGTCGCCCAGCCCAGCGCCGAACGCCCCGTTCCGAGCAGACGATCAAGTTGCGCCTCGAATAGAAGATACACATCTTCAGGCATCACACCGTGTAGAAGCGAAAGCTGCGCCTTTACCGCGATGGGATCTGCAACAAGTCCGAATACTGCAATAAAGGCTGCTACTGCTGGAAACAGCGAAAACACGCCCCAAAAGGCAACAGAGGCCGAAATGAGGTCAAAATCGCTTCTATTAAAGACGCGCCAGACGTTCTTAGCAGTAGCAAGCATCAGACCGAAGTCATTCCCCCATGGGTGTTAATCAAGAGCTGAGCAAAAACTGGAGCCGAGGCCGCCCCAAGTGCACGCGCATTACGACCAACGGAACCCTGCTCGATCTTGGGCTTGAAGAGTCCGCGCATATCGAGCGTCGGCAACAACTCATTTACCCGCTCGACAAGATGGTTACGAACATCAACTGGGAATGCCCCGTCGATAATGACTGCTTCGAAATCAATGACGGCGCAGGCTGTGATCGCAGCGCGCGCAAGATGAATTGCGGCTTGCTCGATCCAACGTTCTACATTGTCTGGGAACTCGGACCAATCCTGCGGAGAATTCCAGATGCGAAGGGGGTCGATACCGCTCGATGCCAAATCGCTCTCTAAAAGGTAAAGCGAGGCAGCATCAATGAGCTGACCACCCCCACTCTTTGCGCCAAAGGCGGGGAGCGAGCCAAATGCCCCTGCATTCCCGTGATATCCTTCAAAGACCGAATGGTTAAGAACCACCCCGCCCCCAACGAAGGCACCAACATAGAAATACGCGAAGTCACGAAACTCGCGGCCACGACCATAGATATTCTCGGCGCGGCAGGCTGCGGTGGCGTCATTCTCAACAAAGACAGGAAGCCCAGAGAAGGACGCGATCTCACCTTCAAAATCAAAGGTGCGCCAAGTCTGAAGGTCGGCTTCAGGCGCGCCAATGGTCTCGTACCAGTTCCAAATCTCGAAAGGCTTGGCCACGCCAATACCTGCAATTCGCTCGATCTGCTCTTCGCTCATCTCTGCACGAAAAGCGTCAAGGCCCTTGCGCACAAAGTTGAGGAGCGTCGCAGGCATCGGATAACGGTATGTGATCTGCTGTTGCTGGCGCACAGTCCCGACGAGGTCCACCAGGACGAGGTCAGCTGAACGACGGCCAATCTTGAGACCGACCGAGAAGACACCATCAGGATCGAGCTCCATTGGGATCGAAGGCTTGCCGACTTTTCCCCGCTGAGGATCGCCTCGCTTGAGAAGCCCTTCGGCCTCGAGACCGCGTAGGATCACTGAAACCGTTTGCGTGGAAATTCCTAAGAAGCGTGCAATCTCAACACCGGGCATCGCGCCAAAGCGCTGGATTGCGGACAAGACGAGACGCTCGTTATAGTCCCTAAGTCCGCTTTGGTTTGACCCTCGAAAAACGCCGGTGTCAGCTGTTTTGGTTTCGCTATCGTCACCGGGCATTGCGCTTAGGATCCTTGTTTCGTTTCTTTTGATTGACATACCTTTGGATAAAGGTGCCCTGTGATACAAGACCCAATCGATTATTCAGGTGCTCGAGCCCCTCTCATTCGGCGCGGGAAAAAAGGGCTTCACGAAAAAGGATTGATCCCTATAAGTCTCTGTAGATTCATATGTTAGCGCAAACGATTCAAAACGAGTAGCTGATGATTGACCTCACTTCTCAGGTGAATAACCTCATAGAAAAGATTGATGAGCTAAGAGCCAACCAAGGACGCGTTGTCGTTGCAATATGTGGCGCCCCAGCGAGCGGCAAATCCACACTCACCTCAGAGCTCGTCCGGCGTTTGCGGCTGAACAAAATCAAAGCGGTCCCCCTCCCGATGGATGGATTTCATCTTGATAACGAGGTGATTTCGGAAATGGGTCTTTTGGCGCGCAAGGGCGCTCCTGAAACCTTTGACGCACCAGGCTATATTACTTTGGTAAAGCGCGTTCGCGAAGGCGAGCTGGTTTACGCTCCAAAGTTTGACCGTGATCGCGATATCTCGATTGCTGGGGCGATTGCGGTTTCAAAAGAGGCAGAGGTCATCATCGCCGAAGGTAACTATCTTATGTTTGATGAAGACCCTTGGCGCGAGCTTGCAGGACTGTGGGATCTGACTGTTCGGTGGGATGTGCCCCTTCCTGAATTGCGTGCACGTTTGATCCAACGTTGGCTGGACCAAAACTTGTCCCGCACCGCCGCCGTTCGTCGAGCCGAGGGCAACGATATCCCGAACGCCCAGCGCATTTTGGACGCCGCGCTTCCGTGCGATGTGACTCTTGATGGAACCCCAAGGGCTTAGTTCAATCAAATCGCTTGTGAAGCCGAAATTGTCACGTAAGATCAATCATCATGACCGAAGTGCAATTGCCACCGCATCTTAGCAAATCCGACATAGACCGACTGAATGCGGGGCGACATGATGCACCATTTGGCAAACTCGGCTGTCACGACGTCGACGGGATACGCTGGTTGGCCGTTTGCTTGCCTGATGTAGCAAGCGTTTCCGCTAAAGTCGGACGTAACAAAGTCAATTTAACTCGGCTCGATGGTGCAGTCTTTGCTGCGACGATCCCGACAGGCAAAGTGACTTTGACCGCGAGCAATGCGGAGGCGCATAGCTGGACCTTTTCCGACCCCTATAGTTTTGCTCCCGTTCTGTCCGATGTTGATGCTTATTTGATCGGTGAAGGCACGCACAAACGGCTTTGGGATGCTCTCGGCGCGCATGTCATTATGCACGAAAAGACCAAGGGCACACATTTCGCCGTTTGGGCGCCCAATGCGCAATCTGTCTCGGTTATTGGAAGCTTTAACAACTGGCACTCAGCACGATCCCAGATGCGGCGCGTCGGACATACCGGCGTATGGGAGATTTTCATCCCCGAAGTGGGCGAAGGCGACACTTACAAGTTCCGCATAATCGGCGCAGATGGTGCCGAGCATTTCAAAGCTGATCCCGTTGGGTTTGGGGCGCAACATCCACCTGAACAGGCAAGTGTTGTTCGCAATATCAAGGGTTACGAATGGTCCGACGCCAATTGGATGGACCGCCGCACCATCGCTAATCGTCGCGATGAGCCTATTTCGGTCTATGAGGTTCATCTCGGATCGTGGCGCCGCCGCTATGACGAAGGTGGGCGTCCCCTCTCCTACAAGGAATTGGCAATCGAGCTGATCGATTATGTCAAAGACCTTGGCTTTACCCATATCGAATTCATGCCGGTATCGGAGTTTCCGTTCGATGGATCATGGGGCTATCAGCCGGTTGGCATGTATGCCCCTACTACACGATTTGGCCCCCCACATGAATTCCGTGACCTTGTGAATGCGGCACATAAAGCCGGACTTGGCGTGCTCTTGGACTGGGTGCCGGGCCACTTCCCTGCGGATGCGCATGGTTTAGGGCGTTTTGATGGAACTTCGCTCTATGAGCACGCAGACCCGCGCGAGGGCTTTCACCAAGACTGGAACACCTTGATCTATAACTACGGGCGAACCGAGGTGAAGAATTACCTCGTCGCCAATGCGCTCTATTGGCTCGAAGAATATCATGTGGATGGACTTCGTGTGGATGCGGTCGCCTCGATGCTATATCGCGACTATTCCCGAAAAGAAGGCGAATGGGTCCCAAACAAGGACGGCGGACGCGAGAACTATGAGGCTATCGGTTTTCTCCAATCGGTAAACACAGAAAGCTATGCGGCAAACAACGGGATCATGACCGTTGCTGAGGAAAGCACATCCTTTCCGCAAGTGACGGGCGCCGTGCACAACGGTGGTCTGGGCTTTGGCTATAAATGGAATATGGGTTGGATGAACGACACGCTCTCTTACATGGAGCGCGACCCGATCTATCGCAAACATCACCATCATCAGATGACCCATGGCATCAGCTATGCGTTCTCAGAGAACTTTATCCTTCCGATCAGTCACGACGAAGTGGTGCATGGCAAAGGATCAATGCTCCACAAAATGCCCGGCAATATCTGGGAGCAGTTTGCGAACCTTCGCGCATACTATGGCTTTATGTGGACCCACCCGGGCAAAAAGCTTCTCTTTATGGGATGCGAGTTTGGCCAGCCCGAGGAATGGAACCATAACATTCAACTCGATTGGGATGCATCACACCGTGCTCCGCACAAGGGCGTGCGGGACCTTATTCGCGATCTCAACCAAGTGTACCGCTCCACGCCTTCCCTTTACGCCAAGGACTGCGAAAGCGATGGCTTTGCTTGGGTAAATGGGGGCGATACAGAAAATTCAACGATCAGCTTCTTGCGATTTGGCAACGAGAATGACGCTCCAACTCTGTCGGTTGGAAACTTTACTCCTGTTGAACGTGGGTCCTATCGCGTTGGGGTGCCAGAAGCTGGTTTCTGGCAGGAAATCATCAATACGGACGCTGAATGCTATGGTGGAGGAAACCGCGGCAACTTTGGCGGCGTTGAAGCTCAAAAGGTGCCCCATGATGGGTACCCCTACTCTATCGAAATCACTGTGCCGCCGCTCGCGACGGTCATCCTTCGCATAAAGCGATAACTTTGGGGGGGAGATAAGGAATGGTTGAGAACAGAAGACTGACACAGCGTTCGATGGCCTTTGTTCTGGCAGGTGGCAGAGGAAGCCGTCTTCAAGAACTCACAGACCGCCGCGTAAAACCCGCAGTCTATTTCGGCGGCAAGACGCGCATCATCGACTTTGCCCTCTCGAATGCAATGAACTCGGGCATTCGCCGAATGGCAGTTGCAACGCAGTACAAAGCGCACAGTCTCATTCGCCATTGTCAGCGCGGTTGGAACTTTTTCCGTGCCGAACGTAATGAATTTCTCGACATTCTTCCCGCCTCGCAGCGGATGGATGAAAACAGCTGGTATCGCGGCACGGCAGACGCTGTGACCCAGAATATCGATATCGTGGACAGCTATGACGTTGACTATGTCATCATTCTTGCTGGCGACCATATCTACAAGATGGACTACGAGATCATGTTACGTCAGCATGTCGAGACACAGGCAGACGTGACCATCGGCTGCCTTACCGTTCCCCGCATGGACGCCACGGCCTTTGGCGTTATGGCGACGGATGAAACCGGACGGATCACCTCGTTTCTCGAAAAGCCTAAGAACCCGCCTGCGACACCCGAGGACCCAAACCTCGCGCTGGCTTCCATGGGCATCTATGTCTTTAACTGGAAGTTCCTTCGCGAACTCCTACTCAAGGACAACGAGGACACAAACTCCAGCCATGACTTTGGCAATGATCTCATCCCCGAGATCGTCAAGAACGGGAAAGCCATGGCGCATCGTTTCGACGAAAGTTGCGTGCGCGATGCAGGCGCTCCGGCGTATTGGAAAGACGTCGGAACCGTCGATGCATTTTGGGAGGCAAACATCGACCTCACCAGCTTTACACCCGAGCTGAACCTTTGGGATAGCAAATGGCCGATCTGGACTTATTCAGAGAGCGTCCCGCCCGCAAAGTTCATTCACGATGAAAAAGACCGCCGAGGGATGGCTATCTCGTCGATGGTATCAGGTGGATGCATTATCTCGGGCACCGAAGTGCGCAACTCGCTCCTATTTACAGAGGTTCACACCAACTCCTATGCGGTGCTGGACCATGCGGTAGTGCTCCCCTACGTGACGGTCAACCGCTCAGCACGTCTTCGTAAAGTTGTTATTGATCGTGGCGTTATAATCCCAGAGGGCCTCGTCGTCGGCGAGGACCCAATTGAAGACGCCAAGTGGTTCCGTGTCACAGAAAAAGGCACAACGCTGATCACGCAAGACATGCTCGACAGGAGGGCAGCAAGCCTATGATTGATGTTCTCTCGGTCACGTCGGAATGTGCGCCTCTCGTTAAGACGGGCGGTCTCGCAGATGTAGCGGGCGCACTTCCTGCGGCACTCAAGGCCGAGGGAATAACCATGCGCACTTTGCTGCCGGGTTATCCAGCGGTCATGGACGCTCTTGGTAAGACCAAGAGTGAAATGGAGTTCCCCGATCTCTTTGGCGGCAAGGCAAAAGTGCTCCATAGCGAGGCAGCTGGCCTTGACCTCTATGTGTTAGACGCCCCGCACCTATATGATCGCAAAGGCAATATCTATCTTGGACCAGACGGCAAAGACTGGCCCGACAACCCCGAGCGATTTGCCGCTCTCTCATGGGTCGCCGCCAAGATCGGAACCGAAGGTATCGGGAAGTGGACGCCACAAATCATACATGGCCACGACTGGCAGGCGGGCTGGGTGCCCGAGTATCTCCGCTCGATGCAAACTCAGCGAAAAGTGCGCACAATCCTGACGATCCATAACATCGCCTTTCACGGGATAGCGCAGCCCGAAGCGATCGACACACTTGGCCTTGATCCGGAGCGCTATCATCAGGACGGCTATGAGTTCTGGGGGCGGATATCGGCGCTCAAGGCTGGACTTGTCGGTTATGACCGTCTCACCACAGTTTCCGAGACCTATGCCCAAGAACTCATGACCGATGAATTTGGTATGGGACTTGATGGGGTGATGCGCTATCGCCGCAATGAGCTTTCGGGAATTTTGAACGGGATTGATCTTGATGTGTGGAACCCAGACACCGATCCGAACATCAAGCCATACAAGACACCCGAGGACAAAATAGCAAACAAGTTCGCGCTGCGCGTTGAGTTCAAACTCCCACATTCAGAAGGCCCGCTCTGTGTGGTTGTCTCGCGTTTGACCGAGCAAAAGGGTCTCGACCTGTTGCTCAACGCTCTCCCCACTCTGACGTCCAGAGGTGGCCAGCTCATCGTGCTTGGAACAGGCGATCCTGCGCTAGAGGCAGCCTTTCGCGCTGCCACATCGAATAAGAACGTCGCGGTCCATATTGGATATGACGAAGCAATGTCGCACCGCCTGATTGCTGGGGCAGATGCGATCCTTGTGCCGTCGCGGTTCGAGCCATGCGGCCTCACGCAACTTTATGGCCTTCGCTATGGCACTATTCCAGTTGTTGCCCTTACAGGTGGGCTTGCTGACACGGTCATCAATGCCTCGCCTGCCGCCCTGACAAAGGGCGTAGCGAATGGCATACAGTTTTCGCCTGTCACAACGGAAAGCTTGCGCAATGCGCTCGCCAAACTCTGTAACCTCTATTCAGACAAAGGGGTTTGGCAAAGAATGCAGCAGAACGCCATGAGCCAATCTGTGGGCTGGGAAACCTCGGCCAAAGCCTATGCCGCACTCTATCAAGGCCTCGCACCCAAATCATGAGCAGCAACATCCCGATCTCTGAGGGCAACCCCTATCAACTCGGAGCCACGTTCGACGGGGATGGCGTTAACTTTGCGATCTTTTCGCAGAACGCGACCCGCATGACGCTTTGCCTCTTTGATGACGAGGACAACGAAGTTCTGAACATCGACCTGCCCGAACGCTCGGGCCATGTCTGGCATGGGTATTTCCCCGGAATGCGTCCCGGTCAGCGCTATGGGTTTCGTGCAAGCGGTCCATATGATCCCGCAAACGGTCATCGCTTTAACCCGCACAAGCTCCTTCTTGATCCATATGCCAAACGGCTCACCGGTCATCCGAACCTTGCGGACGAAGTCTTTGGCTATGTTGCGGGCCATAAGGATGCAGACCTGAGCTTTGACGAACGAAACTCAGCGCCTTTCATGCCGCGCTGTGTGGTTGTCGATCCCGCGTTCAGCTGGGGCCGCGATGCACAGCTCCATATCCCCGATACCGAGACAGTCCTCTATGAGGCACATGTCAAAGGCCTTACCGCTGGACGGGAAGATGTTCCAAATAAGGGAACATTTCTTGGGATGGCCTCAGAGCCTATCCTCGAGCACCTGAACAAACTTGGTGTGACCTCTATCGAGCTCATGCCCGTCCAAGCGTTTCTGAATGAAAAGTTTCTCACAGATAAAGGACTGACAAATTACTGGGGTTATATGACCCACGGGTTCTTTGCCCCCGATCCACGCTACCTTGCCTATGACGACATCGCCGAGTTCCAGCAGATGGTGGCGCGTTTTCATTCCGCTGGGATAGAAGTGATCTTGGACGTGGTCTATAACCACACCGCCGAGGGCAACCAAATGGGCCCGACCCTTTCGTTCCGCGGCCTAGATAACGCAAGTTACTACCGACTGACGGACGACAAACGTTTCTATGCAAACGACTCGGGCTGCGGGAACGTCCTGAACCTCGACCATCCCTTCACGCTTCGCCTTGTGATGGACAGCCTGCGCTATTGGGTTGAAGTCATGCATGTGGACGGCTTCAGGTTTGACCTTTGCTCGACCCTCGGACGCACGCGCGGGGCCTTTGACCGAGATGGGCCGTTCTTTAGGGCGGTGCGACAAGATCCAGTGCTCAATCGCGTCAAGCTATATGCCGAACCTTGGGATATTGGCGAAGGTGGCTATCAACTTGGCGCTTATCCGGTCCCTTTTCATGAATGGAACGACAAATACCGTGATCAGGTGCGGCGCTATTGGCGCGGCGACCAAGGCACAGTGACCAAGCTGGCAAGTCGCATAGCGGGGTCCGCGCTTCGCTTTGACCATGATGGACGCCCCGCGACCTCTTCGGTGAACTTTATCACCGCCCACGATGGGTTCACCCTAATGGACACCGTCAGCTACAACGACAAGCACAATGAGGCGAACGGCGAGGAGAACCGCGACGGCCATTCCAACAATTGCTCCAACAACTGCGGGATCGAAGGTCCCAGCGAAGATGCCGAAATCATCGCACTGCGCGCACAGCGTCGACGGAACTTGATGGCCACCTTGATGTTGAGCCAAGGCACGCCCATGATCCTTGCCGGTGACGAAATTGGTAACAGCCAAGACGGCAACAACAACGCCTATTGTCAGGACAACGAAATCGGTTGGGTGAACTGGAATGAGCCTGACACCGAGTTCCTCGAGTTCTGCAAGCAGGCCATCGCCTTTCGCAAAGCCCATCCAATCCTACGGCAAAAGCGTTTTCTCCATTCCCGCTCAAGGCTCATTGATGGTGCGCCCGATCTATTCTGGCGACGCGCCGATGGTCTGCCCATGCAAAGCGAGGATTGGGGAAACCCAGATCAGCGCCTTTTGGTGGCAGAACTTCGTATGGCTTCGGGAACTCCGGAATATGCCCCACGCGAAGGCGCAATCATTGCTGTATTCAATGCAGGCGAGCCGACTGATGTGACCCTACCTGCCGCCCCAAATGGCAAAGCTTGGCAACGTAGTTTTGACACCTCAGAAAGCGCGCCCAAAGATAGCGGCGAAAACCGTCACATAAACGGCAACAGCGTTGTTGCTTTTGTCTTAGAACTCAAAGGTTAAATCATTACCATGACCAGACATAGCGTTCAGACCCAGCCTATCGAAGGCCAGAAACCCGGCACCAGCGGATTGCGCAAAAAGACGCGTGTCTTCATGGGACCGCATTATCTAGAAAACTATGTGCAATCGATCTTTGACGGGATTGGCGGGGTCGAAGGTAAGTCTTTGGTCGTCGGCGGAGATGGTCGCTTCTTTAATGACCGCGCGATCCAAGTCATCTTGCGGATGGCCGAAGCCAACGGCGCTTTGAAATGCCTTGTTGGTCAAAACGGTATCCTCTCGACGCCTGCCGCCTCGCACCTCATCCGCAAGCGCGGCACCGATGGTGGCCTGATCTTATCGGCGAGCCACAATCCAGGTGGCGAGGACGAGGACTTTGGCCTGAAATACAACGGCCCAAACGGTGGCCCTGCAAACGAAGGCGTGACCGACAAGATTTTCGAGCGGACGAAGGTAATCGACCAATATCACATCCTCGATGCACAAGACGTTGATCTGGGGGCAATCGGGTCAAGCAAGCTTGGTGCGATGTCGGTCGAAATCGTCGATCCCGTAGAAGACTACGCCGCTCTGATGAAAGAGCTCTTTGACTTTGACGCGATCCGCGCCCTTTTCGCTTCGGGCTTTCGGATGCGCTTTGACGCGATGCACGCTGTCACTGGTCCCTATGCGACTGCTATTCTCGAAGACATGCTTGGCGCCCCCAAGGGCACAGTTGCCAACGGGACGCCCCTTCCCGACTTTGGCGGCGGCCACCCTGATCCAAACCCGATCTGGGCCAAGGAGCTAATGGACACAATGTATGCCGATGATGCGCCGGACTTTGGTGCCGCCTCAGACGGCGATGGCGACCGCAATATGATCGTTGGCCGCGAACAATATGTCACTCCATCTGACAGCCTTGCCGTTCTTGCAGCGCTTGCCCATCTCGCCCCAGCCTATTCCAAAGGCCTAGCAGGTGTTGCTCGCTCCATGCCGACCTCTGCTGCCGTTGATCGTGTGGCAGCGGCCAAGGGGATCGAGTGCTTTGAAACACCGACGGGATGGAAATTCTTCGGCAACCTGCTCGACGCAGGCCGCGCGACGCTTTGCGGCGAAGAAAGCGCAGGCACAGGGTCAGACCACGTTCGCGAAAAAGATGGACTCTGGGCCGTTCTTTTGTGGCTCAATATCCTCGCTGTCACGCGCAAGTCCGTCAAAGAACTGATGAATGATCACTGGGCCGAGTACGGGCGCAACTATTACTCGCGTCATGACTACGAAGACGTGGATGCCGCTGCTGCCAATTCTATGATGAATGGCCTTCGCGCCCAGTTCGATACTCTCCCCGGCAAGAACTTTGGCAAGCTCACGGTCCAAAGTGCCGACGAGTTTTCCTATGACGATCCGGTCGATGGCTCGCATTCAGCGGGTCAAGGTATCCGGATCGTCTTCGCTTCGGGAGGAAGAGTGGTATTTCGTTTGTCCGGCACGGGGACCGTCGGAGCAACGGTGCGCGTCTATCTGGAGGAGCTTGCGACAGCCCCCGCGCGGATGGATGAAGACGCTCAGATTGCCTTGGCGCCAATTATTGCGGCCGCAGAAGCGATCGCAGGCATTCGCGCTCATACCGGACGCGATGCCCCTAACGTCATTACTTAACTGCGTAGGGTTCGGTGCGGACGCGCTCGCCAAAACGAATTGTCGGATTGGCCTGTGCGTCTGCGATGACAGAAACATCGATCAGGCCCACTTCGAACGGGCGTTTGCCTGTATTTGGGCGCATGTCATAGTTCATGACACGGATTGTCGGCTTGATCGAGCTGCGCAATTGCAACTGGAAGAAGTGAAAGCCCGAGTGCTTAATGTAAGCCTTGATTGATGTTTTACGCATGGGTCTGACCCTAGTGAAGAACTATACTTTCGATAATTTTAGACCAAACTTACGCATATATAAAACAAGAATTCCCATCAAAAGTGGGGTTATTAGCGTCAATACATTGACACTTTCTCCCGAAAGCTGAGCCATTTCTGGACAGATAAATCCGTGATGGAAATGGCTGCTCCCCGAGAGAATCAAAGTGCCTCCCGCCTTTCGATACGCCCTTTCTTAACCTGTAGTTGAGAGACCCATTAGGATTGGCCCCATTTTTCGACACTAAATTAGATAGTTTTCAGGGACCATACGGATAGAAATCGCAAAAAACTCACCCGCAAGCGAAACTTGGGGCTAACATCACGTCAACTAAGCCGCGACATCATATCCATTTACACATTCCAAACTTTTAATATGAAGTCATTGACAGGGGATGAATTAAGCTCCATATACATTTCAAATTCAAAATGTATCGACGCCGATTCCCAAGATAAGGCCTCGTGACGAACCTTAGGAGACCATCATGGCAAACTACCCTGTGAACATGGACCTCGTTCCCGAAGTAAAAGCTTTCTTCGATCCCGCCACTTGGACCATTAGCTACATCGTCAAAGATCCGAGCAGCAATTCCTGTGCGATCATCGACTCTGTGATGGACATCGACTATGCCGCTGGCCGTATTACCTACGAGCACGCTGATCAGCTGATCAACTACATCGAGACTAACGGTCTCAAGCTTGAGTGGCTCATCGAAACGCACGTTCACGCAGACCACCTCTCTGCTGCACCCTACATCCAGCAAAAGCTTGGCGGCAAAATCGGCATCGGCAAGAACATCACCATTGTTCAGGACGTCTTCGGCAAGGTCTTTAACGAAGGCACCGAATTCCAGCGTGACGGCTCGCAGTTCGACGCCCTCTTCGAAGACGGTGATGTCTATAAAATCGGCAACATGGAAGCCTTTGCAATGCATACCCCAGGCCATACGCCTGCTTGTATGACACATGTTGTTGGCAATGCAGGCTTTGTTGGCGACACACTCTTTATGCCTGATGGTGGTTCGGCACGTGCTGACTTCCCAGGTGGTGACGCTGGCGTGCTTTATGACTCGATCCAAAAGGTTCTGGCTCTTCCTGACGACACACGCCTCTTTATGTGCCACGATTACGGCCCCAACGGCCGCGACATCGAATGGGAAACCACTGTTGGCGCAGAGAAGAAGCACAACATTCACGTTGGTGAAGGCAAGACCAAAGAAGACTTCGTTAAATTCCGCACCGAACGCGATGCTCAGCTGGACATGCCCCGCCTGATCATCCCTTCGTTGCAGGTAAACATGCGCGCAGGCGAAATTCCGACTGACAAAGACGGTCGCCCGATGCTCAAAGTGCCGGTCAACGGCATCTAATAAACGTATCCAAAGGGGAGCAAGGATAATGGACATCAAGAAGATTACACCGAAATTGTCGGTGGCACCGCAGATCGCGGCTGCAGATATGAAAGCACTGGCTGACGCTGGTTTCCGCTCGATCATCTGCAACCGCCCCGATGGCGAAGGCGCGGACCAACCGACCTTTGAAGAGATGGAAAAGGCGGCCAAGGCTGCTGGTCTTGAGGCGGTGTATCTTCCCGTAATCTCGGGCAAGGTTCTGGACGAAGATGCTGTTGCTTTTGGCGCGGCTCTCGACAGCCTTCCCGGCCCTGTTCTTGCTTACTGCCGCACCGGCACCCGTTCGACGACCCTTTGGGCTTTGGCGCAAGCTGGCAAGATGTCCACGTCGGACATCCTCGCCGCGGCTAAAGCTGCTGGATACGATATGGGCGGCGTTGTGCGCCGCATCGTGAACGGCGGCAAGACCCCGACCAATACAACCGACGCCAGCTATGACATCGTGATTGTTGGTGGCGGCGCGGCTGGTATCTCGGTCGCCTCGTCAATACTCGCACGACGCTCGGACCAGACCATTGCGATCATTGATCCGGCCGACATTCACTACTATCAGCCCGGCTGGACCCTTGTGGGTGCTGGTGTCTTCCACCCCGAAGATACCTCTAAAACCATGGGCAGCCTCATCCCCAAAGGCGTGCACTGGATCAAGTCCGCTGTTGCGGCGTTTGAACCCAAAGACAACGCTGTCATCCTCGATGGCTGCCGCGTCGTTGGCTACAAGCGCCTGATCGTTTGCCCAGGGATCAAGCTTGATTGGAACCGCATCGAAGGTCTTGTTGACACGCTCGGTCGTAATGGCGTCACATCGAATTATCGTTACGATCTAGCCCCTTACACTTGGAAGCTCGTGCAAGAGATGAAGGAAGGTCGCGCGATCTTCTCGCAACCGCCGATGCCGATCAAATGTGCTGGCGCTCCGCAAAAGGCAATGTATCTGTCGGGCGACCACTGGTATCGCAACGGCACCCTCAAAGACATCGACATCCAGTTTATGAATGCTGGTGGCGTGCTCTTTGGCGTCAAGGACTATGTCCCCGCTCTTGAGAAATACATCGAGAAGTATGACGCCACCCTGAACTTCTTCCACAACCTTGTTGCTGTGGATGGTCAGGCCAAGACCGCAACCTTCGAAGTTGCAAAGCCCGAAACCGAAAAGACCCGTGTCACGGTTGAGTTCGACATGCTCCATGTCGTGCCGCCGCAGACTGCACCGGATTTTATCCGCGTCTCGCCGCTGGCTGACGCTGCTGGGTGGGTCGATGTGGATCAGGCTACGCTTCGTCACAAAACCTACGAGAACATCTGGTCTCTGGGCGATGTGATGAACGCTCCGAACGCCAAGACCGCTGCTGCGGCACGCGTTCAGGCCCCTGTTGTCGCCGAAAACGTGATCGCCGACATCGATGGCAAATCCGCCGCTCGCCAATACAATGGCTACGGCTCCTGCCCACTCACCGTAGAACGCGGCAAGATCGTTCTTGCTGAATTCGGATACGGTGGCGCCCTTCTGCCGAGCTTCCCCAAAGCAGTGCTCGACGGAACCAAACCCACTCGTCTGGCATGGTGGCTGAAAGAAACAGCGCTTCCGCCGATCTATTGGAAGGCCATGCTTCGTGGCCGCGAATGGATGGTGAAGCCTGAGAAAGTCACCGTTTCCAACTAATTCCAACTGGCCCGCCCTTGATGGGCGGGCCACCCTCGGCCTCCTCCCCAGCGCCGATCAGCAAGGCTGCACCCTATGAATCTCTCAAAATTGACCCGCTACGTTCCAGCCCTAGAGTGGGGCCGGAAGTACAACTCTGACGCTCTATCGAATGACTTGATCGCCGCCGTGATCGTGACGATCATGCTCGTTCCCCAGTCGCTCGCCTATGCTCTGCTCGCAGGACTTCCGCCCGAGGCCGGCATCTATGCGTCGATCGTTCCAATTATCTTTTACGCCATATTCGGCACCAGCCGCGCGCTCGCTGTTGGCCCCGTAGCCGTCGTCTCTCTCATGACCGCCGCCGCAGTCGGTCAGGTCGCAGAGGCAGGCACGATGGGCTACGCCATGGCGGCTCTTACGCTTGCGCTTTTGTCGGGTGTGATGCTGATGCTCCTTGGTGTGTTCCGCCTTGGCTTCATTGCAAACTTCCTTTCGCACCCCGTTATCGCTGGGTTTATCACCGCATCGGGTATTCTCATTGCGGCCAGCCAGCTCGGCCATATCCTTGGCGTCAAGACCTCGGGTCATACGCTTCCTGAGATGATCGAGTCCCTTATAGTTGGTCTTCCAACCTTGAACTGGATCACCACGATCATCGGCGTCGCGGCGACCGCTTTCCTCTTTTGGGTGCGCAAGGGTCTTAAGCCCCTGTTGCTCTCCAAAGGCGTCCCCCCACGTCTTGCTGACGTTCTGACCAAAGCAGGCCCCGTTGCCGCGGTTGTCGTCACCACCGTTTCTGTTTGGCTCTTTGGTCTTGAAGGCCACGGTGTCAAAGTTGTTGGCGATGTTCCCCAAAGCCTTCCCCCGCTGACCATGCCAGACCTCTCGCCCTCGCTCGTTGGTCAGCTTTTCGTGCCCGCCCTTCTCATCACTGTGATCGGTTTCGTCGAGTCCATTTCGGTTGCCCAAACGCTTGCTGCAAAAAAGCGTCAGCGGATTGACCCGGATCAGGAACTCATCGGTCTTGGTGCTGCGAACATCGGTGCAGCCTTCACGGGTGGCTATCCGGTAACGGGTGGTTTTGCGCGCTCGGTTGTGAACTTTGACGCTGGTGCGGAAACGCCTGCGGCGGGTGCTTTCACCGCCATTGGTCTCGCCATCGCCGCTGTTGTGCTCACCCCGCTGGTCTACTTCCTTCCCAAAGCGACCCTTGCGGCAACCATCATTGTTGCTGTGCTAAGCCTTGTAGACCTTTCGATCCTCAAGCGCAGCTGGGGATACTCGCGTCCAGACTTCATCGCGGTTGCGGCAACCATTCTGCTGACGCTACTTCTCGGCGTGGAAACCGGTGTTTCGGCTGGCGTTGGTCTCTCGGTCGTGCTGTACCTCTTCAAGACCTCGCGTCCGCATATTGCAGAAGTTGGCCTTGTTCCGAACACCCAACACTTCCGCAACATCAAACGTCATACGGTTGAGACCCACCCTTCGCTGCTTACCATCCGCATCGATGAAAGCCTCTATTTCGCGAATGCTCGCTACCTTGAGGACTACGTCTACACCCGCGTTCAAAAGGACTGCGAGCTTAAGAACGTTGTCTTCATGTTCTCTGCGGTGAACGAAGTGGACCTCTCCGCACTCGAAAGCCTCGAGGCGATCAACAATCGCCTCAAGGACATGAACATCAAGCTCCACCTTTCAGAGGTAAAAGGACCGGTGATGGATCGCCTAAAGCGTTCGCACCTTCTCCACGACCTCACTGGTGAAGTCTTCCTGTCTCAGTTCGATGCAATGGGCAAGCTGACGCCTTCGAAAGCAACTGCTATTGAATAATCAAAGCCGCGCGAGGGTCACGCCTTGCGCGGTCAATCCATCCCTAAGAGAGGCGGCGATTTCGACCGCCTCTTTTGTATCTCCGTGTAGGCAAATCGTATCGATCTTGCATGGGATCCGCTTACCGCTTTGCGAAATGATCGCGCCTTCCTTGAGCATCTGTGAAATGCGCTGTGTGATCAGCGAGGGATCGTGAAGCACGGCCCCGTCTTTGGAACGTTCCACGAGTGTTGCGTCATCGTTGTAAGCGCGATCTGCAAAGATTTCCCCCGCCCATTGCGCCCCGAGATCCTTTGCGACCTGTTCTTGCGCAGTGGCAGCAATCACCATCAGAACGATATCGGGTTGAACCCTCAGAGCGGCCTCATAGCAAGCGCGCGCAATTTCGGGATCTTCGCTCGCCATATTTGCAAGCGCTCCATGGAGTTTGAGGTGCCTTACCTCCCCGCCCAAGTGCCGCGCCATCCCAATTGCCGAACCGAGCTGATACGCCGTCAGCGCGCCAAGATCTTCGGCCGAAAGCCGCATCCTCGTGCGGCCAAAATTCTCACGATCCTCAAATCCTGGATGTGCTCCGATACCGACGCCCGCTTGGATCGCGTCCTTCATCGTCTCACGCATGGTGTTGAACGAACCCGCATGAAATCCGCAGGCGACATTGGCCGAGGTTACGATAGAGACCAGAGCCGCATCATTACCGATGCCTTCGCCCATGTCTGCATTTAGGTCGACCTTCAGAGCCATTCTTCGTCTCCTGCTATCATCCCGCCAATCAGTTGATACGCCAAAAGGTCTGTGATTTCACTTGGATCACGCACCAAGGGTTCAACATGACGCCTAAGCGCTTGCGTCTCTTTTACTGCATCAAAATGAAGTGCGTCCGCTTCCTCAAGCGAAATACACTCGAATTTAAGCCGCGCGCCGACGCTGGCTTGAGAGATCTTGGGAATATCCGCAGGGATCACCGTTCCAATACGAGGGTATCCACCGATCGTCTGACAATCCGCCAAAAGGACATAGGGCCGCCCATCGCCCGTCATTTGAATGTCGCCGACCGTGATAAAGTCAGACACGCGACTGAGCTGACCTTCTGCGGTGAAGCCCTCCCCTTCAGAGGCAAGCGCTACGCCTTGGCGATTACCGCGCATATCCCGCTTGAAATCGGTCTGTTCAAAACGGGCAAAGGTATCGCCGTTGAACAAATGCGATTGCGAACCCTTAACAAACCTTATGAGGCCCCCAGAGAAACGATCGCTTTGGCGCAGTTTGACGAGAGATCCCGCGCCACCGCCAATCGCAAACGCATCACCCACCTCAATCGCCCGACCGATCCCAGCACCGGCTTGAACCGAGCGGCTCCCAAGGAGGTCTTCGCTCTGAATGCCTCCGCGCGGTGTGAGATAGCCATAGACACCCTTTTCAGCCGCACCAATGTCGAGAACCGCGCCACGTTCAATCCGATGAACCGCGCCCCAAATAAGGGGTTTACCATCAACGCTGACCCGCATCTGGGCACCGGTCAGAGCCACATCACAGGTTTGATCAAAGCTGAAGTGTCCGCCATGGCCCGCCAATTCAAGAGCGGCGCCAAAGCCCCCAAGAAGCGCCGCAGCCTCGCAGAGCGCCATCGGGTCCGCCGCCCCTCCGACCGAGATGCCGCTGGCAAAATGACCACGACGTCCGAAATCCTGAACGCTCAGATGTGCACCGCCTGATTTCACAATAAGCTGTGTCATAGGCTCTTTAGCCTCGCCCCACCAAAGGGATCTGCCCAAAGCGGTTCAAACTCCACCCTAGCGATTGGAGCAAACCGAATTTCGTCGCCCGCTTTCAGGGCCACTTGAGGCGCACGCTCGAGATCAAAGGGACGAAAGGCACATTGGCCGATCTGTCGCCACCCCGTTGCAGAGCGATTGGCAAAGAGTACGATTTGACGAACCGCAACGGTAATCGCCCCCGCTGGCACGGCTTCGGTCAGAGCCGTTTGACGCGGGATATCCCACGCATCAGGCAATATCCCGATATAGGGCTGACCAGGGGCGAACCCGAGCGCAAGAACGCTCAGCTTGGCTGTACACAGGTCCTGAACAAGTTCTCTATCGCTCAACCCCGTCAGTGCTGAAACCTCTGCAAGTTGCGGGGCAGCTGTCTGATCGAAACAAACCGGAATGGTCCAACGCCTTTGGGGTTCATATTCTGCTGCTTCGAAATCACTTATCAGAGCTTCAAGACATGCAACAAACGACGCACGCGCAGTCACCGATGGATCAAACCGAACGAGCACTGAAGTGAGCGAAGGGGCAACTTCGACAGCCTCGGCAAGCTTTTCCGCAGCACCAGCAAGCGCAATCGCCGCCGCATTCGCGGCAGCTGTCAGCGTATCCGAGATACGCAGCACATACCCATCCGTCCCAAGCGGATATATCTTGATCTGTGCCTTCTCTATGGTTTGTTTGGTCATTGCTTTTGGTGGTCTGATACCAGTCTCTTTGTCAATCGCGCCTCATGTAAAATTCCGAAAATAGATCAAAATCTATATGTTTACGCGTCCTTAGCTCTGGTCGGGTTAGCTTTCCTTGTGGCTCGCAAAAACGCGAGTGTGTGTGGGAGAAAACCAATGGCAACATTTAACAAAAGCGAAATCCAAATGATGCAGAGCAAGTCCGACCGGCTCTTTGAAGAACTTCATCAGATGGAGAAGCAAATTCACTTCAAAACGGAGGCGCCTACGCCAAAACGTCCGCCTGCGCCCAAATCCTTGCTCGAGGCGATTAGCTTGATCGGACTATCGAGCTTGATGGAATGACGGTATTTTGACACCCACTTTGGGTAAGCCACTGGGACCTTTGAACTTTACACTATAGCAAATGCCCAAATTGACCGATGGATAGGAAAACGCATTATTGAATGCACAACCCCCTCCAGCCTTGTTTCCCGCTAGGCGATCCAAAACGGTGGTTAATGTCCCAAATCTACCACCTATGAGACCGCATCCAAATATTGGGTCGGTTTCTCATTTTGGGGAATGGACTTTGAACTGTTAGCGCTAGAAGATGCGAAAAAATCGGCTTTCAGGGAACGCATTATGACCATCGCGCACGACCGCCTTCTTTCGCATGCACAGGCGCTTTTTGATTTCTTTGGCACCCCTTCAATTAACCCTAAAGGTGGTTTTTATCAGCTCGACGGCAAAGGTTCTCCGATCCATGCAGGCGCGAACGGAACCCTGCGCGAGCTTCACGAGACCACCCGCATGGTCCATTGTTACGCCCTAGCGACTCTTATGAAGGTCGATGGCGCTCGCGAGATTATGAACCACGCGATGGATTACCTGATGCAGGGTCACAGGGACCCCATCAATGGCGGCTTCTTTTGGGGCGTGACGGATGTCTCAGCCGAGCGCAGCGACAAACAAGCCTATGGCCATGCCTTTGTCCTTTTGGCGGCTGCCAGCGCCGGTCTCGTCGACCATCCCGAAGCAAAAGCCCTGCACGAAGAGATCATGTCAGTGATCCTCGCGCATTTTTGGGACGATGAAGCGGGCGCGATGACCGAAGAATACACCGCTGACTGGCAAAAGCTGAGCGACTACCGCGGCCAAAACTCCAACATGCATAGCACCGAGGCGCTTATGGCGGCCTATGAGACTTGGGGCGATGAACGCTGCCTTAACATGGCTGTGCGTATCGCAGAGCGCATTATCAACCAAAATGCGCGCAAAGCTGGCTGGGTTGTGCCCGAGCACTTCGACAATTATTGGAACGTTGATCCCAATTTTGCTGGCGATCCTATGTTCCGCCCTGCTGGCACCACGCCCGGCCATGCTCTGGAGTGGAGCCGACTGTTGATCCAACTGTGGCAGCTTACAGACAAGTCACAGGATTGGATGAAGGAAGCGTCAATAGCGCTTTTTGACAAAGCGGTCGAGCAAGGCTGGTCAAACCCGCGGGGCGGCTTTCACTATACGCTGGATTGGGACGGCTCTGCCGCGATGACCAACCGTTTTTGGTGGCCCTGCTGCGAAGGGGCGGCCGCTGCCTCGGTGCTCTCCAACTTGACTGGAGAGGCGCGGTTTAAAGAATGGGAAGCCAAGATTTGGGCCACCCTAGAGTCCGACTTTATCGACCATCAAAACGGAGGCTGGTGGCCCGAAGTAGACGCGAATGGCGCTCCTCGCACGACAGTGTTTAAGGGCAAGCCAGACATCTACCACGCCCTTCAGGCATGTCTCATCCCTCTTTTCCCACAAGATCAAGGGATTGGCCCAAGCATTAAGGCACACATCTAACCGTATTGCTTCGCCTCAGCATTACTCCATTTCGAGACTATAAGTGAGTTGATGCCAGAAACACTCTAAGGTAGAGTGTTGCATCTTTTATTATACTTATATCGGTGCGACTTTAGGGGCATGATTGAATTTATTGAAGTCGTAAAGACCACCCCCGATCCATTAAGCAGCTTTCAAACTTTCATTGAGCAGAGGGGTGGCAAAGGTTTTCTCTATGGCTTCGGTTGCGGCGTTAAAGAAATGCAGCGCGAGTCAGCAAAATCGATGCCTTTCCTTCACCACACATACACCAAAGAATGGGAAGAGCTTTCACCAGAACCACTACTAAAGAACGATCGCTCTGTGGAACTCTTGCTTGAGGGATTAACGAACCTGGTTGAGTGGAATCCGATAAATTCCCAGCAAATCCTCGAAGAAATGACACCAGAACAGAGCAGCTTATGGCATGCGGAACAAGACATTGGCCTGATCAATGGCGTGAGCTTCCCCATTTCTCGAGATTTTGGGTTTTCCGGCATGGGATTTCATCACGATTCAGGAATGGACAACCGCAAATTCATAGCCGATTGGGCACGTTACGGCGGTGAAATTATCCGTGGAGCAATCGCACTTGATGAACGCGTTCGCGTCCAAGAGCCTAATTTCTTTCCCTCGCTTACGCCGCGTGAGATTGACTGCCTAAGTTGGCTTGCCATGGGGTTTCGCCCCGCGGAGATTAGCTATCGAATGAAGATCTCAGAGAAGACCTTCGAGAAGCATGTGCAAGGAGCAAAGATCAAGCTCAAAGCCAGAACCCGCGATCACGCAGTTGTTCGAGCGCTTATATTGAACATCATCCAACCCTAGAGGCCCGGACCATGCTGTTAAATCATAATCGCGAGCTCTTATGGATATTTTGGTGCACTCTGCTGGCGACCATTGGCTACGGCGTATCATTTCCCTTTCTTGCTATTGGGCTGGAGAGACTAGGTGCAAGCCCAATGCTGATTAGTCTTAACGCGGCGATGCCACCTCTAGCTTGGCTCTTGATAACGCCATTTCTTCCTCGCATCGCTACGAGCGTCCCAAGTACCAAAATCGTTGGAGCATTGATCGTGCTAATCGGTGCCTCGCTTTTACTAATGGCACTCATTCAAGTGTCCTATGTTTGGACAGTGCTTCGCTTTGTGTTCGGCGGCGCGATTGGTCTTCTGTTCCGGTATTTCGAATATCGCCTGACACTTATCTGTAGCCCAGGCAAACGCGGACGCCTGATCGGAACCTATTCTGCGCTATTCGTTCTCTGGATCGCCATTGGCTCCGTTATTCAGCCGCTCCTAGGCCAAAGCATGATGGTCGCGGCAACGGTGATTTTTGCCAGTTTCATCATCGGAAGCGCACCATTCTTGTTTTGCAACGTCGAGCGAATTGCGTGCACAAATGTTGAAGCTCTATCTTACCG